>CAMAHM010000027.1 GCA_945834535.1 uncultured Sutterella sp. | reverse complement strand
GAGAGAGTAGCTTTGACGTTGCCCGTTCACCTTGGCCGAAACGCCTAAGTGTTCATTGACTGTGCGTTTGCCGGTCAATCGAACGGGTCCCATGACAGCGATGGCATGGGTGTGAAAACGACAAAGCCCAGTGCTGGAACACCGGGCTCGTCATTATTTTGATGAGGAGTTCAAGATGCCCAGACATCTTCTCTCATCGTGGGAGATTATGCCACAGTGCTTGGCGATCAGCACCGGCGACATCCATGTTGATGGACTCGCCCTTGCGGTCGTTGTGCTTGTCTGGTTGATCCGCACGAGATGATCGGTGGCCGCTCGGAAACGGGCGGCCTTTGGCGTTCTGGGCTTCTTAAAACGCAATCTTCCAAAGCCTAAAACACAGGCTCGCAAAACCTCAAATGGGGACAACCACAAAACCACAAAGCAACATTTGGGGGAATTGGGGCTTGTGGGAAACCTCATTTCCGTATTTCCTCAAAATCTCAAGACCCCAAAAACTCAATCCCTCAATCTCCCAATGCCCCGACTGCTCAAATCTCCTTTTGCAGCCCGCCCACCATAGCTCCGAACATCAGCACCCATGCCCCGACGAGCAGAGGAAACACCCCTGTGGGCAGCGTCGCAGGAAAGAGCGTCAACACGACAACGAGGAGCCCCAGCATTTGGACCGCAGACCAGCGAAAACGCATCCAAAAGGGCGATGCGTAGCTAAAACGCGCCTTGGCGTCCTCTCTGCGCTGAACTCCGCCGTAAAACGCCGCCATGAGGGCCGGTATAAACAGCAAAGCGCTTAGAGCCACCGCCGTCAGCCGAAGCGTCAGCACCGCTACGGCGTCTGTCAGAACCCGCAACCGACCTGCCGTCCAGTTGCGAACCTTAAAGGCTAGTTCCGAGTAGCCCTCATCGACGTCACCGAAGGCGTCTGTGGGTAGATCCATCAGGATTTGCTCCTTGGTCATGTCAAAAAGGCGGGCCGCTTCGACGGATGCCTTTTGGGGCCACGGACCAAAAAGGATCGTTGCAGCCTCCGTTTCTCGGACGCGGACCTCCCGTGCCATCCGTGGCGGCGCAAAAAGAGCCCCCACCAAAACGACACACAGAAAACACGTCACCAACACTCTTGCCGCATGTGACGCAGCGGCATTTATCTCCGTGGTTCTCATTTCAAGCCTGACTTTTTTCTCAATTATTTGGGGCTTTTTGCTCTATGCGCCCTAAAAAATCTCACCTGTTTTCAGTGCATTAACCTTTGAAATAACCAAATCCTATGAAAACACAGTTGCAAAAAGATTTTGAGTATGTGTCTGCAGCCCCGCCGCGTTTCTGCTCGGTAAAGATCGGTCTCGACGGACGGGAGTTTTTTCTCAATCCTTACGCCGTTTTTCACCAAAAAACGGCGAGATTTCTCTATGTAATCAAAGGGCTAATGTTTTTGGCAGGACGGTTTCTTCTGTGCACAGTTGCAGGAAATTGCACAAAGGTGTAGGGACTCGGAAGTCCCTTGCCCTTCTACCCATCCTGATGAAACTGCGAGGGGTGTTCAACCAAAACCGGCACGCGGCCCTTGATGACGTGGCCGCCCGAGAAGACGCCGAAGAATTCCCCGTTCGGCAGGGCTCCCAACAAGGGGGCGGGGATGAGGGTGGCTTCTTCTTCAACCAAGCGCTCGCCAACGGAGCCGGACTGGGCCATCAGGCGGTCGGCTCCGGCCGACACGTCGTGCCCCGCCTGCTTGGAAACCGTTCGGGTGCCCACAGTGCGCTTGACAAAAAATTCCTGCGTCACTTCGTCGATGCACCGCAACGCCACGCAGTTGTTGACGTTGGCCAAAATGCGCATGGCTTGGGCCTCGTTGTTGGCCTTGGCCACAAAATCAGCGATGGTCTGGGAAGCAAGACAGATCGAAAACTTCGCACCACGGGATTTGTTCAGAAGCTGAGTGAAGGGCTCACAGGTCAGTTCGGCAGCCTCGTCAACGAACAGCGCGACAGGCGCAGATGCACATTCAAAGTCGTAGCGGGCACCGGCAGATGCCGTTAAGTCGGATAGAAACAGCGTACCGATGACACGCGCCATTCCCGAGTCCGTCATGGCGTCGAGACCGACATAAAGAACGCGGTTGTCCCTCATCACTGATTTCGAGTCCCACCAGCCATGATCCTCTGAGTTTTGACTGTCCGGCGATAGTTTGTTGCCAATGTCCCCGCGTGAGAGGCTTCCAAGCACGACGACAAGGGACTGCGTCATTTTTGAAAGCACGGCACCATCCAGATCGGCAAAGCCCAGAACGCTGTCAACGGCTGCCGACGGGCGTCCTTGGGACAAATAGAGTTCCCGCATGTCTTCGAGCCGAGCCTCCGGACTTTTGGCCTTGCCGGTCATCTTCTTAACGGTTTCTTCCCCCAATGTTCGTTTGAGATGCGCTTCAAGCGTTGCAAAGGCCAACCCATCACGATTGCCGTAGTAATGCAGGAGATTCTTGACGGTGGGCTTTGTGCCGATGACCCTAAGTCCGTCGCAAATGCTGCGTAAAGCGCCTCGGGCCATGTCGACGAAGACCTGTCCTTCTCCCCCCTGTCCGGGGAGCGTGTCGGCAATGCGGGAAGCAATCTCTTCGGCGCGGGTGAAGTTCGCCAAAAGGTCAAGGTTGACTGACGTTTCGGGATGCGCCAAATGAAACTGCAGATACTGGCCTTCACGACCGGCGCGGATGCAGGCAAGGCGCATCGAGTTTTCTAGACCCTTGTCGCCTTTGGGATCGAGCACGATCACACAATGCCCCTGCAGGATGGCCTGTGCGATTTGGACTTCCAAAAAGCGCGACTTCCCGGAACCCGTGGTGCCGAACACTGCCATATGGCCTTCGAGCTCTTTGCGGGCGACAAAGGTAGGACTTTCTTTGCCCAGCGCATGGATCCAGCGAAAACCGGGAGTTGTCGCAGCCAATGCCTTTTTGGTTTTTAGAAGTGTGTATGTCGCAAAGGGATGCAGGATGGCCTGCAACGGATGCCCAAACAGCCAACGTCGGGCCGCAGCACGCGTGAGGCTCTCTCGGTAGAGCTCCTTCCAATTGGTTTTTACAAGGTTCTGCACGTTCTGACAGTGCTCGGTGTCCCACGCAAAACCGTATCCCAGCCATCGGGCGGCGGCGCAGTTGGCCCGTGAGGACAAGCGGATCAACTCGTTCATGGTGAGCCAAGGTCGTCTGTCGCCAATGAGCTGGGCCTCAAAGCGGCGCTGTAAGAGAGCGGGCCGCAGTCTCCAACACCCCATGAGAAAGAGAACGAGTGCCATGGCGGCCAACGCCCACGGAATCCACGGCAAGACGAGCGACGCCGTGAGGTACAGGCCGCTCGCCGCAAAATAGGCCGCCGATTCACGGGCGGCACGGTTGACGCCGAGTGTGGCGATGAAGGACTGTGTGTCAATTCCTGACATTGATGCGAAGCCTTGCAACGTGTTTTTTTAGGTCGATTTCAAGTGCCGGACGCGTCTCTAGTGATCGCATGACAAATTCAGCCGTCTTGAAGTCGACTTTCTGACGCCTCAGCACATCTTCCAAGAGGACTGTCGAGAATTGCGTGCCCTCCAGGGTTCCGCCTTCCAGTAGGAATCCCCGCCCCAAATGCGCCTGTGCGGCCAGTGTGATCAACAGTCGACGTGTGAACTCAAGAGCTTGCTTTGTTTCGGCGGGCGTGGCTCGTTCGCTAAAACACATGTCTCGCGTCAGGTACGCTTCCTTGGATTGTTTTTCTGCCTCCCCTGAATCATTCGAGTACGAAGGTGCTGATGGAGCGATGTAGGACGTCTCAGACGGGGGCTGAGGGGTTGATGGGGCATCAGGCTCTTTAGGCGGTTCTGTTTGCTCAGGCTTCGGAGCTTGACTCTCCGTTGGGCGGTGAGTTTTTGTCTCGTCGGATCGCGGGGCAAGACATACCAAGGCAGAGCCTGACCTCCCGGCCGATTGGGGGAGTCCGTTCGGAAAGAGCAAAGCGGGTTGCGACAGGCGTACGGCATCGAACGGGTTGTCATTTCCTTTCTTGCCCGAATGCCCTTTGGCGGGAATTTGCCAAAGCCATGAGGGAGGCTGATCTGCTCGGTTTTGCAGGAGAAAGCCGGCATCCGAGAGAACGCGCACCATGCCCCCCGTATCAACCGGAATGGGGCCCGCGCCCATGGCTGCTGTTGTTTCTGCGATTTTCTGCAGCGATTCTTTCGTGAGGCGCAGGTAAACGGCATCCGGCAAGAAGACAATCGGGCACTCTGGAGAGCCGATTTGCCATTTGCCGTTTTCCCCCACCAACTTTTGAAGTGCCGCAAGGACGCATGAGAAGACGGATTGCACGGCTCGCGTATGCGACAACCCCAATTGACGCCTGTCTATCGCGTCTTTTTCGATGGAAACGGTTTCGGCCTCGCGCAGAAATTCCGCAAGAGGGCCGGTATTTTTGTCGATGGCATAGTCCATTGCTTCAACGATGAGGTCGCCGGTGCAGGCCCGCAGGTAGCGGAGACAATCCCGTTCAAGCAGACGCGCATGCATCAGTCGAATGCTTTTGACTGTGTGTCCGTTGGGGGTGCGATCCGGTTTCCAACGGACGTGGTAGCGCTTTAACCGCAGGCGGTACCCCCAATCCAAAAGCGTTCCCTCATCGGGATCCCATCGCTCGCGTTTGTCGGAACAGACCTCCATGTCGTAGACCTTGCCCACATCGTGCAGCAGCCCCGTCAGGAAAGCAGCAAGAAGCCAACGCGGCCCATTGTGATAAATCTGTTTGTGCGTTTGATCTTTGTTGAGCTCGGTACGCGCACTAAGCTTGACCGCATTCACCATGCTCGTGGCGCATTGGAGAGAGTGCACGAGCAGACCGCCGGCTCCCGAATGATGGTGGCTTTCAGAGGCGGGCAGCAGATGCATCATGCCGATGCAACGGGTGACCGTCGGCATCACCAATCGGTCAAGTTCATCATTGGGCAACTGCAGCGCCGGGAGAGAGAACTTGAGCTCTTTGGCATAGCGATCCCTGAAAAACGACAAGGGCCGCAGCTCGAGGGTCGTCAGTAAGCGCTGGGGGTAGGAAGTGCTCTCAAGCGACAGGTTGGGTTTATCGGGAATGTCGTCGTAATGCAGCCATACGGGCTCATCGAGCCCGAGCAGCTTGTCAATGAATGGCAGTTTCATACTTTGGTCAGTTGCACATAGAACCGATGGATGGAACTCAGAAGCTTGCTTTTCCTCCTCAGAGCCACGAGTTCGGGTTCCACAACGCTGAATGCGGCTTTGGCCCACTCGGGCTCGGTATCAAAGTGCGAGTCGCTTGTTGCCAATGTTTTTTTGTTGACGGGAATGTGCGCTGAAATGAGGGTCACGGTCACTTCGCGTTTTCCTGTTTCGCCTTTTTTTGCGTAGTAGGCGTTGTACTGTCGAATCTGTTTGCGCTTCGTCTTGTTGTCTGAGGGCGATTCGTTTTTGTTCTTCTCCTGTTTTCCTGTAGACGCGTCGTGAATGCGGCGTATCGTTCGCTCCCAATAGAAGCTCGGAGTGTTGTAGCGCTTGTCCATGCGCACACGCGGAGCAATGTGTGCTGCCTCTTGGCCATAGAGATTGTCTTTGACCATGGCGACATAAGGGTCACTCGCTTTGAGTCCCTGCACAAGGAATAAAAGGCGAAGATTGCTGACCGACTTCTGCAGTGCTTGGAACTCGTGTTGAACGGCCTCGGCCAATTCGGCGTTGGTTAGTTCTGCGCGTTCTTCGCAAGCCTTGGGATCCGCCGCTTTGGCAAGGTTTTCGAGAATCACCTCTTAACTCCCAATATTTGTTATTGTGCGGAGAGGGAAGGGCTCTCTCCGCACAATATGTGCGCGGTTTTGTACAAAACGGCAGTCCTCTCTCCGCACAATTGCCCCCGGACTGGGGGCCCAATCGTTGAGAAATAGCTTGAGCTGTTTCTCGATGAGCGTGATCCATAAACCGGCCCATCGGAGATCCAGCCTGTGCCTCTGCGCGGACACCAAGGCGGCAGTGAGAAACACGACAATGAGGTCGGCCGCGTCATAGTTTTGACCTATTAGCTCTGAGACAATGGATCGCGTCATGGCTGTCATGCGGTGCAGCGTGACGCGAGTGGTGCCGAAGTCGAATCGACCGTGGCGGCCCCGTTGCTCACGACGAATTGACGCTTCCGCACTGGCGACAGAGCATTGACGGGTCAGCATCAGAAGACGCCCCCCGGTGGGCACACTGACATTGAGATGCGCCAGCAATTCCGTGAGCATCTCAATGACCTTGTTGTCCATCAAATGAAAAATCGGCGGAGCGCAAAAGGTCGGTTGGGGGAAAAGGATCTGGTCCAGCTTGGCCTCGATGCGGCGTTGTTGCGACTTGAGTTTCCCGTTGGCGGTCAGAACTTCAAAAAGGTACTGACAGACCTGATGGCCATGCGCTTGTTTGCTGCCTCTGAACCGAAATGCGATTTTGTAGTGCTGTTTGAAAACCTGTGCTGTAAGACGGTCCACGGAGAGATTGGCGATGGAGCGCGCTTCGTCCGTGCACAGATTGAAAAGAACAGCCCCGACAGGGACGCTCGTTTTCACAGCCGACAAGAGCGCATCAAGATAAAACGAGGAAAGATCCGCGTCGGGAGCCGGAGCTGCGGCCTCGGCGGGCGGCCGCGCGGCACACCAAGCGAGGGCCTGAGCGAGAGATTGGACATTGCTGAGTTTTGCGAGCGGTGTTCGACCGATGATCCCGGAGGGCGTAATCGGTACAAATCCAAGACGAAAACTCGGAGTGCCCAAAGATTCCGTTGCAGAGATGATCTGCCGAACACGCGAGTCGAACGGCATGTCATTCAAAAAGCGCTCAGTGCCCAAAATCGTCGCTTCAACACGGGCGGCTTCTTGAACCGTTCGGATGAGCTCCGGGGCGCTGATCATGGCATCCCCTCATCGTCAATGAACATGTAGAACGACCGACCCAATTTTGTGCGGCGCTTCAGCACATGCCCCGCGCTCGAACGGTCACAGTATTTCGTCAGACGGTTGCCGAGGCTGCGTGCATTGATGACGCCGTCGATGATGCAGTCCATGCGTCCCAAATGCCAACGCATCTGCTTGCAGACATCGTCCTCACGATGGTTGTCGATGTAGTCAATGACGTCGGTTGCAAAGAAGCCTTTTTTTTCAAAAATCGGGAAAAGTAGGTCGACCAACTCTTCGGCGGGGGATCGTCCGGTACCCATGTCGACGACAAATCGGCACAGTTGAAAGGTTCGCGAAAGGGGATCGGCATAGCCAAGCCAAAGCAGGGGTTCGCGGCAGTACCGGCTCCAGTGCTCGAAACCGACAAGGTTGCGAGCACAGGGGCGCGGAGCGTCACTCTGCAGATAAGCGGCAATGAGTTTGAGTGCTGCGATTTGGTATTTGACGAGGTTGCGCTTCACCGCTCGCTTCAGATCCGGACGTTTGAATGTTCTGCAGATCGTGTTCTCGTCGCCTTCCATGTGGATAAACAGCACACGGCGGCGTAGGTCTCCCTCAACAGAGAGATTGTTGCCGTTGATCATGAAAATGGCATTGGTGCTCGCTGTGCCGGTGTGTGCGGAGCGAACGGTTCGAGCGGAAAACTCAGCCGAGGTCAGACACGCGCAGAGCGAGTCGTAGTCGCGCAGAGGTTGAGAAGCGTTGTCAAAGAGAACAACTCCGGAGGCGTCGAGAAGCCGAGCGAAAATCGTTCGCGTTGATTCCGACTCGTCTTTTGGGAATGTGCTGACGGATTGCGTTGCGCCCGTGGCCAAAATGGACAGCATTTGGCAGAACGAGGTTTTGCCGGTTCCCGGACCGTTGCCGTCGACGGTGACCAAAGGGCATGACTCCAATGTCGGGCGCATGACCGCAGAGAGCACGGCTGCCATCATTGCGCTCTTGTCGACGTCTCGCTCGGCCGGAAATTCCTCCAGCAAACCTTCCAGGATTTGGGCGCTTTTGAGGGCGTCGTCTTTGGTCAGCGTTGACCACGTCTCCTTTTCGTACTTTTTGGCGTCGTACAGGTGATAAAGGTGCGTGAGGGGGTCAAAGCCTCTGAGACAGGACAAATGACCGTCAGCAGTGAGTACAGGATGCTTGACCAAGGCCGTAATCGTTGGGATGCTTTCGTCCGGATCCTGTGAGAGATATTTCTGAATGAGCTGCAGGGGAGTCTTGCAGCGGCGCTCGTGGTTGCCGGCTTCCAGTTTGTAGAAGATGAGGTGGCGACTGACAAGACTGATGAGATCGCCGGGGCGAACGCGGCGGACCGCGTTTTTGTCCGGGCGGACGAACATGATTCGAGAAAACGACTGAAAGATTTGACCGCTGTGCACAAGAGCGCGCGTAATGGCGTCAAATATCGTGTGCGGCAACACGTTGTCGGCCATCAGAAGCCTTGGGCACTGAGCGCCGGTGATTTCGTTCAGTCCGAGAATGAACAGAAACTCCTCGGTGGAGCACCGACACGTTGCGCATGTGAACTGACCGACCACGGAAGGATTTGGGTTGCAGTCAAAGCGAGCGGGTGTGACGACACCCTCACGCAGGCATTTGGGACAGTCGCAGAAAAAAGTCAGACCTTCCCGACGTGGGTGTGATCCAAATAGGTTGAGCCGGTCCATCACGGGGTGCTCTGTCGGTGCCGCCTGATAGTAAGGTTGGATCGGCAGGGTTTCCTGCGCGTTATCTTTGCCCGATTCGCTTTTTGCTGATGAGGTGTTTGAGTTCATCTTTTCGTTCTTCCATGAGCTGGCGTGCAAGTTGTTTAAGTTGGCCCTTGGTCTGTTTTTCTTTGTGCGCTCGAATCAGGGCCTTCGCCTCTTTGGCAGGCCACACGGTCCATGGGCGGATATAAATCGAGGGAGTGAAGGTCTTCTCCAGTTGCATTAGGTACAGGTAATACCGGGAGATACTGAGCGACTTCATAACGTATTCGCGTGTGACAACCCTGATTCCATAGTCGTCGCTTTCTGCGGGTTGTGACTTTTGCAAGGAAGTAAAAGAAGTCATTGATTTTTCTTGACGCTAGGTTATCTGTTTTGAAAAAAGCGCTTCCTCATGCCCGTACGCGGGGTGTGTACGGGGATAAGGAAATTAGGGAAATCACCACGACCCAATCACGTTTTCTTCTCCGATTGGGGGCACTGCGTCTCCGTAAAGTTGGGTGCAATACTTTCCCCACTCCTCCATGATCAAGAGACGCTCTGTTCTTAGCTGTGCTCGGTCGTATGCTCCGCGGTAGCTGTCGTTCTTGCTGTGCAATAGACACAATTCGACAGCCTCCTGATCGAACTTGCGGTTATTTCCAATGAGATCATCTTTTGCCCATGTCCTGAAACCGGCGCGTGCAGTACCGTGAAAGGTGATCGTGCAGGGGGTTCCGAGTTCGGCCGTTTTGACGGGGTCAATCCATCCTCTGCCGTCTTGAGCCAATCTCTTTTCATGAAGTCGACGAAAAACGGCCAATGGAGAAGCGTCGGTCAGAACTTGAAATCTGGAGCCGGGGAATACGAGCTCTGACTCTTCAAAACGCGGCATGTAGCGGAGAAGATTGAGCGCCGCATGCGACAGATAAATCACGCGGTTCCTGCCGTGCTGTTTGATTTTGTCGTGCTCGGTGGGGATGGTCCATGTACGGTTTCGGAAATCAAACTCCGACCATTGGGCACATCGCACCGCTTGGGATCGAGCTGCTGTAAGAATTCCAAATTCACATGCGCGTGCCGTCATGCCCGGCGTAGAGTGAAGCTCCAGCATCAACTGAGGAATTTCTTCGATACTGCAGGCTGCATGGTTTTCACTTGGCTTGATATGCCGACTGCGGTGCATGAGGAAGACATTGAGTCCTCCGTCATCGGATGCCGGATTGGCAGGCAAGGAGCACCGCTTTGTGGCAATGGCCCATGAAAAGAAATGTTTGAGGTAGCCCTTGAGCTTGGTAGCGGTTGGGTGCTTCTCACGCCAAATCGGATAGAGACATCGGGCAATCATTTCTGTCGTAATGTCGTTGATGTAGACATCACCGATGCTCGGGAAAATATAGTGCTCAAACATGCGACGAGTGACGCGCTCTCCTGTCTTGTCGCAATCCCAATAACCGCTGGTGTAGCGATCGCGCAACCATTCATAAACGACGATTTTCAATTTCACCCTGCTGTAGTCCTTGGTGACCGCCTTTGGAAATGGGGTGTCATCGCCCGATGGGCAGTCCTCGGGGATGACGAAGTTGTCCCAGGCTTCCAGTTCAATGGCGCGTTTGACCGCCAGCCGACGTGCGTCTGGAATTGACAATTCGGGAAACGTGCCGACACGAATAAGGCGGGGGATGCCTTGACTTATGTAGGAAAGGTAGATGACTTTTTGCTTTCCCTGCGCTCTTAGAAACAGACCACGAAGTTGTCCGCCCAGACTGACAGAGCCTTTGGTTAGCTTGTGAGCAGCGTCATCGGTTAAAAGAGGGCACGAATTGTTTCGCATAGAAGCCTCCGGCTGATGAGATGGACGACAGGGACGCTATCAATGCCCCGGCCGCCGTCTGCGACGATTTCCTCTTCTTTTTTGCAGAAAAAGGTATTTCGAGGGACGAAAGGGTTATGAGACGGTTAAGAAATGCGTACGAGGGTCAACAAACCAAGGAAAGGCTTGCCAATGACGTCCGAGAGACCGAAATACGGCAATTGCGGTGGGTTCTGACGCAATTTGGGTGGGTTGTTGGACTTTTCTGGTGGGTTGTTGGCCAATTTTGGTGGGTTGTTGTTTTTGGCTTCCAACCGAAGTAGGTGGGTTGTTGGTGGGTTATTGAAGGGTTTTTGGCCGTCCAAGTGCAGTGAAAAACGGCAAAAGGTCCCCTGTGCCGCCGGGCACAAAAAATGAGAAAGGATTGTTTCTAAAGAGAAAAACGGATGCGGTGCCGTTGGGACGACGCGCTTGTGGTGGGTTAATGGGTAAAGAAGGGTTTTTTCTACAGAAATATAGTTTTCTGTACGGGGACCAAGACGGGAAAGGCAAAGCATAGGGCGACTCCAGAAATGTGAGCGACCCCAAGGAGGCAGCAAAGATGCCGATTTTAGCTACCTCTATCTAGGTAATTTTGACAAAATTCTGACCAAAATCGAGCCATTTTTCGGGCCTGTTTGGACGTCGAAAAACGGCGCTAACTTATTGATTTCAGAGGAATTAAAATCAAAATTTGAAGTGGTGGAGGTGGCGGGAATTGAACCCGCGTCCGAAGCGATTTTTTCGCCGGTTCTACATGCTTAGTTCAATGATTTGAGTCTTACTGTCCGCCCTGCCGATGAACGGGCCGACGAACAGCCAGTCGCTAAGTTTCGGAGACGGCGTCGCGACACCGTCGACTCCTAGACTCTGTGAAATGACGATGCTGCAGGTTGCCCTGCCTGAGCCAGAGACCACTCAGTGCATCGCTCACCGATCAAGCGGCGAGAGCGAAACGCTCGTTGTTGGCGTTTATTTATTTCTAGCGGATTAACGAGGAGACTAGACCTCGGCATGCCCCGTGCGACGTCCTACACCCCGTCGAAACCGGAACACCCCCAAGAGGACGCATTTTAGCCTGCTGCCGGCTTCGTGTGGAGAGCGTGCACAGTCTTTTTTTGTTGCGACAGATCAGGCGGCAGGATCGTTGCACGAAAACAGGGCCCTGATGATGCACTTGGGTTGTGCAAGCGTGCACCAAAAATGTGCACGACTCTCGTAAAATAAGCGGTCGATGCGGACATGCACTCTGTCGGCACAGGTTTTTTTGCGGCCGATTTCGAGGAGTAGGTTTGGCACGAAATTTGCTTCATATGGGGCAGCAATCGGCTTTTTGCCGAGCACGAGTCTGAACGGACTCGTGACCCCAACTCTAAATCGAGATCCAAGGAGATTGAATCATGACGTCGCCCGCTGACGTACTGCAGATGGTCAAAGACAATGACGTGAAGTTCGTTGATTATCGTCTGACCGACACCCGTGGCAAGGAGCAGCATCTTTCGGTGCCCGCGCATCAGCTCACGGAAGACACCTTTGAAGAAGGTCAGGCTTTTGACGGCAGCTCCATGGCCGGTTGGAAGGGAATCGAAGCGAGCGACATGATCCTGATGCCCGATCCCGAAACCGCTCACATGGATCCGTTCCGTGAGCAGAACACGCTCGTTTTGACCTGCGACGTTGTTGAACCCGATACGGGCAAGGGCTACTCGCGTGACCCGCGTTCGATCGCCCGTCGCGCCGAGGCCTATCTCAAGACGACCGGCATCGGTGACCAGGCTTTCTTCGGTCCGGAACCTGAATTCTTCATCTTCGACGGCGTCACCTACGGCAACGAACCGGGCAACACCTTCTTCAAAATCTTTTCCGAAGAAGCTCCCTGGTCGAGCCAGATTGAATACGAAGGCGGCAACTTGGGGCATCGCGCTCAGTTTAAGGGCGGCTACTTCCCCGTTCCGCCCGTCGATACGCTCACCGAAATCCGCGCCGAATGCGTGACGTTGCTCGAGCAGCAGGGCGTGCCCTGCGAAGTGCACCACCACGAAGTGGGCGCTGCCGGCCAGTGCGAAATCGGCACCCGCTTCTCGACGCTCGTGCAGCGCGCCGACTGGTTGCAGATTCTGAAGTACACGGTGTGGAACGTGGCTGCCGCCTACGGCAAGACCGCCACCTTCATGCCCAAGCCCATGTTTGGCGACAACGGTTCGGGCATGCACGTTCACCAGTCGATCTGGAAGGACGGTCAGAACCTTTTTGCCGGCAACGGCTACGCCGGTCTGTCGGAACTCGCCCTGTACTACATCGGCGGCATCATCAAGCACGCTCGTGCCCTGAATGCCCTCACGAATCCGACCACGAACTCCTACAAGCGTCTGGTTCCCGGCTTTGAAGCCCCCGTCAAGCTCGCCTACTCGGCCCGCAACCGCTCGGCTTCGCTGCGCATCCCGCATGTTCAGAGCCCCAAGGCCCGTCGCGTGGAAGTGCGCTTCCCCGATCCGATGGCCAACCCCTACCTCGCTTTCTCGGCTATGCTGATGGCCGGCCTGGACGGCATCCAGAACAAGATCCATCCGGGTGAACCTGCCGACAAGAACCTCTACGATCTGCCGCCCGAAGAAAACGCCAAGATCCCGACGGTCTGCGGCGAACTCTTCCAGGCGCTCGAATACCTCGACAAGGATCGTGAGTTCCTGACCCGCGGCGGCGTGTTCAGCGACGACATGATCGACGGCTACCTCGCTCTCAAGCAGTCGGAAGTCGATCGTTACCGTCAGGCCGTGCATCCCGTCGAATACGAGATGTACTACGCCGGCTAATCGCCCGCAGCGCTCGGTCCCTGTTTGTTCAGGGGCCGAGGCAATTTTCAGCGTCGTACAGCCAGAGCGTGCGGCGCGCAATGCCCCGGGCTGGGTGCGCCTTGGATGCCTCGCCTGAGGGAGAGTTTTTCTCGATTTTTTCTTCGCTATAGAGAGGTCCGGCATGACGCAGAGCAGAAGTTTCTACGCTCAGGTGCAGGCGGCTGCAGACCTCTTGGCCACAAGCGTCATCGTTCTTGATCGCTTTGCCCGCGTGCGTTGGTGCAACAGTGCCGCCGAGTCGCTCGTGGGCTGTTCGCGCCGCAGTCTTAAAGGCTCGGACATCGGTCTTCTCATCCCGCAGGTACGTGACTGGGTCGAGCGTTTTTCCGAAAAAGATGCCAAGTACGCTCCCTACAGCGCTGTTACGGAGTTGTGCCGGCCGCTCGTTGAGCCCGAACCCGTTCACGCCAGTATTTCTGTGCTCACGGGAAGCGACGGACTGCTGATTCTTGAACTCACGCAGGTCGAACGCGTCATTGAGCAGGCCCGTCAGGAGCAGGAAGCGGGCATGAGCGACGCCTCCCGAGTGCTGCTGCGCAATCTTGCGCATGAAGTCAAGAACCCTTTGGGCGGCATTCGCGGCGCCGCGCAGCTGTTGGAAGCCGAACTCACAAGCAGCGAGCAGCGCGAATTCACCGAAGTCATCATTGCCGAAGCCGACCGTCTGCAGGCGCTCGTCGACCGCCTTCTTGTGCCTTATCGGCGCGAGCGGATTCTGACCGACGTCAATCTGCACGAGGTTCTTGAGCGTGCACGCAACCTTGTCATGGCCGAGTTTTCCCACGGCCTCACCGTGACCCGCGACTACGACGTTTCGGTGCCGCCCATCAAGGGGGATGCCGAACAGCTCATTCAGGTGTTTCTCAACCTGATGCGCAACGCTGCCGAGGCAACGCGCCACCTCTTTGCACAGGAACGGGCCGAAATCGTGCTGCGCACCCGCGTGGCACGACAGTGCATCATTCAGCGTCACCGCTACAAGATGGCGCTTCAGGTGCAGGTTATCGACAACGGTCAGGGGATCGACGAGTCGATTCGGGAGAAGATTTTTTATCCGCTCGTCACCGGCCGCGACAACGGCACAGGGTTGGGACTGTCGATCGTACAGACCTATGTCGAGCAGCACGGCGGCTCCATTGAAGTCGACAGCCAGCCCGGACATACCGTATTCACTCTTTTGTTTCCTCTTTCCAAGCCGCAGTAAGGCACCACCATCATGAAGCAGATTTGGGTTGTAGACGACGATCGTTCCATTCGCTGGGTTTTGGAAAAAGCGCTGGCTCGTGCCCAGATGCCGTATCGCATGTTCGAGTCGGCGCTCGATGTGGTCGAGGCGTTAAAAAGCGACACGCCGTCCGTTCTTTTGAGCGATATCCGCATGCACGACATGACGGGTGTGCAGTTGCTTGCGCACATCAAGAACGCAGCGCCCGATGTGCCCGTTGTCATCATGACCGCTTACAGCGATCTGGACAGTGCGGTGACGGCCTTTCAGGGCGGTGCCTACGAATATCTGGCAAAGCCCTTTGATATCAATAAAGCGATCGAACTGTTGCGCCGCGCCTGCGAGGAGAGTGAACGCGCGCATCCTGCAGACGGTGCAGGCCCGGCCGCTCAGGCCATGCCTGAAATCGTCGGCCACTCGCATGCCATGCAGGAAGTGTTCCGTGCAATCGGACGCCTCTCGCAAAGCCACGTGACTGTCCTTCTGACGGGTGAGTCGGGTACGGGCAAGGAAGTGGTGGCTCGGGCGCTGCACCGCCATTCGCTGCGCAGCAAGGCCCCCTTTGTGGCCATCAACACGGCTGCCATCCCGCGCGAACTTTTGGAAAGCGAACTTTTCGGTCATGAGCGCGGAGCCTTTACCGGGGCCAATCAGACGCAGTACGGCCGCTTTGAGCAGGCCAAGGGCGGCACGCTCTTTCTCGATGAAATCGGCGACATGCCGATGGATCTGCAGACGCGGCTGTTGCGTGTGCTCTCGGACGGGTGCTATTACCGCGTGGGCGGCCGCGAACTTTTGAAGGCCGATGTGCGCGTGATTGCCGCCACCAATCAGGATTTGGAGCAGCGCGTGCGCGACGGGCTCTTCCGTGAGGATCTGTACCATCGACTCAACGTCATTCATTTGCGTCTGCCCGCGCTTCGCGAGCGCCCCGAGGATATCGAAGCACTGACCGAGCACTTCCTGACGCTTGCGGCCAACAATCTCAAGACCGAAAGAAAGCGTCTGACCCCCGAAGCACTGGCGGTGATCCGCGCCTGCCCCTTCCCGGGCAACGTGCGCCAGCTCGAAAACCTGTGCAACTGGCTCACCGTCATGGCACCGGCGCAGATGATTCACGTCGATGATCTGCCTTATGAGTTTCGTCAGATTGCTCCTGCGGGCAATGTGTCTCGAGAGGCGGCACGGGTTGCAGCAGCGGGCGAGACGAACGCGCCCATGCTCGACTGGCGGCAGCTTTTGCAGCAGGAAGTGCGGCGTCGTTTGGAAGACGATGCGGGCAGTCTCATGCAGACGCTCTCGGACGAATTCGAGTCGACTGTCTACCGTACGGCGCTCGAATTTACCCACGGGCGCAAGATTGAGGCCGCCCTCAAACTTGGCGTCGGACGCAATACATTGACGCGCAAAATTCAGGAACTCGGCATTTGGTCGCGCTAAGCGACCCAAAGCGCATTTCTCTTGACGGGCAGGCATCCTCGGTAGAATGCCTGCTCGAATCTTTTTGTTTTCCCGTTTTTTTTCGATCAAGAGAGCACTGCATGGCCCGCGCCGCGCATTTGAGTCAATACGAAGAGCGATTTGTACGTTTGGGCGCCAAGCCCGGGCACATCCGCCGCATTTGGCGGGCCTGGCTCGGAGACGGTCCCTGGACGACGCCCGAGAGCGCTCGGTTTCCGCGAGCTCTTAGTGCCGAACTCGACGCCGTACGCGAGGAACTTGAATCGCTCGTGCGCTTTGAGGCTCGTGAAAGCCGGCAGGCCGATTCGGCCAAGCTTCTGGTGCATCTTGCCGACGGTCAATATGTCGAAGCCGTGCTCCTTCCTCGGCAGGCGCTGTGCATTTCCACGCAGGTCGGCTGCGCCGTCGGGTGCGTGTTCTGCATGACGGGACGGTGCGGTCTGGTGCGACAGCTCTCGTCAGCCGAAATCGTCGCACAGGTTGTGGCCGCCCGACGCGTGCGCTCGGACATCAAGAAAGTTGTCTTCATGGGCATGGGCGAGCCCTCGCACAATCTGGATGCCGTCGAAGAGGCCGTGCGCTTTTTGGGCGACGTTGCGGGTTTTGCCCACAAACAGATTGTGGTCTCGACGGTGGGTGACGAGCGTCTTTTTGACCGCCTGCACGCCATGAGCGTGCACCCGGCGCTTGCGCTGTCGCTTCATACCACCGACAACGAAAAACGCGCTCGACTGCTGCCTCGGGCTGCACGCCTGAGCGTGGAAAGGCTCCTTGAGCGCACGCTCGACTATGCCGAAGCCACAAAGTATCCGGCGCAGATCGAGTGGACTCTGATGGCGGGCGTCAACGACAGCGCCGCAGAGGTCGAGCGTCTTGCCGAGCTTGTGCGCGGGCGTTACGCCATGGTCAACTTCATTGCCGTCAATCCGGTCGACGGCAGTCCCTACACGCGCCCTG
Organism: uncultured Sutterella sp.; assembly: GCA_945834535.1. Lineage (GTDB taxonomy): Bacteria > Pseudomonadota > Gammaproteobacteria > Burkholderiales > Burkholderiaceae_F > Duodenibacillus. The sequence goes on along the minus strand of CAMAHM010000027.1, from coordinate 1,459 downwards.
ACTCTGAGCACATTGAGGATCTCATCACCATTTTGCGTCGCGCGGGCGTCGTGGCAACGCTGCGCGACAGCGCGGCGCAGGACATCGAAGGCGGATGCGGACAGCTGCGCGCCAAACATTTGGCGCGCTCGGCGCCGGCAGTGAGCACCCCCGTCAAAGGAGAAGAAGCATGACGCGTCGACAGCAGAAAATGAGTCCCGCCAAGGCGAAGACCGCCTGGCTTGCTTGGTGTGCCTGGGGTTTTCTGGGCGGTATTTTCGTGTTTGAAGACACCTTGGGCGGCAGCGGCACGTTTGTGTGGATTTTTACGGCTCCCTTCTGGGCGCTTTTTGCAGCCTGGCCGTTTTTGTGGCTGTGGCTGCGCAGTCGCAAGGCAGACTCGCTTGTGGAAATGGATGAAGACATCCGCGCCGGGGACGTTACGCTCAGACTGGTGCAAAAAGACGGCGTGCGCTATGTCGAGCGCGGGCAGCTGGTCAAAGTGCTGGCTGCAGAGTCCGATGCACTGACGGCAAAAAGCGAAACTCTTGCTGGCGGAGACGAAGCGTTTGTGCGCCTTGAGAATGTGCGGTCTTTGGCAAAGCGCTCGCCGGCACTGGCGCAGTGGCTGGCGGTTGCCGACGATATTGCCGATCCTTTTGCGGGTACAAGATAGTCGTTTTTTGAAGTCTTCCAAACACAAACGGGCGCTCATTTAGGGCGCCCGTTTGCGTGATCGGAAAGCGCTTTATCGGCGCTCGTCCGCGTCGTCCACGGGATCGAAGACAAGCTCGATCGAGCGGGGCATAACTTCGCCCGGGCGCACGCGCACCGGGTCGCAGCGGCGAATCGCGCTTTCCACGGCAAGTTCATACGCGGGCAGCCCCGAGCTCTTGATCTTGCGGGGCGGGCCGGCATGATCGCCGCTCGGCAGAAGATTGAGCTGATAGATCGCCTTGTACTGGCCGCGCTTGATCGTCGAGGGCACGTTGAAGTTGATCCCCGATCGAATGCACGAAATCAGACGGGCGCGGAATTCGGCCGAGGCTGTGCCCGAGACGTTGCGCTTAACAGTGGTCGGCGACCCCGTGGTCTTGCCGACGCGGTCAGCATCCGTGCGCTGGGCGCCCGTGATGCGCGCAAGTTCCTGGCGACGGATTTCGTCGGCAATGCGCTTTTGTTCTTCACGTTCGCGACGCTTTTCTTCGGCGATGCGCTTTTGCTCGGCTTTGCGTTTTTCTTCGGCAATACGCTTTTCTTCAGCCTTGCGTTTTTCTTCAGCGATACGCTTTTCTTCGGCAATGCGCTTTTCTTCGGCGATGCGCTTTTCCTCGGCAATGCGCTTTTCTTCAGCGATGCGCTTTTCTTCGGCAATGCGTTTTTCTTCAGCAAGACGCATTTCTTCGGCAATGCGTTTTTGCTCGGCAATGCGCATCTCTTCGGCGAGGCGCTCCTCCTCGGCCCTGCGGGCTTCTTCGGC
>CAMAHM010000026.1 GCA_945834535.1 uncultured Sutterella sp. | reverse complement strand
GACTCTCGCCACAGCCACCTCAAGGCTGCGCGTCTACCAATTTCGCCACGACCGCTTCGGATTTTTCTCTTCGCTGATTCTTTCGAACCAACGAAGAGTCGGTATTTTAGCGCGGAATCTGGTTAGATTGCAAGTCGCTCTTCGCGCCGGCCGGAACATCGGAGGTTTGTTCGGTCATCGTGCCCAGAACGCCGCCGCTCTTTTTGGCCGCCTGCTTCTGGAAAACGCCCGAGCCCAGAGTGATGGCGATCGTTGCGCAGAAGAAGATCGTCGCAGCAATCGCGGTCGAACGCGACAGGAAGTTGGCAGAGCCCGTGGCGCCAAAAAGCGAGCCCGAAGCCCCCGAACCGAAGGCAGCCCCGAGGTCGGCACCCTTGCCGTGCTGCAGCAGCACCAAAATAATGACGGCAATCGCAGCAACGATCTGTACGACGATTGCAATGCTCATCAACATCTGCATGTGTAGTCTCTGTGAATGTTCTGGTTGTTAAAAGTGTTGCCTTGTCCGACAAAGACCTGTGATCAGGCCGCCTGACAGATGGCGTAAAAATCCTGCGCCGACAGGGACGCGCCGCCGATGAGGCCGCCGTCGATATCGGGCTGCGAAAAGAGTTCGGCCGCATTGGAGGGCTTGACGCTGCCGCCGTAAAGGATGCGCACGGCGTCGGCCGCCTTCGGATCAAATCGTGCGATCAGTTCACGAAGGTTGCAGTGCACGTGCTGTGCCTCGTCGGGCGTGGCCGTCTTGCCGGTCCCAATGGCCCAAACGGGCTCGTAGGCCACGGCCCCCGAAGCAAGCGCTTGGGCACCGACGGCGTCGATCACGGCCGTGAGCTGCTTTTCCACAATGCGTAGCGTCTGGCTCGACTCGCGCTCGGCAAGGGTCTCGCCGACACAGACGATGGGCTTGAGGCCGCAGGCAAGCGCAGCCCGCACCTTGGCCGCCACACGTGCATCGGTATCGCCGAAAAGCGTGCGACGTTCCGAGTGTCCGATGATCACCCAACGGGCACCGATGTCGCGCAACATCGAGGCGGATGTCTCCCCCGTGTAGGCACCGGAGGCGTATTCGCTCACGTCCTGCGCGCCGAGAGCAACACATGACTGCGACAGATGCTGCGCAAGGCAGCCGAGCAGCACGGCAGGCGCACAAAGCGCCGTTTCTGCCTCGGGCGCAGGAAGTGCCTTGAACGCACCCGCCCAGGCCTCGCAGGCCGCCGTCGAGCCGTTCATCTTCCAATTGGCTACTACCAATGCGCGTCGCGTCATCATGTTTACTCCGAAAGTCGTTGGCACTCCGGCTGGCCTGTCGGCCCGCCCCTATGGGATTGTACCCACGGGGACGGCGGCAGGACACTTCAGTCCCCCTGCTTCGCCCTTCCCCGTCGGACTGTCCTTCGGCAATCAGGCCTGCTTGACGCCCTCGGCCTGTTCGTTCAGAAGTGCCTTCATCGACAGACGGGCACGGCCCTTGTCGTCAAAGCCGATGACCTTGACGCGAACCTGCTGGCCGTCCGAGAGGTAGTCGGACACCTGATTGACGCGCTCGTTGGCGATCTGGCTGATGTGCAGCAGCCCGTCCTTGCCGGGCAGCAGGCTGATGATCGCGCCAAAGTCAAGCATCTTGACCACGTTGCCTTCGTAGATCTGACCGACTTCAAGGTCGGCCGTGATGTCTTCGATGCGCTTCTTGGCAAGAGCACCCTTTTCAGGATCGCTCGTGGCGATGGTCACAGTGCCGTCATCTTCGACGTTGATCTGGCAGCCCGTTTCTTCGCACAGACCGCGGATAGTGGCGCCGCCCTTGCCGATCACGTCACGGATCTTTTCCGGATTGATCTTAAGAGTGATCAGACGCGGAGCCCAGGCCGAAAGTTCCTTGGCACCGTCGCCGGCCATTTCGTGCATCTTGCCGAGGATGTGCATACGGCCTTCGTGTGCCTGCGCGAGAGCGGCCTGCATGATCTCGGCGGTAATGCCTTCGATCTTGATATCCATCTGCAGAGCGGTCACACCGTTTTCGGTACCCGCCACCTTGAAGTCCATGTCGCCCAAATGGTCTTCGTCACCGAGGATGTCGGTGAGAACAGCGAACTTATTGCCTTCCTTGATAAGACCCATGGCAACGCCGGCCACGTAGTCCTTCAGGGGCACGCCGGCGTCGAGCATCGACAAGCAGCCGCCGCAGACGGAAGCCATCGAAGAAGAGCCGTTCGATTCGCAGATTTCGGACACGACGCGGATCGTGTAGGCAAACTCTTCCTGCGAGGGCAGAACCGCCTTGAGAGCGCGCTTGGCGAGGCGTCCGTGGCCGATTTCGCGGCGCTTGGGGCTGCCCACGCGGCCCGTTTCGCCGGTAGCGAACGGGGGCATGTTGTAGTGCATGATGAAGCTGTCGCGGTATTCGCCCATCACCGAGTCGACGATCTGTTCGTCCTGCTTGGTGCCCAGAGTCGTCAGGACGAGCGCCTGGGTTTCACCGCGGGTAAAGAGCGCCGAACCGTGGGTGCGCGGCAGAATCGACTGACGGATTTCGATCGGACGGACCGTACGGGTGTCGCGGCCGTCGATACGGGGCTTGCCGGCCAAAATGTTGCCGCGCACGATGCCGGCTTCCATTTCAAAGAGGATGCCGTGCACTTCGTTCATGTCGGGCACTTCCGTGCCGGCGGCTTCGGCTTCGCTCGTCAGAGTCTTTTCGACGAGTTCGTACACTTCGCGGAGCTTGTCGTTGCGCTGCTGCTTGGAGCGGATCGAGAAGGCTTCCGTCAGGCCGGGCATGGCGATTTCGCTGATGCGACCGATGAGGGCTTCGTTCTTGGGAGCGGGCTGCCAATCCCAAGCGGGCTTGCCGGCTTCGGCAGTGAGTTCGTGAATGGCGTTGATCGCCACCTGCATCTGCTTGTGGCCGAACATCACGGCGTCGAGCATGGTCTTTTCGGGCAGGCAGTCGGCTTCGGATTCGACCATCAGCACGGCGCGTTCGGTACCGGCCACGACGAGGTCGAGGCGGCTCGTCTTCAACTGCGACAGGGTCGGGTTGATGACGAATTCACCGTTAATGTAGCCTACGCGGCAGGCACCGATGGGGCCGCGGAAGGGAATGCCGGAAATCGTGAGAGCAGCCGAAGCGCCGATCATCGAAGCGATGTCCGGATCGATTTCAGGATCCACCGAGAGCACGTGGATGATGACCTGCACTTCATTGAAGAAGCCGTCCGGAAAGAGCGGGCGGATCGGGCGATCGATAAGACGGCTCGTCAGGGTTTCCTTTTCGGAGGGACGGCCTTCACGCTTGAAGAAACCACCGGGCACCTTGCCGGCAGCGTAGGTCTTTTCAATGTAGTCGACCGTAAGCGGGAAGAAGTCCTGACCGGGCTTGGTCTCCTTCTTGGCCACGACGGTCGCCAGAACCACCGTGTCGCCCATCGAGCAAACGACGGCGCCGGAAGCCTGACGGGCGATTTCACCCGTGGTGAGCGTCACTTCGTGCTGGCCGAACTGAAAGCTCTTGGAAACTTTGTTGAACATCGACATAGCGTGTACTTGTCCTTGTAGTGATTTGCCCGAAAGGGTCGTCTCAAAACTCTGTCCGAAAATGTCTGTATCACTTTCGGCCGACGGCACGCTGCGGCAGAAAAACTTCAGTGCGGGAAATACTTCTGTCGCAACGCGCGAAACCGTTGTCAGTCGCTTTGAAACCCTTTTCAGGCTTGGTTAACAGCGTTTTTTCGACACCGGCGGAGGCTGAAAAGTCAGACCGCCAAACAAACCAACGGCCTGCTTGCCGAAAAGAGCAAACAGGCCGAAGGTCAGGGTATTTCTTACTTACGCAGACCGAGCGTGTCGATGAGCTTGCGGTATGCGGCCACGTCCTTGCCCTTGAGGTAGTCAAGCAGCTTGCGGCGGCGGCTGACCATCTTCAGAAGACCACGGCGGGAGTGGTGATCCTTGGTGTGTTCCTTGAAGTGGCCGGTCAGGCTGTTAATGCGGGCCGTGAGCAGCGCCACCTGGACTTCGGGGGAACCCGTGTCACCAGGGGTGCGGGCAAACTTGGCAACGACTTCAGCCTTGTTGATCTGATTAGACATGAATTTCACCTATAAATGAGAGGCTTTTGAACATGCGGTTCGAGCGTCTAAACCCAAACCGTGACGAAGGACGGCATTTTATACAAATGCTCTGAAAAATCAAGCAAAAACTTGTGCACAAACGAATGCGGAGACGACACGCGGCCGACTCCGCATCCAATGCTCGGGCAGGCCGGCGTCAGACCGCGTGCTGCGGGTTGCAGCCGACTTCCGTCGACAGACGAGAAAGCGCGTTGAAGTAGGCCTTGGCCGACGCGGCAATGATGTCCGGATCGGCCCCCACGCCGTTCACGGTACGGCCGGCCTTGGAAAGGCGCACCGTCACATCGCCCAGAGCGTCGGTACTGCCCGAAATGGCGTTGACCGAGTAAAGCTGCATTTCAGCGCCCGACTGCACCTGCGCTTCAATGGCCTTAAAGACGGCATCCACGGGCCCGTTGCCGAAAGCGGTCGATGTCTTTTCCACGCCGTCTTCGGTAAAGACCACGGTGGCACGCGGCTGCTCGCCCGTTTCGGACTGCTGATGCAGGCTCACGAACGTGTACTTGTCGCGCTGAGTGGCGGCAGCGCTTTCCTTAAAGAGCGCCTGAATGTCTTCGTCATAGATTTCGCTCTTGCGGTCTGCGAGATCCTTAAAGCGCAGGAAGGCCTCGTTGACTTCGGTTTCGCTTGCGAGCGGAATGCCGAGTTCCTTGATGCGCTGCTTGAAGGCGTTGCGGCCGCTCAGCTTGCCCAAAACGATCTTGTTGGCACTCCAGCCCACATCCTCGGCGCGCATGATTTCGTAGGTTTCGCGGCTCTTGAGCACGCCGTCCTGGTGAATGCCCGAAGCGTGGGCAAAAGCGTTGGCGCCCACGATCGCCTTGTTGGGCTGCACGGGGAAGCCCGTAATCGAGCTCACAAGCTTGGACGTAGGCACGATCTGTTCGGTGTGAATCCCGGTTTCAAGCTGGAAGTAGTCGCGGCGGGTGCGCACGGCCATCACAACTTCTTCGAGCGCACAGTTGCCGGCGCGCTCACCCAACCCGTTGATGGTGCATTCAATCTGGCGGGCACCGCCCACCATCACGCCTGCGAGCGAATTGGCCGTTGCCATACCGAGGTCGTTGTGGCAGTGCACCGACCAGATCGCCTTGTCGGAATTGGGCACCTTTTCCAGGAGATCCTTGAGGAACGCACCGTACAGTTCGGGCGTGGCGTAGCCGACCGTGTCGGGAATATTCACGGTCGTCGCACCGGCGGCAATGGCCGCCTCGCAGATGCGGTAGAGGAACTCGGGGTCCGAGCGGTAGGCGTCTTCACACGAAAACTCCACATCGTCCGTGTAGGTGCGGCACTGCTTGACGGCGGCAATCGCGCGCTCGTACACCTGATCGGGCGTCATGCGCAGCTTGGCCTGCATGTGAATGGGCGAGGTTGCGATGAAGGTATGAATGCGGCCGCGGGCAGCAGCCTTGATGGCTTCACCTGCGCGCTCGATGTCGCGTTCATGGGCGCGCGAAAGAGAACAGACGGTGGAATCCTTCACCTGTCGGGCAATCTGCGAGATGGCTTCAAAGTCACCCTGACTGCTTGCAGCAAAACCGGCCTCAATCACGTCCACGCCGAGTCTTTCGAGCTGCAGGGCGATGCGCAGTTTTTCTTCAAACGTCATCGAAGCACCGGGGCTTTGTTCTCCGTCGCGCAACGTCGTGTCAAAAATGATTAAGCGGTCGGTCATGCTGATTGTCTCCACTGATTATTGGGTCTATAAACCGTTCTGCGAAGTCTCCCGCGGTAGGGGAGCTCCAATTTTTGCAGGATATTGTGCCTTCGTGCCCGTCATGCCAGAAATCTTCAACGGTCCTCATAGACAGCCTCTCTGAAGACGTCGGACACGAATTTGATAATTGTGCCTGAAAACTACCCGCCCGCACTTTGCGTCGCTCGCCCGCGGTCAAAAGCGCGCAGCGACACCAAAACGCCGCCGATCAAAAGCACCATGCCGACAAGCATGCCGGCCGTCGGCCAGGCACCGCGCAGAAGATGCGCATAAATAACGGCAAAGATGGTTTCAAACACGATCATCTGACCGCCCAGCGCAGTCGGCAGACGCTGACTCATGGCGTTCCAAAAGACAATGCCCAACCACGAGCAGAAAATCCCCGAGCCTCCCACGATGACGACAAACCACACTGGCGTCGGTCCAAGAAACGTCGTACCTTCGGGCGAAGCGCACCAGACGAACAAATACAGCGCGCAGGCAAAAGGAAATGTCGTCATACCCTGCGCAGTCGACCAGCTGCGGGGCGAAAACGTCGGGTGTGCGAGGAGCCAGTCGGCATTTTTAATGGGATACCAGGTCCAAATCAGCAGTGCGCACACCCCCATCAGCACGCCGTACCAAAAGGGACCTGCGTTGCCGCGGCTGGCTTCAAGCACCATAGAAAATTCCTGCACATTGGCCGCCACGAGCCCGGCAGAAATGAGCAGCAGCCCCGGAGCCAAACGACTCCAGGCAATGGAGCCTCCCGTAGCGCGGCTGCGCCAATTGCTGATGACGGCCACCAACACCGGAATAAGAGACATGCACATGCCGGCAAATGGGGCGCCCGCGTTCTGGATGCAGTTGACAAGGCACCAATAGTAGACGATGTTGCCCACCACGCCCAGCTGCGTCACCGTCCACCAATCCTTGAGACTATAACGGGCAAATTCCCTGCGCTCCATCCACAAAAGAGGAACCGCCACGATGCCAAAACCCACAAAACGTCCGGCCGCAATCAAAAGAGGCTCGTATCCCGGCACCACCAACGGCACCAAGTACACCAGCCCCCACAACATGCATGCCACAACGCCGCAGACAATTCCCGCCCACATTGAACTACTCCGTCAGAGCCCGCAGCCTGTCCGAGTGCGGGCAAACGCTGTAGTTTAGTCGGCCTGCGCATCTTTGAACGAGGCGCGTGCAAACAAGCTCTTTTGACCGCGCGCCTGCGGGCGTAAAATAATGCATTTCATCGGCGCCGCCTTCTTTTTTGCGGCTCCGGCAACTCTGGTTTTTCGTGAGCGCTTTTATGACTGCAACTCAGATTCCTCTTTTGACCGAATGGTTCCGCCACGTCCCCGAAGACAAGTGGCTGCGTGATCCGGCCCAGTCGCGTGCCGATGCGCAGGCTATTTGGGACAAGCTCGGCCTGACGGCCGGATGCCGCATTTTTGAATGCCCCTGCAACAAGGCCGATCTGAGTTTTCCGCTTGCCCGCAAGGGAGCCGTTGTCACCGGGCTTGAATTCAACGCCCACTTCGTGGCGGCTGCCAAAAACAAATTCCAGCGCGCGGGTCTGCCCGGTGAATTCCGCTCGGACGACATGCGTACGGCCGAATTTCCCGTCGACATGGACGCCGTGATCAACTGGTCGAGCTCCTTTGGCTTTTTCTCCGATGAAAACAATGCCGCTTTGGTGCGCAAGTTCTTCGACAGCCTCAAGTCGGGCGGCACACTTCTGATTGAAGTGGCCAATCCGCACCGCGTGATTGCCGGCAAGGCCACACGCATCATCGCTTCGGGCGAAGTCGTGGACGAAACCTGGGACGCACAGACCCACCGTGCGAGCGTCGTGTTCCCCCAGACTTCCTACCGCGGCCCCGTCAAGGCAAGCGTGCGCATCTACCTGCCTGAAGAATTTGAAACGATGCTCAAGCAAGCCGGTTTTGCTTCGGTGGAATTCTTCGGTCAGGGCTTTACCCCCTTTAATCCCGAAGGCGAACGCCTGATCGTGGAGGCCCGCAAGGCTTAATCGCTGCTCTTTGACTCTAAGCGCGAGTGTTATCCAACCTCGCGCTTTTTTTATTTGCGCTTTGCGTGCCGAATGTGCGTGCACGCCTGCGGGAAATGGCTAAGATGCACATCAAACACAACACGCTTGGTGGAGATCGATCTCATGCGCATCGTCAAACCCGTTGTCGGCATTCTTGCTGTTGTCGGCCTGTATGCGGCCGCAGGCTATCTGGCCGTTCCCGCCGCCGTTTCCTGGGCGGTAAAAAACAAGCTCCCCGCCGCGCTCAACGGTTCGAGCGCCGACGTCGGTCGGGTTGCCTTCAACCCCTGGACCTGGCGTCTTAACATCCAAAACCTCGTCGTAAAGGGCGAAAAAGCGGGCAGCGACGTGCTGCGCATGGACGAGCTGCAGACGAAGATCAACGTGCGCACGCTTTTGGCGCGCGCGCCTATTGTCGACGAACTCACCGTCAATGCGCTGCATCTGAACTACGTCACTCGACTTCGCGTCAACGGACTCGGAGAAGGAACGCAGGAGCGAGCGCAGAAAAAAGCGCAGGACGTTACTGCCTCTGCCCCCTCGCCCGAGGGACTGCCCGCCTTCAGCCTGTCCAACGTGACGCTCACCCAGAGCTCCGTGACGCTCACCAACGCGTCCAACAACAGCACCGTACGCATCACCGACATCAACTTTGCTCTGCCCGTCATCTCGACGCTTGAGCATGCTGCGCTTACAAACGTGACGCCCTCGCTGTCCCTCAAAATCAACGGCACGCCCGTAACGGCCACCGGGAAACTTGACGGCAACAGAGCGCAACTGACCTTGAAGACCGAGCGACTCAACGTTGCCAAGCTCGTACAGGCACTCGGGCTGCGTACCCCCTATTCCCTCAAGAGTGCGCTTATCTCGGCGCAGCTCACCATGGACTCGACCGCCAACGGCAAAAACACGCCTGCCGTTCGGCTGCAGGGCGACACCAAAATCGAAGCTGTTGATGTGCGCAACGACAAGGGCGGCGCTTTTGCCTCGGCCGACGCCGTCAGCGTGCGCCTCACCGGGTTCGACCTCGCCCAAAAAAGCGTACGCATCGGCTCCGTGCGCGTGGACCGCCCGTTCCTTGCAGCTGAAATCAATTCAGGCCTGAGTCAGAAGAAACAAAATTCGCAAACTTCACAAAGCTCCAAAACGGCGGCGCCTGCAGCCAAGGCCAGTAGCGCCGCAGGAGGCTGGCAGTGGGCCGTTGACGAAGTTGTCCTTCGCAAGGGTACCGTCAGCCTCACAGACAAAGGCGTGCGCCCGGCCGGAGCTTTGGCGATTTCCAATATCGAGCTCACTGCCAAACAGTTCTCCTCCAAGCCGGGCGCCAAGGGGGCCTGGAGTGTGAGCGCCTCTTTTGGCAAGGGAACAATTGAAAGCAGCGGCTCGGCAAGCCTCTCGCCTTTGGCCGTACAGGCTGCCACCAAGGCCAATAAGCTTGACCTTGCGACATTTAATCCCTGGATTCAGTCCATCGCGGGCGCAGCCTTTGACAAGGCCGCCACATCCCTTGACGGCAAGTTGGACTTTGCCGCCGGTGACAAAACGCGTTTAGCATGGCAGGGCAATCTCTGCGTAGACGATTTGCAGGCCCGCAATGCCAAGGGCAAGTCGATCATGACCTGGAAGCGCGCCGCGGCCGACGGCATCCGCCTGAACAGTGTCGACCCCGTTGACCTCTCAGTTGTTAAGCTTGTCGTTAAGGAACCCGCACAGCAGGCCACACAGGCCACCGGGCAGATCCTCGGCCTCATCGGCCGCATTGCCAAGGCCACGGGGCATGAGAACACCGCCCGACGTGCCGAACAGGCCAGCAAGGTGGTTACGCAGGACATCGTGCTCGAAGGACTGATCTATCAAAAGGGACGCTTTGCCGTCAACGGAAAGGACACCAACGCGCTCGGAGCCATCGTGCTCGAAGCCCTCAACAAGGTCTTTGCCAAGAAAAACTAAGAACTGCCCTTCCGAATAAAATCTTTGAGGCCGGCCGAGATAAAATGTTTCGGGCGGCCCGATTTTTCTTCGCTCCCGCTTCAAACGCACTCATCCAAACAACACAAAAAAACCGGGGCGTTTTTTGAACCACAGGTGAACCATGCTTCAATCGTGCTGGATGTTGGTGGCATCCGTCCTTTTTGCGACGATGAGCGCCCTCGTCAAGCTCTCCTCGGGCGATGCCGGAACGTTTGAAATCGTCTTTTATCGCTCGATCATCGGTCTGATCGGTGTCTCGATTCTGATGCTTGCGCAGGGCGAGCGCTTCCACACGCCGCACCTTTTCGGTCACTTCAAGCGCTCGATGTTGGGCACGATTTCCTTCACGATGTGGTTTTCCACGATGGGGCACCTGCCGCTTGGAACCGCCACGACTCTGAACTACACAGCGCCTCTATTTATTGCCGCCACCTTCATCGTCACGGCGCTTGCAAAGCGTCAGAAGGCTCCGTGGCTGCTGGGGCTTGCCATTGCCGTCGGTTTTGTCGGCGTGTGCCTGATTCTGCAGCCCTCGGTCAACGACGAGCAGCTTCCCTGGGCACTCATCGGTCTGACCGCAGGCGCCATGGGCCCGATCATCTTTTTCCAGATCAACCAACTAGGCCGCCTGCGCGAACCCGCGATGCGCATCGTGTTCTATTTTTCGCTCATCGGGACGATTTGGGGGCTGCTCGGCTGCTTGATCTTTGAGGGCGGCCTTAAACCGCATGCTGCGCACACCTTTGTGAGCCTTGCTCTTGTGGGCGTCACGGCCCTTTTGGCGCAGCTGTGCCTCACGCGCTCCTACGCCTACGGCAACATGATGCTGACGGCCTGCTTTCAGTTCGCGACGATCCCGTTTGCCGAAATCATCAGCGTCGTCTTTTTCGAGGAAACACTTCCCTGGCCGGCCCTGTGCGGCATGGCGCTTATTCTGATTGCCGGCGTGAGCGCCACCATTCTGACGAAGCGCGGACAAAAAAAGCCGTCGGTCAAAAACCCGACGGCCGATGAAGACGAGGATTAAGGACTGGGCTCCGAGGATGCCTTGTCGGCCTCTCTTTGCTTTTCCCATTCAGCCTTCTTTTTGGCGATCAATTCCATCTTTTCCTTGTGAAGTCGCTCCATGCGCCCGCAGTAGGCCGCCGTTTCGGCAATGCTTTTGTAGGCGGGCACATCCATGGAAATCTGAGAAAGAAGCACTTCCAGGTGTTCGCGCGCCGGGGTCCAGCGCTGCAGCTCGAGATTGGCGATGGCGGCAAGTTCATGCAGATTGTAGTTGCGCTCATCAAGCCGCAGCGCCCGATCAAGAATGCCGATCGACTGGGCGTAGCTTTCGGCCGTGCCGATGCTCATCACGCTCGCTGCGTATTCGCCGATCACTTCGGGGTCGCGCGACACCTTGCCGTTAAGATCCAATGCCCGTTTGTAGGCAAGGGCCGCTTCAGGCCACTTTTTGGCCTTGACCAAAAGACGGGCGTAAAGCGTCTGGGCGCGCTCATCGGAAGGATTGCGCTCAAGATAGGCCGACAGCAGTGCTTCATCGTACTGCGCGTCCTTATCAGCAAGCGATCCGTCGGACTTCATGATGCCGCCCGACTGGTAGTCGGCCACAAAATTAATGAGTCCGGGCGAGCCGATTTTGCCGTACACCGCTAGAGCGCAGGCGACGATCACAAGGGACGCAGTCAGACCGACCGTCGTCCAGGGGCCCTTGGCTGCTACGACAGGATTGGCTGCCGGAGCCATGTCTTCGAGAGCCCGTCGTTCGACGTCGGCCAACCCTCGGGCATAGAGAGACTCACTGATGCGTCCGCAGGCAAAGTCTTCTTGGAGCGTGGACAACTCTTCGTTGAGGATGCTGCGCGCTGCTGCACGCGAATCATCCTCAATGCCGCAGAAGAGTCGCGGTCGGACGAATGCGAGCACCACGCACAAGGCCGCAAAAAGGACCATGCCGCCCGCTACACACCAAAAAATAATCTCTCGAGTCATGAGTACTAAAAATGGAGGGAAATATCCCTCCAATAATGCCTGAAGTTTGTCCCAAAGAATGTGAAAGCGGCACCCCAATACTGCCGGGGTGCCGCTTCCAGAGGGCTTGACTTTGACGTCCACGGTCTGTTGGAGTGGCCGTCCCCTGCGAGGGTTCGTGGAGGACGGCTCAGACCGTTGTTAGATGCGAAGGCTTACTTCTTGGTCTTGGCGGCGATGGCGTCGCGCAGGATCTTGGTGGCCTTCTGAGCTGCTGCGGCGCTCTTGGCAAGCGACAGGGCAGCCTGGTCGGGGTTGTGGAAGTACGCACCGTTGACGGCGGTCCACCATTCCCAATTCGTGTGAGCGATGCTGTGCTGTTCGCGAGCCTGCTTGAGAGCTTCGTCCGACACGCCGATAGCGAGGGCAAGATCAAAGGCGTTGAACATGTCGTTCATGCGAGATTCGGCTTCGCGGAGCTTGCCGTCGTAGTAACCCTTCATGCCGTCGATCACGCGGTTGAGCTGCTTGGCGGTCTTGTCCTTATGGCACTGCTGGCAGGTTTCCTTGATGTAATGACGCGGACTCGTCGCCCAGTGCAGGGTCGTGACCTTGCCGTTCTTGCCCTTCACCTTGGGCATATGGCAGTCCTTACATTCGACGCCGGCCTTGTCGTGCTTGGAGTTCCAGAAGGTTTCCACGTCCGGATGCTGCATCTTGGTCAGAGCGGCGCCGGTCACGGGGTGCTTGAAGTCCTTGAAGCCGACGGTGGCGTAGAACTCATCAATGTGATTGACGTCCACGAGCGGGAAGAGGTTCGTGCGGGCGTCGTTCATGCCAACCTTGTTGCCGGTCTTGGGATCAAAGCCCGGGTTGCAGTTGTATTCGACGTGGCACTGCGCGCACATCAGCTTGGAATCAGGCTTTTCGAGGATCGCGATCTTGCGGGTAAAGCCGCGCAGACCCATGTCGATCACTTCAACCTTGGTCGCCTTGGGATCCTGGCTGTACAGCGACGGGATGTCGGTGCGGGTGATGGCCTGAATCAGACCGTCACGCACGACGCGAGGCTTGGTGCTGTGCGGATCGTGGCAGAAGTTGCAGTTCAGAGCATGGTTGACGTTGCGCATGATGTCGACAACGGCGCTCTGGCGCGAGAACTTGGCTTCGGGATGCTTGTCGCCGAGGTAGGCCCAATCAAGCATCAGGTCGGTCGACTTACAGGTCCAGCACACGGGGTTGCCGGCAGCAGCCGTACCAATGCGACGCGGCTTCTGAGCATTGTCTTCCGGATACTTGTCGTTAATGACGTCCCAAACACGGATCGGACCATTGCCCTGAGCCAGATACATCCAACCTTCCTTGGCTTCAAAACGGCCGCCGAAAGCGCGATCGCACAGGTACTGGTCAAGCGCCGCAAACTGGTGGCTGCGGGGCAGGTTGTGTTCCTTGGTGAAGCCGTGCATACCCATGGCACGGTCAAAGAAGGGGCTGGGAGCGACGCTGTTGCTGTTCTTCTTGGAGAAGCGCGGCGTGCGTTCCTCGTTGAGCTTATAGAGCGACTTCATCTGCGCCGGGTGGCAGGCACCGCAGGTCTTGGGATCCATGCTCGTCACGGGGCGGGTCTGCTTGCCGGGAGCCTTGAGGTGCGCGGCGAGACCGGTGTGGCAGCTCGTGCAGGACACGGCCTTGTGAGCGCCGGACTTGTGGAAGCCGCCGATATTGCTGTGGCAGGCCGTACAGTTGCTGGTGTTGACCTTTTCGGCTGCGTTTGCTGCGGGCATGAAAGCCATCGCAACAGCCATTGCCATACACGCTTGGAGCCAATGCTTGGATTGAGTCATATTCATCTCCTATGTGGCGTCCCGTACACCTTGGGATGTACACGATGATGCTGAGCGCCGAACTGAGCGCCGTTTGTTTTTCTAACGCCAAGGCGATTTTCACACAGAATTAAGCCTGCCCTAAGAAATCAGCCCTCACTTGCTCGATAAACGAACCGCAGACTGTCTTACACCCTCTTTTTCGCGAAAAATTGAAAAGACCCGAAAATACGGGCCTTTTCAATGTGTTACCAAAGGTTTTGAGGTATTGCCGAGTTCATCTTCGATCAGGGTAAGCACCTACCCCCAATGATCCATTCAGGCCGCCTGCAGGCCACTTTGGAGACCATTCGGGGGCAAAGCGGCCTAGAAGTTGACCGGTTTGGTAAGTTAAATTGATTTCTTAGCTATTTTCAGGCCACGCGACCGATCAAATCGTGTTCCTGACTGTCGGTGACACGCACATCCACAAAATCACCGGGCTGAAGCGGCCTGCAACCTTCGTTGTTGGTGACGTAGATGACGCCGTCGATATCAGGTGCGTCGGCCGTGGTGCGCCCGACGGCAACGCCGTCTTCGTCTTCGGCTTCGTCAATCAGCACGCGCTGCGTGGTGCCGATCTTGGCGCGCAGAAGTTCGGCACTGATCTGTGCCTGCACTTGCATAAAGCGATGTCGACGCTCTTCGCGCACCTCGTCGGGCAGTGCTCCGGGGAGTTGATTGGCCTGTGCCCCTTCAACGGGACTGTAGGCAAAGCATCCCACGCGATCGAGTTTGGCCTCGCGCAGAAAATCGAGCAGATACTCAAATTCACTTTCCGTCTCGCCTGGGAAACCCGCGATGAAGGTCGAGCGGATCGTGATGCCGGGACACGTTTTGCGCCAGGCCGCAATGCGCTCGAGATTGCGCTCAGCCGAAGCCGGGCGCTTCATGGCCTTCAGAACGCGCGGATGCGCGTGCTGAAACGGCACGTCAAGGTAGGGCAGGATACTTCCCGAGGCCATGAGTTCGACCACCTGATCGACACTCGGATACGGGTAGACATAGTGCAGGCGCACCCACGCGTCGAGCTTGCCGAGTTCGCGAGCAAGTTCATAGAGGCGCGTCTTGACGGGGCGGCCGTCGACGAAAGCCGTCCGATACCTGGTGTCCAACCCGTAAGCCGCCGTATCCTGACTGATAACGAGAAGCTCCTTGACGCCGCCTTCGACAAGCGCGCGCGCTTCCTGCAGGATGCCGCCCGGCTGACGGCTCACAAGGTCGCCTCGCAGATCGGGGATGATGCAGAAGGTGCAGTGGTGCGAGCAACCTTCGCTGATCTTGAGGTAGGCGTAGTGAGGCGGAGTCAGACGCACGCCTGCGTTGGGCACGAGATCATCAAAGGGCTCATGCGGACGCGGCAGGTTGCGGTGCACCAGTGCAAGCGTTTCGGCCACCTTGTCCGGCCCCGTGACGCCCAGCAACTTGGGCATGCGCTGCATCAGCCAGTTTTCGCCCGTTTCCGTCGATTTGCCGCCCAGACATCCCGTGACGATCACGCGGCCGTTTTCCTTCATGGCCTCGGTGATGGCTTCAAGGCTTTCGGCCACTGCCGCATCAATAAAGGCACAGGTGTTGACGATCACAAGATCGCACTCTTTGTAGTCCGAAGCAATGACGTACCCTTCGGCACGAAGCTCGGTCACAATGCGCTCGGTATCAACCAACGCCTTGGGACAGCCCAGGCTGACAAAACCCACGCACGGAATACGGCGTTTTACTGCTGTAGTCATTCGCTTGATCCTTCTCTCTTTTATTGGGAGGTCGCCTTTATCCAGATCATGGCAGCGTGGCGTCCGGTCTTTTGGCCGTCGCGCCGGAAGCTGTAAAAGCGCACGGGGTCGGCCACGGTCGAAAGTCCGCAGTCTTCCACCTCGGTGACGCCAACGTCCAAGAGTGCTTCCTTTGCAAAGGCCGCGAGACTGACGAGGAACTTACCCTCTCCGACAGGCCTCACGGCATCCTTTGCTCTCGGATAGCGTGCTTGAAAAGCCTGCGCCACCTCGGGCCCCGTCTCGAAATCGTCAAAGCCAATGCGCGGTCCCAGCCAGGCACGGACACGCGCCTTGTCGTCGCCGACAGCCTCGCGAAGCGCCTTTACGGCATTTTCAATCACCCCGCCCGCAAGGCTCCGCCAGCCGGCGTGCACGGCGGCAACGCCTCGCCCCGCGTCATCGGCAAGGAGCACGGGCAGACAATCGGCCACCTGAACCGTACACACCACGCCCGGCACGGTCGTCACCTGCGCGTCGGCCTCGACCGACTCATCGGCAACCTCTTCGGCGCGCACCACTCGAGTGCCGTGCACCTGCGTCATCCAGCGCGGTTCCGAAGGCGTCATCTGCGAGATGATCGATCGGTTCATGCGCACGCAGGCAGCGTTGTCGGAGACGCGGCTGCCGACATTGAGCCCCATGATGCCCTCCACCGTCCCCCAGGGACCGGAGGAAACGCCGCCCGAGCGTTCGGTAAAAAGGGCGCCCACGTTGCTGCCGAGGTCGGGACGCAGCAGCGCCAGTTCGTTTTTAAAGTCCATGAAGGTGTTTCCTGCTTATTCTTCGTCGAACACGTGCACGGGCTCATCAAGAGGCCCGAATCCGAGATCTTCCATCAATTCGTACATATCCTGAGGGGGCTCGACGAACCATTCCATCGGCTCGCCCGTGACGGGATGCGTAAGCGCCAGACGGCTCGCATGCAGCGCCTGACGGTTGAAGGTATAGGCAAGCCCGGCCTGCGGAGGAAGTTTGGACGCGTTGGTACGGTATAAAGGATCGCCCAAAAGCGGCAGCCCCGCGCTCGTCATATGCACGCGAATCTGGTGCGTGCGACCAGTTTCCAAACGGCAGGCCACCCAGCTCAGCGTTCTTCCGGCCACCTGTGCCACATCCACAAGGCGACAGTGTGTTTTGGCCGGGCGGCTCCCCTGCCCGCCGCGGCAGCAGAAGCGAATGGGACTGCGCGGATCACGGCCGATGGAGCGGTCGACAAAGCCGGCTTCGGGCGCCAGCCCCACAACGACCGCCCAGTATTCGCGTCCCACGGTACGGGCCTGAAGCTGACGCACAAGGTCGGTTTGCGCGGCTTCTGTACGCGCCACCACCATGAGCCCCGTCGTTTCCTTATCGAGCCGATGCACGATGCCGGCGCGCGGCACGCGCGACAGTTCCGGGTAGCGGTACAAAAGCCCGTTGAGCATCGTTCCCTGCCAGTGACCGGCCGCCGGATGCACAACCAGCCCTGCGGGTTTGTTGCAGACCAAAATAGCGTCGTCTTCATAGACAACATCAAAGTCGATCCCCTCTTCGGGACGATAAGCGACATCCTGCGGCGCCGGCCGCACGGTCACATCAATCACATCAAATGCGGCCACCTTGAGCCGTACGTTGTCGGTGGTCGTTCCGTTGACGGACACGTCGCCCGCCTCAATCCACTTTTGCACGCGTGCGCGCGAGACTTCGGGCATCAGGCGCGAGAGCACCTTGTCAAGGCGCTCCCCGTTGGCCGCCGCATCCAATTCAAAACTGCGGCGCTCACACTCGGACGCGCCCCGCTCAAGCTCGACTTCATCCAATTCTTCGACGTCGCCCTCCTCGATCGAGGCTGCATTGCCGTCGCACTGCATCTCAAGGCTTTCGTTCGGGACGATATAATCGCCCAAATCCTTCTCTTTCATTGTCTCAACCATGCATTTCAAGAACGTTGTGCGCCTGGCCAAAATCGCTGCCCTTGCTGCGGCCGCTTCGATGACTGTCGGCTGCTCCTGGCTCGAGAGCCTGGAAATCGACCCCACACGTGACTGGACGGCCAACCGTCTTTATTCGGAAGCCCGCTCGGCCATGAGCGACGGCGACTGGGCCCTGGCGAAGGATTACTATACCAAGCTTGAAGCCCGCTATCCCTTCGGCTCCTACGCCCAACAGGCTCAGATCGACCTCGCCTACGTGTATTTCAAGGACGACGATGCGCCCGGTGCCGTGCAGCAGCTCGATCGCTTCCTGCGCGCCTACCCCAACCATCCCAACAGCGATTACGCGCTCTACCTCAAGGCGATCGCCACGCTCAACGAACGCGAAGGGTGGCTTGCATCCGTGACGCGTCAGGATTTGGCCGATCGTGACGCACAGGCTGCGCGCGACGCCTTCGACATCTTCAAGGAACTGGCGGCCCGTTTCCCCGAATCGCGCTACGCTCCCGAAGCCCGTCGCCGCATGCACGAGCTTGTACTTGCGCAGGCCCGTCACCAGATTTCGACGGCACGCTACTACTTCGTGCGCAAGGCCTATGTGGCGGCCATCAACCGTGCCAAGGTGGTGCTCTCGGACTTCCAGATGACGCCCCAGCGCGATGAGGCGCTTGAACTTATTGCCGACAGCTACCACGCTCTGGGGCTTTTTGACCTTGAAAACGACATTCGTCGCGTCATTGAGCTCAACAAACCCGCCGGCAAGAAATAATCCTGCGCCCAAGTTCGAGCACAACTAAAAAGACCCGCCAAGTCGCCAACGGACGGCCGCGGGTCTTTTTGTATCCGCTCACCCAAACGCGAACTCAGGGCCTCGGCGAAACCGAACGTGCCTGCACAAGCGTTCCCGCAAGATACTGTTCGGCCCAATTAAGGCCGATGATGCTTTTGACATCCGTAATACGACCGTCGCGCGTCATGGCCAGGGCTTCTTCGAGCGTCACGCGCACGATCGTCAGAAATTCGTTGTCGTCAAGCGACTGCTCGCCAGATTCGTCGAGATCGCGCGCAAGGTAAATCACGATTCTCTCGTCGCTGTAGCCTATGGCGTTGTGAATCGTTCCGAGTTCCACCCAGTCACGTGCCGTGATCCCCGTCTCTTCCTTGAGCTCGCGCACGGCGCAACGTTCTGTTGGTTCCTGAGGATCGAGTTTGCCTGCAGGAATCTCCCAAAAGGCGCGCTCAAGGGGCGCACGCCACTGGCGCTCAAGCACCACGCGCCCCTTGGCGTCCAGCGTCACAATGGCAGAAGCGCCGACATGTCGGATCATTTCGCGCGTGGAGACGGCTCCGTTGGGAAGCTCCACTGTGGCGCGTTCTACGTGCAGAAGTCTGCCGTCAAAGACGCACTCAGTGTCGATCGTACGTTCGGCAATCAGCCGATCGTCGTCCGTGTTGTAAAGCGGTTCCATCAAACATCCTTGTAGTTCTGACGGGGCTTGCCGCGCGTCATGTCGTTCTTCATGATGCGCTCCTGCTGACGCTTCCATTCCTTCTTGCCTTCATCGGCGCGCTTTTCAAATTCGCGCTTGCCCTTGGCAAGGGCCAGAGCGAGCTTGACGCGACCGCGCACAAAGTGCAGATCCAGCGGAACGAGTGCGTACCCGGAACGATCGACCTTGCCGATCAACCTCTCGATTTCACGCTTGTGCATCAGAAGCTTGCGGGTGCGAGAAAGCTCCGGCTTTTCATGCGTGCAGATCTGATCGGCGGGCGTCATGTGCGCGTTGCACAGATACAACTCGCCCTCGCGCACGTAGACATGCGCCAGATTGATGGTTGCACGCCCCGCACGCACGCTTTTGACTTCCCAGCCACGCAGCACCATGCCCGCTTCGAAACGCTCTTCGATCGTGTAGTCGAATGTCGCGCGTTTGTTTTTGATGACCTGTGCCATCTCAAAAATTCCGTCTGATAAAAATACAGTTCTTGTGAGCGTGCCATTTTAGCAATGCCGCATCG
>CAMAHM010000025.1 GCA_945834535.1 uncultured Sutterella sp. | reverse complement strand
GTCAGCATGTTGTCGCAACGGCTGCGGCTGAACCAGTTGCCCACGTTGAAGTTGTAGTCCCAACCACCGTCGAGGGCGTCACCCTGAGCCTGGAAGATGTCGAACGTGCCGGCACCGGACGTCAGACCGCCCATACGGCCGAAGCTGACCGTGGCAACGGGAGTTTCGAACGAGAGACGGGTTTCACGATGGAAGAGGCGGTCGCCGCCGATAGCGCCCGTGTCGGCAGAGAAGCTGTTTTCGAGCTGGAAGGCCACAGCGTAGCCGTCGCCGAGATCTTCACGGCCCTTCAGGCCCCAACGGGAACCGGCGTTCTTGCCGGAGTCCATCTTGAAGTTTTCAACCTTGTCGGCATCCGTGTCAGCGTTCGTGTAGGTGAAGCCAAGGTCAACCACACCGTAGAGGGTAAAGTCAGCGGCAAGGGCCGAGCTCGAGGCAGCGATCATGGCGGCCAGAGCGATGACAGTCTTTTTCATTTGAAAAATTCTCCAAAATTCTTTTGTCGTTCACACGGCCTGAGCCGCGCGACTCGCAATGTTATAGAGTGGTTCCGTAGGCGCCAAAATTTTTCAAGGTTTTTCTGTCGTATTGCCTTTTTGTGTCGCAGGTCAAAAGTCGGCAAATTCCTTACGCCCCCAGTGCGTGCATACCTGCGACACTTTCTAAATCATTGATATTGCGTCTCTGAACAAAAATTCACCCTAAAATCAGTCCGTCCGTGCCTCATCACAATGCACGAAACAGCGTTCCGGGCACTTTTTTGGGGTGTTGCTAAATGGAGACAGGCAGCTTTCCTTAGACGCCTGCAGACTTGCCAATTTCACTCTTTTCGTACCTTGGCGCCCGCGGCAATCATGTCGGAAATCGGCGCAAAGGTTTTGCGGTGCACGGACAAAATGCCGTGTTCTCGGATAGCACGCACGTGTTCGGGCACGCCGTAGCCCTTGTGCCTTGCAAAGCCGTATTCGGGATAACGCTTGTCGAGTTCCACCAGCCAGCCGTCACGCGTCGTTTTGGCCAAAATGGAAGCCGCGGAAATCGCCGGCACCTTGTCGTCGCCCTTCACCACCGCGTCGGCGGCCATGGGGAGCTCCGGAATGCGGTTGCCGTCCACAAGCACAAGCTCGGGGGTGATTTTGAGCCCCATGACCGCCCTCTTCATCGCAAGCATTGTTGCCTGCAAGATATTGAGCGTTTCGATTTCTTCGACCGTTGCGTGCGCCACAGACCACGCAAGAGCCCGCTCACGAATAATGGGCGCCAGACGGTCGCGCTCGGCTTCGGTGAGCTTTTTGCTGTCCCTTAACCCTTCAATCGGGCGGTCGGGATCGAGAATCACAGCGGCGGCAACGACGGGGCCCGCAAGGGGCCCGCGCCCGGCTTCGTCCACTCCGGCAATCATGTCGCCACTCGAAGCCAAAAGAATGTCCCCGAGAAGATCGGGCTGCGCGCCTGCGGCGCTTTTATTTCGACGTTGAGCCACGGTCAGGCGTCCTTCACGTTATCGGCAAACGAAAGAAGTTCTCGGTCGGGCACCCACTCAAGACGCACGCGCTTGGGCACAAGCACGCGGTCGGCCTTCATGCGCACTTCCATCCCAAGGCCCGCGGCATAAATGAGCTTATCGCCGAGCCAAACGAGCGGCAGATCGCCTCTTTCAAAAGGCGCTATGCCCGCCGCCTGATAAAGGTGCTTAAGGTTGCGCGAGGGCCGCAACGGGTGGAGCTTAATTTTTTCGCCCCCTTTGCGGGCACGCACCGAGAGAGGCCCCTCTTTTAAAAGCGCCGCGTCAATGCCGTCTTCTGCCGGGCCGCAGGCCACAAACCGCAACACACCGCCCCAGACGCCAAGGCTCAGCTCCCCTTCGCCCTGCCAGTTAAGGGGGATGTCAAAGATGCTCGTGCGGTTGGTGCGCGCGGGCTCAGCCACGACGAGCTTATTGGCCCAGCGGCGAAGCTCCTTGCCGTCGACGCGAAACACGAGCCTCGTATCGGCGCTTGTCTGCCGGAGCTGTCGCAGAATGTCGAGCGTTTTCACTTGGCTCGGTGCCCGCAGTTCGTTGCGCGCAAGCCAGCTTCTTAAGCACAGCGCCTGACGTTCCAACGGAAGCGCAAGGAGTTTGCCGATCACAAGTCCCTTGCCGTCTTCGGCAAGGCACGCAACGGCGTCGTCGTGTCCGACGTTGTTAAGAACCCCGGCAGCCTGCGCGACCAATGCGATCGAGCGGGCGGCCGCCGTACGCCAGCCGCTTCGCGCCTTGTCGAGTTCGGGCAGAACGGTGTTTCTCAAAAGGTTCCTTAAAAAGCGCGTATCGCTGTTGGATTCATCCTCAACCCACGTCAGGCGCGCCTTGGCCGCATAGGCGGCAATTTTCTCGCCCGACACATCCAGCCACGGGCGCGACAGGAGCACGTCGCCCGTGCGCCAGCCGCCCGACCAGGCCTGCTCGATGGGACGCACGGCACTCATGGCGCTCAGTCCCTCGGGACCAGCGCCCCTCATCCACTGAATCAGGAATGTTTCAATCTGATCGTCCAGGTGGTGCGCCGTCATCACAACGTCGGCCCCTTTCTCGCGCGCCACGCGCATCAAGACCCGATAGCGGGCCTGACGTGCCGCGGCTTCAATGCCCGTCTGCCGGGGGTTGAGCCAAACGCGCTCGATCACGCACTCAATGCCGCGCTTGGCGCACTGCGTTTTGGCGTGCTCACACCAGGCGTCGGCATTGGAACTTAAGCCATGGTGCACGTGCACGGCCGTGATGTCGGCAATGCGCGACTGACGAGCGCGCTTTTTAAGGCGCGCCAGGGCATCCAACAGCACGGTCGAATCCCGCCCGCCCGAAAAGGCAAGCACGATGCGCAGGGGATTGAGGGGCTGCAGCGTAAACGTCTCACGCGGCCCCATCACCTGATGCTCGGTGATGGCCTCGATCGCAGCCTCAAGATGCGCGACGAGCTCCTGCACCGCGCCCTTGGCGCCTGTGCTGCGCGGGCGGCGTGCCGGCTTTTTGGTCGCTGAAGCAG
Organism: uncultured Sutterella sp.; assembly: GCA_945834535.1. Lineage (GTDB taxonomy): Bacteria > Pseudomonadota > Gammaproteobacteria > Burkholderiales > Burkholderiaceae_F > Duodenibacillus. The sequence continues at coordinate 16,595 of CAMAHM010000025.1, read as the reverse complement.
AACCACTCACAGGATTGGACATAGGGTCGATTCCCGCCATCAGGATTTCGCAACCTTGGCGTCCTCTTCGAGGAGAGCGGCCGGTTCGACTTCCGCAGCCTCAGTGCTTAGGCTCTCAGCCTTTTTGCTCGAAGTCTTGGCAGGGCTCTTGCGGACGCGTTTAACGGGGGCCGTTTCCTCCAAAGCCCCCTTTGGGGCAGACTTGCGGGTGCGGCGGGCGCGCGGCTTATTCTCGGCCTGCACGGCTTCAGGCTTGACGTTTGCAGAGCCCTCAATCACCTCTTGGGGGTTTTGGATCTCGGCCTCGACCTCGGCAACCGGATCGGCAACGTTTTCGGGCGCGGTGAAGCGCTCAAGCGCCGTGGGCTCGGTCGTTTCAAATCGGCCGTAGGAGATGATGCGCTCAAGGCGGCGCTGCAAAAGCTCATCCGTCGTGAGGCTCTTGGCGGCCTTCAACTGATCGACGAGAGCCTTTCTCAGGGTCGAAGCCATCAGCTTGTAGTCGCGGTGCGCGCCCCCGATGGGCTCGCTTATGACCTTGTCGATGAGTTTGAGTTCCATGAGGCGCTCGGCCGTCAGGCCCAGGGCCTTGGCGGCGTCCCCGGCTTTTTCCGCGCTCTTCCAGAGAATCGAAGCGCAGCCTTCGGGACTGATCACGGAGTACGTGGCGTACTGCAGCATCAGCACGCTGTCGGCCACAGCAATGGCAAGCGCTCCGCCGGAGCCGCCTTCACCAATAATCGTGGCGATGACGGGCACTCGAAGCTTGGTGAGTTCGAGAATATTGCGGCCGATGGCTTCGGACTGGTTGCGCTCCTCGGCGTCGATTCCCGGATACGCTCCGGGCGTGTCGATGAAGGTAAAGACGGGAAGATTAAATTTCTCGGCCAGCTTCATAAGGCGCAGCGCCTTGCGGTAGCCTTCCGGACGCGTCATGCCGAAATTGCGGCGCGTGCGCTCGCGCGTGTCGCGCCCCTTCTGGTGTCCGATCACCATCACCGCGTGTTCGGCAAGTCGCGCCAATCCCCCGACAATGCTCTGATCGTCGGCAAACGTGCGGTCGCCGTGCAGTTCGTGGAAATCCTCAAAAATGCGTTCGATGTAGTCGAGCGTGTACGGGCGGTTGGGGTGACGCGCCACAAGCGCCGTCTGCCAGGGGGTGAGCTCGCTGTAGATTTCCGCCGTGCGGCGCGCAAGCTCCTTTTCGAGCCGCCGAATTTCGGTACGGCTGTTCGTGCCCTTTTCCAGATCAATCGCTTCGAGCGCCTCAATTTTGGAGGCCGTCTCTTCGAGCTCCTTTTCAAAAGGAAGAAAGACCTGTTTTTCCATCTCGTACTTTCCTACTAAAGCGCCGGTGTGCGGTCTCGTGCCAGCGCGTGTAAAAAACTAATACTGTGCGGGCGTGCCGCGGCTTTTCCACAAAAACCACGTCGCGGCCGTCCCAAATCGTTCCCAACCCCGCACCGCCTCACGTGAAGCCGCGAGTTCGTCAATCGCCTTGCGCACGCCGTAGTCCGAAAGCGCAAGCACGTCTGCGCACCCCAACGCAAAAATGCGGATCATGTCGGCGCTCCAGGGGCCAATGCCCCGCACGCCGGTTAATAGCGCCGTGACTGAGGCCGCATCCAATGTTTCGAGTGCTTCTTGCGTAAGCTTCCCTTCACTGTAACCTGCGGCAAGCCCCAAAAGGGCCGCCGTCTTCGTGCGGGACAACCCTGCCGCCGCAAGGCCCTTTTCTCCGAGCGCCGTGAGGGAGCGGGCAAGTTCGGCTCCGCCGACGTTGCCCGCCGCTGCCAGCACCTTTTTGGTGAGCGCTGCGGCGCTTGCCCCCGAAACCTGCTGCCCGGCGACGGTCCTCACGTATGTGCGCATCACGTCTTGGCACACTGCAAGGCCCTCGTCCTCAGGTGTTGTGCGCACGATTCTTCCGAGCACCGGGTCGGACGCAAGAAAGATGCGCGCATCCTTCCACCAGGGCACAAGTTGCGGGGCGGCTTGCGGCACTTTAGGCGCGGCTCCAGACCGAACCCGTGGGCGTGTCCTTGACGAGAATCCCCATGTCGGAGAGCTCCTTGCGGATGGCGTCGGCACGCGCCCAGTCCTTGGCCTTCTTGGCGGCAAGGCGCTCTTCAACCTTGGCGTTGATCGCCTCTTCATCAAGATCGGCCACGGCACCCTTTAAAAAGACCTTGGGGTCGCGCTGCAGAATGTTCAGAAGCCCCGCGAGCTTTTTCATGCGCGCGGCAAGCACCGCGTCCTTGGTGCGGTTGATTTCGCCCGCCATGTCAAAGAGCGCGCTGATCGCCACGGGCGTATTGAAGTCGTCGTCCATCGCCTCCTTAAAGCGCGCGCACCAGGGGTCGGACCAATCGATGTCGGCTTGAACCGCGGGGACGGCGTCCAAAGCACTGTAAAGGCGCGTGAGGCCCTTGTGCGCGTCTTCAATAAGAGACGGGTTGAAGCTGATGGGGCTTCTGTAGTGCGTGCGCATCAGGAAAAAGCGCAGCGCTTCATTGCCGTTGCCGTCACCAAAACGCGCGTTGGTCTCGGCAATGGCGTCGCGAATCGTCCAGAAGTTGCCGAGCGACTTGCTCATTTTTTCTTCCGTGCCGTCGTCCTTGCGCACGCGCAAGGGGCCCGAGTGCATCCAGATCTTGGCAAAGGGTACGCCGTTGGCGCCTTCGCTCTGGGCAATTTCATTTTCGTGGTGCGGGAAGATGAGATCGGGCCCGCCGCCGTGAATGTCGAACGTTTCTCCGAGATAGTGGCGGCTCATGGCCGAGCATTCGATGTGCCAGCCCGGACGCCCCCTGCCCCACTTCGAATCCCATGCGGGCTCACCGGGCTTGGCGGCCTTCCAGAGCACAAAGTCCAGGGGATCGCGTTTGGCCTGCGCAACTTCGATGCGGGCACCTGCGCGCATGTCGTCGGGCGTGCGGCCCGAGAGTTTGCCGTACCCCTCAAACTTGCGTACGGCAAAGTCGACGTCGCCGTTCTCGGCCGCATAAGCAAGGCCCTTGGCTTCGAGCTTTTCCACGAGGCCGAGCATCTGGCCGATGAACTGCGTGGCGCGCGGCTCATACGTAGGCGCCAGGCACCCGAGCGCCACCAGGTCTTCCTGCATGGCGCGCGTGTAGGTGTCCGTGAGTTCCATCGTCGAAATGCCGCGTTCGGCGCTGCGCTTGATGATTTTGTCATCGACGTCGGTGACGTTGCGCACGTGCGTCACTTCGTAGCCCGACGCTTCAAGCCACCGACGGATGACGTCAAAGGCCACAAAAGTGCGGCCGTGTCCGATGTGGGTGTAGTCGTAAACGGTCACGCCGCAGACATACATGCCGACCTTGCCGGCAACCAGGGGAACAAAAGGCTCTGTCGACTTGGAGAGCGTGGAATAAATGCGCAGACTCATGTGAGAACGAATGAACACAAAAAAGAAACCTGCGGCGCGCACCCAATAAAGCGCGCAAACCGCCGAGCCCGACGGTGGGCTTAGATTACAATCCATGAAGTTTAGCAGTTTGCAACCTTTTTCTAGACTCCGCCAAACAGCTGAAAGCGGCCGTCGGGCGGGCCCAAAGAAGCCTTTTTCTGATGGAAAGCCACCATGCAACGCACCACGCATTTTTGCGCACGCTTCGCACTTCCGATTTTGCTCTGCTCGGCGGCCCTGCCGGCCATGGCCGCAGGCGTGACGGTCTACGATCCTGACTATCCGACGCGGATTTTGTCCATCAACGAGTATCCGACCGTGATTGAAAAGCTCATCAATCGCGCCGACTTTGAGCTTGCCGAAAAGATGATTACCCTGGGCCTTGAAGAAAACCCCCAGTCGGCGCAGATGCGCTTTCAGCGCTGCGTGCTTTTGCAAAGAGCCGGCCGCACCGACGAAGCGCGCCGCGCTTTTGAAGACTTCATCGCGCGCTACCCCGAGATCCCCGAGCCCTACAACAATCTGGCGGCGATCTACTCGCGTCTGGGCAACCTTGATCGCGCCGAAGAGCTTTTGAAAAAGTCTCTGGCGCTGCGGCCCAACTTTGCGCTTGCCTGGTCTAATCTGGGCAACCTCTACGCAGCACGCGCCAAAAATGCCTACGCGACGAGCTTAAAGCACCAGCCCGGCAACAAGGACGTGCGCCGCCGCGCCGAAATCGTCGACTCCCTCCTAAAATAAAGAGACCCCTAAATGTCAGTTAATTTCCTTCGCCGCACTCTTCTTACGGCTGCCTGCGCCTGCATGGCCCTGCCTGCGCTTGCCGCTGCTGATTCCGCCAACACTCCCCTCACGGATCCCGTTGCGGAAATCCAAACAAATCTCGGCACCATTGTCGTGGAGCTCGCGCAAAAGCAGGCTCCCATCACCGTCAAAAACTTTATCGCCTATGCCGAAAAAGGCTTTTACAAGGGCACGATCTTTCACCGCGTGATCGACGGCTTCATGGTGCAGGGTGGGGGCTTTACGGCCGATCTCACGCAAAAGAAGGCCTCGGCCCCCATCGTCAACGAAGCCCGCGGGGGGCTTTCCAACCTTCGGGGCACCATCGCCATGGCCCGCACGAGCGATCCGCACTCAGCCACGTGCCAATTTTTCATCAATACGGTCGACAACGATTTTCTTGATGCCAGAAATGCCCGAGACGGCTGGGGCTACACCGTATTCGGGCGCGTCATCAAAGGCATGGATGTGGTCGACAAAATCAGCGCCCAGCCCACTGCGACGCGCTACGGCATGCGTGATGTCCCCAAAAAGACCGTCCTCATCGAAAAGGTGGTGATTAAGCGTTAATACGGAGACTTTTCCGAAAAATTGCGCTAAAGTCCCTCTCCAAGCGCCTGCCCGAGGACTTTCCAATGTCCCGTGCAGGCGTCCCGCATCTTTGACTCCATTTTGAAATCTAAATGCAGACCCTCATCCGCTTTACCACCAACATGGGTGTTTTCGACGTGGAACTCGATCCCGCCGCCGCTCCCAAGACCTGCGAAAACTTTCTCACCTACGTCAACGAAGGCTTTTACAACGGCACGATCTTTCATCGCGTCATTGCCGGCTTCATGATTCAGGGCGGGGGTTTTGAACCCGGTCTCAAGCAGAAGAAGGGCCACGCCCCGATCGAAAACGAAGCCGACAACGGCCTCAAGAACGACAAGTACACCATTGCCATGGCCCGCACGAGCGATCCGCACTCGGCAACGAGCCAGTTCTTTATCAACGCCGCCGACAACGACTTCCTCAATCACACCTCGCCCACGAGCCAGGGTTGGGGCTACGCCGTGTTCGGCAAGGTCGTGGCCAACGCCGAAGTGATCGACGCGATCAACAAGGTGCGCACATCCACCCGCAACTTCTACGGTGACGTGCCCGTCGAAGACGTGGTGCTTGAGAAGGTCGAGGCGATCCAGTAATCGCGTGACGCTTTTCTCCGCCAAACACATCTTCGTTTGGTGATTTTTCGCCCTGTCCGATGCCAAGGACGGGGCATTTTTTCTTTTGAGCTACGACTCGTTGCCCGCCGAGAGCCCGGTGCGGTATTCTTCCCGTCACCTCTGGGCGGACATTTCGCCTCGTTTGACTTCTTAGTGACTCATCGCATCGTGCCCGAAAAAGCTTCTCCAACCAGTCTCAAAATTCCGGCCTTGAGCGGCACGGCGACCGTTGCACGCGTCAACAACCCGATCTTTATAGCGGACCTTCACCTGACGGGCCGCAAAAAAAAGACGCTGCTCGCCTTTTGGTGGTTTCTGCGCTCTCGGGCGCTTCAATACGACGAGCTCTTCATCCTCGGGGACTTTTTCGAGTACTGGATCGGTGACGACGCCTCAAAACCCGCCGAACCCATTGCCCGCTGGCTTCGCGCCTATGCTGCCCGCGGCAAGCGCGTCTACCTTATGCAGGGCAACCGCGACTTTCTTTTGGGGGAAGATTTTGCACGTCACTGCGGCGGTACGCTTTTAAAGCCCCAGGTCGTCATTGAGACACCCAAAACACGCATTCTTCTTTCGCACGGCGACGAGTGGTGCACGCTCGACACCGACTATCAGGCCTTCCGCGCCAGGATGCGCGATCCTGAGTTTCAGCGCGAGGGGCTGGCCATGAGCGTGGCCGAGCGCATCGAGTACGCCAAAAAAGCTCGGGCTGCGAGTTTGGAAAACAAAACGCAGAAGACGGCTCAAATGATGGACGTCGTCGCCGAAGCGTTCGTTGCCGACTGCCGCAAGTACGGCGTCGATCAGGTGATTCACGGGCATACGCACCGCGCGGCCGTGCACCGCGCCGACGGCTGCACGCGCACCGTCATTCCCGACTGGGACATGCAGGGTAAGGGACCACGGCACCGCGGATGGGTGGAACTCAACAGCTGCGGGCTGCCGCAGATCGTGCTGACCGACCGATGGGTTTGAGTATTCTCGCTGTTGCTCAGGCTCCGAGAACCTTTGCCGAAAGCGGGCTACGATTTGAGCCCAACAACGAATCTCGAGCCCAACCTCTGCGCATCGCTTCGGGCAAGACGGAGCGCCTGCGCAATGCTTCTCCAGCCTGCGACCGCTTCCACCACCTCCTCAATGATCGCTTTAGCACGTGCCTTCGTCAGAAAGTAGGACGATGCGCTCTTAAAGAGCACATTGAGGTCAGATTTGTCTGTGTAGTCGTTGATGAGAAGGCTTTGGTTTTCCCGCGTCGTCGGATTCAAGTCAAAGGCGGGCGATAAGGTCCAGCCGCTGCGAGTGAGCAAAAAACCATGATTGCGAAAATGGTCGTCGCAGTTGCCGATCGCGATGTTGAAGGCAACACGCCGAAAGAGTTCTTCCAGATTGACTTCAACGTCGGCGCAGTGCTCAATGATGAATTCGGCAATATCAAGATACCCGTGACCGCTTTGCGCACCGTCGCTGTCCTTTAAACCCAATAGACACATCGCAGAAGCAAAATGTATGCGTTTTCCCGCAATGCGATCAAAACGCCGACTGAGCAGTGCATGATGAACGCCGACTTCCATCATCTGTGTTTTGGCCACAGTGATTCCCGCCGATTCAGCCAAGCGACAGGCGAACATTTCCCACGCGCCCACATCGTGGTCGTCATTGCGCGAAGGAAATTTGGCAACCCACAGATCACCATTTTCCCAATAATAAGCCGTGCGCAAAGTCGTATTTTCGGACACGCTTTTTGATGTGGCCTTTTCGCTAAAATCCGTCCATATTCGGGCGCGTTTGGTGCGCGCCCCGTTGTTGTGCGCTTTGCACTCATCACAGTCTTATTTATGCCCCACTTTTTGGGAGTCTGTCTTTGACGCGTTTTATTGACGAGTTCACCGTCCTGCCCGAGTTTCTTGAACGCACGGCCCGCATCTATCCCGACCGCAAGGCCTACATGTGGTACGAGCACCGTACCAACGCGTGGGTGAGCATGACGTGGCGTGAGTTTTCCGTTTCCGTTCTTCGCTGGCGCAAAGCGTTTGCCGCCATGGGGCTCAAGAGCGGCACGCGCGTGGCGATGCTTCTTCCCAACGGTCTGGACGCTCTGACGTTCGATCAGGCCGCCCTTGCCAACGGTCTTGTGCCCGTGCCCCTGCACGCCATCGACACTGCGGGCTCCTCTTGCTTTATTCTCAACGACAGTCAGGCCGAATTTTTGGTGACCGTGAGTTTTGCCCGCTGGAACGCGCTTGCGCAGTGCGGCACACCGCTGCCGCACCTCAAGCAGGTCGTGCTTACCCACGAAGCCGAGTCGGGTGTCAGTCAGGACCACATCCCCTACTGCGGCCTGGAAGAGTGGCTTGCCACCGGCAACCACGTCACCGAACTGCCCCCCTTCCCCAAGCCCGACGACTTGGCCGCCATCGTCTACACCTCGGGCACCACGGGGCGCCCCAAGGGCGTGATGCTCACGCACGAAAACGTCGTCAGCAACGTGCGGCAGATGTTCTACTACGAGCCGCTCACGGAAAACGACGTCTATCTGTCGTTCCTGCCCCTTTCGCACACCTTTGAGCGTACGGCAAGCTACTACGCGGCAACGGCCGCCGGAGCGGCGCTTGCCTTTTCCCGCGGCGTCGGCCAAATTCAGGACGATCTGCGTGAAATCAATCCGACCATCATGTGCTCGGTGCCGCGCGTTTTTGAGCGTCTGCACAACCAACTCATGGAACTGCGCCACAAGATGCCCCGCAAAAAGGGTTACTTCTTTGACTGGGCGCAGGAAGTGGGCTGGCGCAACTTCTGCCGCCGCAACTCGCTTCCCGTCGAACACAGCGCACGCGAATTTCTCGACCCCTTTGTGTCGGGCTACCTGCAGCGCAAGATCGGCAACTCCGTCAAGGGCATTTTCGGCAACCGCATCCGCACGCTTTTTGCGGGCGGCGCCGCACTCAACTACTCGGTCGCCAAATTCTTCTGCGGCATGGGAGCGCCCGTGCGCCAGGGGTACGGCCTGACCGAATCGAGCCCGCTCATCAGTCTGAGTGAGGAAGTCGGCAACCATCCTCTTACCGTGGGCAGGCCGCTTCCGGGCATTGAAGCGCGCCTCGGAGAAGCGGACGAACTGCAGGTGCGCGGTCCTCAGGTCATGAAGGGCTACTGGGGGCGGCCCGAAGACACGGCCCGCGCCTTTACCGAGGACGGGTGGCTCAGAACGGGCGATCAGGCCGATCTTTCCGACGGCGGCCGCATCCGCATCAAGGGCCGCATCAAGGAAATCATCGTCACGAGCGTGGGCGAAAAGGTGAGCCCCGTGGATCTTGAATTTGCCATTCAGGAGGATCCCCTCTTTGATCAGGTCATGGTGGTCGGTGAAAACCGCCCCTACGTTGCCGCCCTCGTCGTGGTCAACAAGTCCCGCTGGCTCGCTCTTTGCGAAGACCTGCAGCTCGATCCCAACGATCCCTCAACCATGGGGTGCCGCGCCATGCGCAACGCCGTCATTAAACGCATTCGTACCGCCACCAAGGACTTTCCGCGCTACGGGCAGCCGCGCAACGTGGCGATCGTGCCCGACGCCTGGACTGTGGACAACGGACTGCTGACAACGACGATGAAGTTAAAGCGCCGTCAGATTGCCGAGCGCTACGCAAGCGAAATTGACGAACTCTTCATCGGGCACGGCGCATAACATGGGCAAGCACTCTGAGCGCGTGATCGAGCCCCTTGTCGGCGTTTTTGACTCGCACAGCCACATCAACGCCCCGGAATTTGACGGTGACCGCGATGCCGTCATCGAGCGCATGCGCACAAGCGGCATGGCCGGAGCCGTGGTCGTTGCCTGTGATCGACCCGAAGCCGCGAGCATGATTGAGCTCGTCGAGCGTCACCGCGGCTTTCTTGCGGGCGCCTGGGCCCTTCACCCCGAGTACGAAGACCGTGAGGAAGTCACGGTCGACGAGATTGTTGCCGTCTGCTCACACTCCGCAGTCTGTGCGGTCGGCGAAACGGGCCTTGACTACCATTGGTGCAAAGGGGACCTTTCGTGGCAGCGTGCGCGCTTTGAGCGGCACATTGAAGCGGCTCAAAAGCTTGACAAACCCCTCATCATTCACGCACGCGAGTCTGAAAGCGACGCTCTGGATATTCTTGAAAAGACGGACGCACGGCGCACCGGGTTTGTGCTGCACTGCTTTGGCGGCACCCCGGATGATGCCCGACGGTGCGTTGCCCTTGGCGGACACCTTTCCGTCACCGGTGTCGTTACCTTCAAAAATGCCGACAATCTGCGTGAGATTGTGCGGGAAATCCCCCTTGAAGCGCTTATGATTGAGACGGACTGTCCCTACATGGCGCCCGTGCCCATGCGCGGCCGCCGATGCGAGCCCTCTTACGTTGCGGCCGTGGCGCGTGAAATTGCCCGCGTCAAGGGACTCACGCCAGAAATCGTTGCGCAGGCCACCACGCAAAACGCCCTGCGCTTTTTCCGTCTCAACGCTTTTAGCCAACACTGACTGACATGTCTTGGTTTTCTTCTTCGAGCCGGACGGCTCTTACGAGTGCTCTTTGCGCCGCCCTTTTGAGTGCGGGTCTTCTTTCGGGTTGCGCGGGTCCTACCGCGACGGGCTCCTCAGACTCCTCGGCCCCCGTCGCCATGGCGGGCCCCGAGGAAAACTGGGCCAACTTTGCGGGCGCCGTCGATCAGGACCGCCCTGAAATCGTCGGCTACATGCTCAAAAAGGGCCTCTCGCCCAACACCATCGTCAAAAACGGCGATCCGGCACTCGTGCGCGCCATCCGTATGGACAGCGAAGCGGTGACCAAGCTCCTCATGGCAAGCGAAGGCATCGACTTCAACCAGACGAGCGAATACGGTGAAACGCCCCTGATGCTCGCGGCTTTCAAGGGCAATGAAGCCCTCGTACGAGCGCTCATTGAAAAAGGAGCGTCCGTCAATCGCCCCTCGGGCTGGACGCCGCTGCATTACGCCGCCACCGAAGGTCACGAAGCCATTGTGGCGCTTTTGCTTGAAAAGGGAGCAAACGTAAACGCCCGCACCGACTCGGGCGTGACCGCTCTTTACATGGCAGCGCGTAAGCCGAGCCGCGCCGTCGTCGTGCAGCTTTTGCGTGCGGGCGCCTATCGTGATCTTTGCAACGACAAGCACCAGTCGCCCGCCGACGCCGCCGCACGCGCCGGCGACACGGAACTTGCCAAGTATCTTGCCGTTGAAAAGTGCGTTGAAATTCCCGCCGCGGTCAAGTCCCCCTTTGCCCCCGTTCCCGGACGCACCCCGGTGGGCTCGGCCGCAAAGCGCTGATCCGTTATGACTCACTCCGCTTGTCGCCGCCCCGGGCTTGAACTCCTCGCCCCCGCCCGAGATGCCGCCGTCGGCATGGCTGCCGTCGATCACGGAGCCGATGCCGTCTACATCGGCGGCCCCGGATTCGGCGCCCGTGCTGCGGCAGGCAACAGCCTCGAGGACATCGAGCGTCTGACGCGTTACGCGCACCGCTTCGGCGCGCGCATTTATCTCACGCTCAACACGCTCGTCTTTGACCACGAATACGACGAGGCCGTGCTCCTTGCGCACCGCGCCTACGAGGCCGGGGTCGATGCGCTCATCGTGCAGGATTTGGGCCTGCTTGAAGCCGATCTCCCCCCCATTGAAATTCACGCTTCCACCCAGTGCGACGTGCGCACGCCCGAAAAGGCGGCTCTTTTGGATGCCCTGGGTTTTTCGCAGGTGGTTTTGGCCCGAGAGCTCACGCTCGAAGAAATCGCCGCCTGCCGACAGGCGATGCCGCGCGCGCGGATTGAATTTTTCGTGCACGGGGCCCTGTGCGTCAGCTATTCGGGCCGCTGCTATCTTTCCTGCGCACAGTGCGGGCGCTCGGCAAACCGCGGTGAGTGTGCCCAGCCCTGCCGCCTGCCCTACACCGTTCTTGATGAAGCCGGTCACACTTTGGCACGCCGCAAGCACGTCCTGTCACTCATGGACAACGATCAGAGCGGCAACCTAGCCGAGCTCGTCCGAGCGGGCGTCACAAGTTTCAAGATCGAAGGGCGCCTAAAGGGCGCCGACTACGTCAAGAACATCACGGCCTGGTACCGCCGCAAACTTGACGCCCTTTTGGAAGGTGAACTTTCCGACTACGCTCCCGCTTCACGCGGTACGACGCGCTTTTTCTTTACGCCCGACCCGCAAAAAACCTTTCATCGGGGAGCCACCGATTATTTTGTGCACGGCCGGCAGGACGCAATCGCACAGTTGGATACACCCAAGAGTACGGGCGAGGTGATCGGCCGCGTTCTTGAGCTGCAAAAGCGCGATCCTCAGTCGATTCTTTTGCAAACGCGCAGCGAACTCGCCAACGGCGACGGCCTGGTGTACCTTGACAGTCACGAGGAGCTCGTGGGCCTTAACGTCAACCGCGCAGAACCCGCCGGATCGGGGCGCACGCGCATCTTTTTGCGCGAGCCCCTTGCAAGGCACCCGGACCTTGCGGTCGGCCTGCAGCTAAACCGCAACAAGTCGCGCCTTTTTGCCAAAACGCTCGAAGGCGACACGGCTGCGCGTACTTTGCCCGTCGAGCTCACGCTTGCTTTAATGGGCGCATCACTCACACTTACCGCACGCGATACATCAAGCAACGTCACTGTGACGATCGACCTCCCCTTTGCCGGAGAGGCTGCCCGCACCCCCGACAAAGCACGCGAACAAATCGTTGCGGCTCTCAAAAAGACGGGCGGCACCGTCTTTGCCGCCGAGAGTGTTCTGATAGACGCCCCCTTCGTTCCCTTTGTGCCGGTGTCGATTCTCAACGGCTTAAGGCGCAGGGCTCTTACGGCGCTTGAAGAGGCGCTCGTTGCGCACCATCAGCGCCTCAGGCCTCTTACTCGAGAGCCGGCACGCATTGCGCCCGCGCACCTTGACTACACCGCCAACTGCGCCAACAAACACACCCGATCCCTTCTCAAGTCTCTCGGTGCGATTGCGGTGGACGACGCGTTTGAGTGCGCGAGGGCCGTTTCGGACGCTGCCGAGCTCATGCGCTGCCGACACTGCATCCGCCATACGCTCGGCCTTTGCCCCAAGAGAAATGCGCAGGACGCCGCCGCCAAGGAGCGCTTTAAGGCGCTTAACGGCGGCACGATGAAGGCAACGCCTTTGACGCTTGTCAACGACAAGGGCGAGCAACTGATCGCCCGCTTTGACTGCCGCGCCTGCGAAATGACGATCACCCGCGCGGCGAGAGCATCCCAAAGTACGAAAATTTCGTGCGCAAAACCGCAGGAAACTCCGAGCTTCTGTTAGCATTCGCTGATTGCGGGCGCGCATGACGCGCGTTCCCCTTTTTTGAAGTTTGTCGCATGCCGTCCATTGTTACCAAAGCTCTGACCGAGGCCGCGGTGCTCTTTGCCTCGCACACACTGGCTCCCAAAACCTTTGCCGGGTTCTGGAAGTCCGTCTCGCCGCGTCTGGCCGAAGGCGTGGGCTACATCGACAAGCACCAGAACGAGGGACTCGAAGCGGACAAGACGTTCCTTGAAATCATCACCTTCCGCGATGCCAAGATCGAGCGCATCGTCAACGGGTGCCTGAAGGAATTTCTTCACTCCGACGTGCTCGCCCTCATTGAAAGCGTCGAGCGCATTCAAAACGGCATTCAGTCGCGCCGCGAGCAGATCAACGCCTGGAAGCTGGCAACGCTCACGGCTCCTGCAACGAGTCTGATGCCGCTCAAAGTGACCCGTGCGGCCCTCAACCGCCGCATTGAGCGCGAACGCGAAGCCATTGCCGCCGACGAAAAGCGCATTGAGCGCTTAAAAAACGACTGTCTGGAGCGGCTCTCTCAAGCCGGCATCCGCATGACGCTCGAGCAGATCGACGGGCTTCTTTATACGGCCGAAGGGACGGAACTGGCCAACACCATGGCCGTCGCGCAACACATCAAGGAAATCGAAGCACAGCTTGCGACCCTCATCGGCACGCCCGATGCCGGTCCCGAGCAGGTCAAGCAGTACACGGGCTTTCTGATGATGAGCTACCGCGTCTACATCGCCGCCATCGAGCGGGCGATCGAAGCGGTGCAGACGCGCTACATGCCGCGCCTTGAAGACATCATCAGTCAGGCCGACAGCCAGATGCAGGCCGCCGACCGCATTCAGCAGTCCAGCAGCAAGCGCGCCGAAGTGGCCCTCAACAACATCGAGCTCAATGCCCGCACGATCGAGCTCGCGCAGCTTTACCGCAAGCATCTCGATTGGCGCGTGATGCGCCTCAAAATGCTCAAGGCCGACATGAAGAGCAATTTTGAGCTGGCGCACAATACCTTCCGCACCGTCAAACTCGGGAGCGAACTCATCGACGTCATCAAGACGGGCGAAAAGGATCTGCTGGCCATCTTTGAGTTTGAGCCGCCCGAGATCGACGCCTTCTACGACAAGGATCTGCGCCGCGAGTTCGATGCCCTCACCGAGCAGTTGCGCGGTCCCGCGCCCGTCAAGCGCCCCCGCGGTCGTCCCCGCAAAAATCCGGCCTCCGCCCGCTGACGGACGAGCGTCATGCTGCCGCCGATCTCTGCTACGCGCATCGCCGCCACGCATTGGGGCATCGTTGTTGCGCACCCGCTTTCAGAGGGCGGCTATCGGCTGGCACCGCACCCCCTGGATCGGCACCCGTCGCCCAATCTTGACGCAATTCTGAAGCACGTTCAAAGCAGCGAGCGCATCACGCACCCACTGGTGCGCCGCGGCTGGCTTACCAAACGCGAAGCAAGCCGCGCCGATCGCGGCCGCGACGACTATGTCCCCGTGTCCTGGGATACGGCGCTTTCGCTCGCAGCCCACGAAATCACCCGCACCTACAGCATGTACGGGCCCGATGCCGTTTTCGGACGCAGCTACGGCTGGAAGTCCTGCGGAGCGGTCCATTCGAGCGCCTCGCTCGTGCGTCGGCTCTTGAACGCCTGCGGCGGTTTTATTCCGACCGTCAACAGCTATTCGACCGCCGCCATTGCTGCCGTCCTGCCGCATGTCGTGGGCTACGCCGATCCCCCCTGCCCGTCGTGGGAATCCGTCCTCTCGGAGAGCCAAACCGTGGTTTTCTGGGGGTGTGACCCGATTATCACCAACGACGTCGACTGGTACACGACGCTGCACGAAGGCTCCGAAGCGCTCCTTAGCCTTCCCCATCGGGGCATCCGCACCGTGGCCGTCAATCCCGTGCGGCCTGAAACGGCCAAGCTGCTCGGCAGCGACTGGATCGGCATTCGAGCGGGCAGCGACGTGGCCCTTGTTTGCGCTCTGGTGCACACGCTGATTGAAGAAAACCGGATCGATCGCGCGTTTTTGGATCAATGCACCCACGGCTGGGCCAACTTTGCCGACTATGTGACGGGCCTCACGGACGGCGTTGAGAAGTCGGCTCGATGGGCTTCGGACGTGACGGGCCTGACGGAAGGCGCGATCCGCGCCTTTGCCAGGCGCCTAGCGAGCGAGCGCGTCGTGATCGCTCTTGGCTGGGGACCGCAGCGCGCGCGCTTTGGCGAGCAGGTGCCGTGGGCACTCTGGGCGCTTGCATGTGCGTTGGGTCTGCCCGGAAAACCGGGATGCGGCATTGGCTCACATTACCACTACAGCGACGGCGGCTTTGACGATCCCTCGCACCCGAGTCTGTGCGAAATCCCAACCCGGACGAAGGCTTGCCGATTCCCGAGCATGAATCGGCGATCAACCGCGCCCTTTCCCGTCATGCGCTTTGCCGACATGTTTTTAAATCCCGGCAAAACGATCCGCTTTGCGGGAAAAACGCTCACTTATCCCAAAGTGCGTCTTGTGGTGTGGGCGGGCGGCAACCCGTTTTCGCACCAGCCCGACACCTTCAGGGTGCGGGAAGCCTTCAGGCAACCTGAAACAGTCATTGTCGTCGACACCATGATGACGCCCACGGCCCGCCACGCCGACATTGTGCTGCCGGCGTGTCACAGCTTTGAGCGCGCCGACATCACCGGCATCGGTACCTATTCGAGGCGCGGCATCGCCGCCATGCATCCGCTCTTTTCGCCGCGCGGACTGAGCCGTCCCGACTACGGCATCTTCGCTGAGCTCGCCGAGCGCCTCGACGTGGGCGAGGTCTTTACCGAGAAGCTCTCCGCAGAAGGCTGGATGCGCCGCCTTTTCCGCGAAACCGTCGAGCTGCCTTCGTCGGGTTTTGGCGCGTCACTGCCCGACTTTGACGCCTTTTGGCAGGAGGGCGTGCTTCTTTTCCCGAAGAATGCTGCCAAGCCCGATTTCTGGCGGCAGTGGCGCGAGGACGGCGGCCCCCTTCCAACCCCCACGGGCAAGATTCAAATCACCAACGAAGAGCTCGGTGCCATGCAGTGCGCGGGGTGCGGCGCACACCCGCGCTTTTTCGCGCCAAACTCAAAGGAGCCCGGCGACACGCTCACGCTCGTCACGGTCAAAAGCGCCCGACGCCTGCACAGTCAGCTTGACAACGTACTCGATAAAAGCGCAACGCAGGGACTTGAAATCTGTCGCATTCACCCGACTGATGCGCAAAGGCTCGGCATCCAAGAAATGAACAAGGTACGCCTGTCAAACAGGCAAGGCACCACGGCGGCCGTCGCGCACGTCACGGACGACGTCACGCCAGGAACGGTCGCTTTATCGCACGGCGCATGGTTTAAGCCCGCGGGCGAGGCGCTCAAAGAGATGGCGGGGGCCTCCAACGTCCTTACGCCCGACGAGCCGACGAGTGAACTTGCCTGGGGCAACATCGCGGGCGGCTTTGCCGTGCGCGTTGCGCCTTGCCCGACAGATTCTTAACGCTTGGGAAGACGCGTGCCCGTCGCGGTCTGCTCGCGCTTTGTGAACCAGCTCGCCGAGAGCCCTGCCACCACGATGATGACCATGCCCGTCACGATGGCGGCCGTCACGGTTTCGCCGAACACCACAACGCCCAGAATGGAGCTAAAGAGAATCACACTGTACTGCAGCGCCCCCGTGAGCACCATGTTGCCGTGGCTAAAGGCGCGCGTGAGCGTGAACTGGCCGAGAATGGCGCACACCGACAAAAGGCTTAGCCAGAGCACGCGCATCACCGTCCAGGAAGAAAAGCCGCTGCCCGCAAGTGTTCCGACAAGTCCCACCACCGTGCCGCACAGCATCAGGTA
>CAMAHM010000024.1 GCA_945834535.1 uncultured Sutterella sp. | reverse complement strand
GCCAACTTTGCCCGCGACACGCGCTCGGCGCAGGGAACGTTTACGCAGCGTCTGGTGGATAAGGACGGCCGCGACATGCAGGCGCCTGCAAAGGGAGACTTTCAGTTTGCCCGTCCGGGACGTTTTGTCTGGAACATTACTGCGCCGTATCCGCAGCGAATCGTTTCCGACGCCCGCACGCTTTGGATCTATGACAAGGACTTCAATCAGGTGACGGTGCGCGCTCTCGGACAAAAAGCGGGAGCAGACCTCAACGCGACTCCCGCGGGCGTTCTCTTTGGGAATGCGTCCGTGGAAAGTCTTTTTACGGTGAAGAACGTCGCTGCGCCCTCTGAGGGCGACAGCGCACTTAAGTGGGCCGAAGCCGTGCCCAAAAAGGAGTCCGACGACTACGCGCGCATGCTCGTCGGCTTTACCGCCGAGGGCGAGCTGCGACAGATGTGGCTGTTCGATCACTTCGGCCAGAGGACGGTGCTCGTCTTTGAGGGCCTCAGGCGCAACGATGTGGTCAATGAGGCAAGCTTTACCTTCACTATTCCGCCTGGCACGGACGTTTTGCGCGCGGCGCCTTAAGGCGCCCGTTAATCCTCGGAAGGCGCGCGCATAAAGTGCACGCAGCGAAAGACGACCTTAGCCTGTGCGCGGCCGTCTTCGAGCCGCTTGGAGACGCCTTCAAGGTACTGCGCCCCTTGATTTTTCTTTTCACACCACTGACGGGCATGCTCATAGGCCGCCTCGCGCGTGGCGAGCGTTGTGTGGTGAGCGGGCAGCGTCATTTCCACAAGAAAGAGATTCTGATCGATGGTTTGGACTTTGGCGCGCTCGCGCACCGACTCGTTGAGCGAATCGGTCAGAGACGAGCACCCGGCAAGCGCCAGAGTACAAAGGCAAAGCAAAACGGGAAGACGCATGGTTAATCCTTTGTGGAAGAAATGAGGGAAAGACGCGCAAATGGCGCGTCAGTGCGCGGGTCGGCAGGTTGCGTCACTGATCGGGCCGCAGGTTCAACGATACCGCCTTTGGCAAGCGACTTGAGGCACCGCAGTGCTTCGTCGCGATCAGCGTCGCAGGTAAGAGGATACACAGCCTGACGGTGAGCACCCTGCTCAATGATGAGGGGCGCATACACGTTGTTGGTGTCCAGAAAATGCCCGAATGCCGCAGTCGGAAGTGCGGTTTTAAGCGCCAGAAAGAGGGCGTTTTCATAAAGACGCGTCACAAATTCGGGCGCCGGATTGCTCGACGAGTCGGTCAGCCAAAGTGCAAGTCCCGGATGCGTCCAGTAAAGCTTGGGCCGCAGCTTGGCTCGGCGGGGAGCGGCCGCGCGTACGGCGGGCACGAGCGTAATCCAACGCGCTGCATGCAGGTACTGCGTCCACTGACGCACGCTCGGAGCGCTTGCGCCGCACTCTTCACCGATCGCAGCCCAATTGAGGCCCTGCGCCGTGCGCGCGGCAAGCGCTTTGAGGTAGCTGAAAAACTGATTTTTGTCGCGAATGCGCAGATCGGGCAGAACTTCCTGCGTGAGAAGTCCCCGAACGATCTGAGCCCAGTAGCTGTGTGCAGCTGCCGAGGCGGGGGCGCCCGCCCCAAGGAGCGCCTGCGCCCATTGGGGGGCGGCGCTCGAAGCATGCAGCACCAGAGTGCCTTCGGATTTGACCAGCGTTAAAAGGCGCGGGGCGGTGAGTTCGTGCACGGCAACGCCCACATCAAGTGTGCGACCGCGCTCGACGAGCGATTGCGTCTTCTCGCGTAAGAGGCGCCCTGAAAGGGCAAGCTCACTTACAGGATGCTCGGCGAGCCACTCGAGTGCTGCTTGGGCGCAGCGCGGTTCAAGATGGACGTTTTCGATCACATAGTCCGAGGCGTACTGCTCAAAAAAGGCCTCGGGTGCGGCCTTGAAAAAACGCCATGCACGGATGTCGGCAAGATCGACCGTCAGGCGCGTACGCGGGCTGTCATCCTGGGTGTAGCTGCGGGCGGCTTCGCAGGCAAAAAGATGAAGTCGGACGAAGGCAGTTGCGTCGTCTGTCATAGTCAGCTGGCCTGCGCGGTGAGTGCTTCAGAGCGGCGCCTTGCGGCAAGCCAATAGACGAGCAGGGCGTAAAAAAGGCACAGGGCGACTAAATGCACGAGCTCGGGCATCACAGTGTGCAGGGCTGCGCCGTTTTGGCTGCAGGCCAAAAGCGCCTGAATCGAAGGCGTCGATGGCAACAGGGCGGCGGTGACTTTGGCGGGCAGCGAAAAGTCATACGACGGATAGACGGTGCCCGACAAAAACACGCTCGGCGCACTGATGAGCACAAAGAACTGGGGCCCGTAGGCGTGGGTATTGAGTAGAAGCGTTCCTGCCGTCGCAAAGAGTACGACGCCCGCCACAAAAAACGCACCGACAACGAGCGTGCCGGACATGTTGACGAGCGATGTGTAGTCAAAGAGTACGAAATCGAGCCCCACGGCATAGAGAAACCACACCATGCCGAAAAGCCAAAAGCCGACGAGAAAAGCCGTGACGCCGCGCGAAGAGCCGAGCACGGCCCGCGCAAGCGGATCGGTGCGCCCGCGCGTCAGCAGGGCGCCCAAAATGAGCATGAGGCCCATCGAAAGCACGGCTTGTTCAATAACGGGCATGACGACGGGCACGATGTAGCCCGCGTACCCCGAAAGCACGTTGTAAAGGTTGTCGAGCACAAGCGAAGGCGGTTTGTGCGCGAGTGTTTTGAGCGCGCTCATCGGGGTGCCCGCGCGCGCCAGGGCTAGGGCCGAAGCCGCCGTTCCCGTTTCAGTGACGACGCCCGAGAAAGCGGCCAAAACGGCACGCCCCTTGACGGGGAAGGCACCGTTGGCGGTCATGCGGATGCCCGTGGGGCGGCCTGCGGCAACCGAAGCGCCGAATTCGGGCTCGATCGTGATGACGGCGGCCACCTGTTCGCGGCGCCACAGACCCTCGGCAAGGGCCGACTCGCTCGTGACCGCTACGACGTCGGTCATGGGATGCGCGCGAAATTTTTCAATGATGCTGCGCGAGACGGGACTGCGGTCAAGATCGACCACGGCAGTTGGCACGTGCGTGATCTGCTGATTGGAGTAAGGCCAGGCGTAAAAAACGAGATAAAAGACGACGGCACCCGCAAAGATCGCAAAGGTGTCGCGGTTGCTGAGTCCGCGCCAAACGCCAAAAAGCGCTGTACGCCAAAAGCCTGTGATCGGCTTGTCGTCCTGCTTGGGGGCTTTGACGGGACGCGCGGCAATGCGCGGGAGTTTGCGGGCAAGAACGGCGAGCCCGAGCGCGCCGGGGATGATCGCCAAAAGCGCAAGCATCCCCGTGAGGTACAGCGAATGGTCGATGGGGCTGGCGAGGATCCACTGCGCACTTTGCGCGCGCAAAAACCACGTCAGGGGCAGCATGGCGCCGAGCGCCTGTGCGCCCAAGTCCATCGAATCGAGGGGATAGGAAAAACCGGTAAAGGGGAAGGTGGGGGCGCACAGACAGATGCAGGCCGACACGGCCATGATCCAGCTGGGCATGACGGCCGAGAAAAAGAGCGCGAACCCGATCATGGACAGCATCAGGAGAATTGAGGCAAGACACCAAAGCGTAAGGCTCCCCTGCGGGGCCCATCCTTCCCAACCGGCAAACCATGCTACATACCCGAGCGCAAAGAGGCTGTAGATCCCGAGCCAGACCGTCAGGCGCCCGAGAAGGGCGGCGGCAACGCTGCCGGGGCTGCCGCGCCCGTCGGCAAGCCATGCAGCCAAAGTTCCCAAGCGCCACTCACGGGTGACGACGCCCGCGCAGGTGAGAATGCATGCCAGAGCCAGAACACCGGGAATGAGTGTGGCCGGCAGATAGGCCAGATAATTGACGGTGCTGTTGCCGGTGAGAACAACGTCGGCATTGACAACGGAAAGCCGTGCTGCAGCTCCGTGCAGTCCGCCGCCCGTTTTGGCGGCAAGACCAAGGAGCGCTTCCCTGGAGTGCGCGGCGAGCGCCGTTTTAATGTCCTGCTCCAGGGTCGAAGCGATGGCGTACAGGCCCCGATTTAAAAAGAGCTCGAGCGCTGCGTCCGATTGCCCGGCGCTCGTTTTGGCGGACCAGTCGGGCGGAATCGTAAAGAGCGCGCAGATGCGGTTGGCCTTGAGCTCATCCTGTGCGGCCGCGGGGCTTTCAAAGCGCACGAAACTTACGGAGGGAAGCGCTTCGAGCGCAGCGACCAGCTGACGGCTTTCGTAGGTGTTGTCCGCGTCAACAAGCCCCACGGGAAGCGAGCGCATGAGGCCGCTCGTGAAGATGCCGGCCAAAATGACGGCCCAGAAAAGGGGCACCACGATGCCTGTGAACCACAGGCGGGGTTCAGACACCAGAGTGCGCAGTTCTTGGCGCAGCGTACGAAGAAAAGCAGACATAGCCGTCGCGTGTCAGGGCGTCAGGGAGTGAATCAGCGCTCTACGAGCACGCTCATGCCCGGGCGCAGATGCACATCGCTTTGCACCGGACGGGCACGCACTTCAAAGGTGCGCACGTCGTAACCCGTGCTCTGACGGGTCGAGCGCCAGGTGGCGTAGTCGGCACGCGGACTGATCCAATAGACCTCAAAGGCAATCTTGCGCCCGAGGGCGGGAACGTCGCCTTCGATACGTGCACCCACCGTAAGGCTTTTGAGTTCGTCTTCGCGCACGTTGAAGGTGACCCACTTGTCATCATGATCGATCAAAGTGACAAGGGCAAAGCCGGCGGGCGTGACTTCGCCAGCGTGCAGCACGATGCGCGAAACTTCGCCCGCGCGCGGCGCGCGAAGCTTGGCTTCAGCCGCAAGGCTCGTCACTTCAGCCACACCTTCGGCTGCCTGCTGAGCAAGCGCAAGAGCGGCCACCTTTTCGTCGCTGCGCGAACCGTTACGGGCCATGTCGAACTGACTCTTGGCAGCTCGGGTCTGGTTGAGGGCGTTTTCGAGTGCGGCCTGTGCTTCATCATGCTTTTGCGCCGACACGAGCCCTTCGGTAAAGAGAGTGTGGACGCGGGCAAAGCTCTTGCGGGCAAGGTTGAGACCGGCCGCGGCTCTTTCGTACTGCGCACGCGCTGCGTCGATTTGCTCGGTGCGGGCACCTTCTTCGACAAGGCGCGAGCGTGCTTCGGCTGCCGCCTGCTGGGCCTTGACCTGACCGAGTTTGGCGGTGAGTTCAGGAATATCGATGTCCGCGAGCACGTCGCCCGCGCGCACCGTGTCACCCTCGCGGACATGAACGGCGGCAATGCGGCCGGCGATCTTGGGCGCAACTTCAATAATGCGTGCTTCAACCTGCCCCTGAAGCGGCGCGGCGGACGGATGGGACGCCATCCACAGCCCCGTGCTGATGAGGCCGCACACAACGACGCCCGCACCGATGGCGAGAACTTTAAGAGGAAGATGCTTGTTGTCGGACATGACGTTCAGTTCTCAAAAAGAGTATTGGGTTGTTCCATGGAGGCGACAAAGCCTTCGGGGGTGCCGGCAATCGAGTGCAGTGTTGCCCAGGCAACGACAAAACGGTAGGCGGCAACGCGACGCGCGATGCGGGCGGCAAGAAGTTTATTGCGTGCGTCGTTAACGTCGTCGGCCGTCGAAATTCCTTCGGCAAAGCCGCGCTCTCTGAGGCGCAGGTTTTCCTGCGCCATCGCCAGGGTCGAGTCGGTGAGTCGGTACGCTTCCCGAGCCTGATCGCTTCGAAGGTACGCCGTTTCAACGGCGGTCTTAAGACGATTAGCGACTTCGGCCTGTGCAGCCTGAGCCTTTTCAACAAGCGATCGGGCGGCCGCCACTTTGGCGGTTCGATCCTTGTTGTCCCACAGCGTAAAGCGCACGCCCACGCCCGCCACCCAGTCGGGTTCGGTGATGGAGAGGTAGTGAGTGATGAGGTTTTTGTTGGCAAAGGCGTAGACCTGCGGCGCCCAGGCGGCCTTGGCGGCGGTGACGCCCTCATCGGCCTGACGGGACTGCGCGCGAATGCCGGCAAGAATCGGGGAATTTGAGAGGGCCCGATCCTGCCACTCGGCAAGACTCCCCAGATTGGAGGTGACAATGAAAAGCGGCGACGTGAGTGCGTCAAGCGAAGGCACACGCAAAAGGCCGGCAAGTTCGGCTTCGGCAACGCGCGTATTGGTCTGTGCGGCCAAAAGCTCGCGTTTGGCGGCGTCACGGTTGACTTCGACGGCCATGCGTTCGAGCTTGCTGATGGTGCCGGTCTCTTCAAAGCGCTTCGCTTTTTTAACTTCAAGCTCCTGCTGCGCGAGGCGCTCGGACTGGAGTTTTTGCACCGAGCGCGCAAGCTGCACCGCAAAGTATTTGGTGGCAAGTTCCGTGTCGGCCTGATCGCGCGCCGCCGTTACCTGCAGGCGCGCCTCATCGGTCGCAGCGTCGGCCGCCGCAACTTTGGCTGAAATCGCGCCGCCCGTCCAGATGGGGAGCTCAACGTTGAGCGCCGCGCGCGGGCCGTCGAGATCCTGATCGAACTTCAGGTCGATGGGGGGCATGTGGGCGAGCATCTGGCCGAGAGCTCCGGCTCCCGCCATGCCGCTGCCGAGTTTGGAGCCGACGTCGATCGAACCCAGATCCACGGATTTGCGCCCCCAGACCTGTTTGGTGTCAAGAGTGATTTTGGGGCCGTGCAGGCTTCGATCGCTCTGCGCCTCATAGGCGCGGCGGTCGGCTTCGGCCTGCAGCATACGCAGATTGTCGATGCGCTCGTGCGCGAGAGTGCGGGCGCCGGCGTAGTCAAGAGGCTGTGCGCAGGTGCCCTGCGCAACGGCGCAGGCTAGAAGGATGAAAAGAGGACGAAGACGCGTCATGGACTCTGAGCCGACAAAAAAGCAACAAGTTCGGGCAATGTGTAGAATGCGCCTGATTTGAGGCGCGCCGTCTTCACGAAACGCGCCCGCACACGCCTTTTGGCCCGAGTGACGAAATTGGTAGACGTAGCGGACTTAAAATCCGCAACCGCAAGGTGTACGGGTTCAAGTCCCGTCTCGGGCACCACACATTTGCCTGTGTGCGGCATTGTAATATGCCTGCACCTTCTGTTCTTCCCGTTATCGGCTTTTGCCGTCCGTTTTGTGCACGATCGCGCGAGTTGACGGAAGGTTTGTTGTCTGCGCCAGCACAGTGTCGGGCGTCAGCCGTCTGAAAAAGCAGGAAAAATTTTCGTTTTCCTCTTCCAAAATCGCGCCGGTTGGATATAATGCGCGCTTTCTGTGCGTGAGCACGGGAAAAAGTCCCGACTCCCCAGCCTTTGTCGGCCGGAGTTAGTAAATAGCGCGTTGCGGCGCATCCGAGGTGCTCGAAAATCTGCACACATACATTTGGCCGCAACGTCAGACATTAACCTTGGAGATATTCAAATGTCCGTCAGCATGCGTGAAATGCTCGAAGCCGGTTGCCACTTCGGCCACCAGACCCGCTTCTGGAACCCCAAGATGGCCCAGTACATCTTCGGTGCCCGCAACAAGATTCACATCATCAACCTCGAAAAGACCGTTGAAAAGTTCGCCGAAGCTGAAAAGTTCGTGCGTGAACTCTCCGCCCGCGGCGGCAAGGTCCTCTTCGTGGACACCAAGCGCGGCGGCCGCGACACCATCGTCGAACAGGCTCAGCGCGCCGGTTGCTGCTATGTCGACCAGCGTTGGCTCGGCGGCACGCTCACCAACTTCAAGACCGTCAAGCAGACCATCAAGCACCTCAAGGACATGGAACAGACCATCGCCGACGGCGGCCTTGAGAAGATGAGCAAGAAGGAAGCTCTCGACTTCACCCGTGAAATCGAAAAGCTCAACAAGTCGATCGGCGGCATCAAGGAAATGACCAGCCTTCCGGACGCTCTGTTCGTGATTGACGTCGGCTACCACAAGATCGCCATCCAGGAAGCCAACAAGCTCGGCATCCCCGTCGTGGCCGTGGTCGATACCAACCACAACCCGGCCGGCGTTGACTACGTCATCCCCGGCAACGACGACTCGGGCAAGGCTGTGGCGATCTACGCCTCCGGCATGGCCGACGCCGTTCTGGCCGGCAAGGAATCTGCCGCCACCGGTGAAGAAGCCGAATACGTCGAAGAGGCTCCCGCTGCCTAATTGACAGCGCGCCCTAAGACAAGGACGCTTTTACGGGGGGCGCCGAATCCTTCGGCGCTCTTTGCGAGAGAAAGGGGCGCGGGCTTTACGAAGCATTCCGCCCCTTTTTTCGTATCAAATTCCAATTTTTAGTGACGCTCCGACGCACACAGTCGGACGCACACACCAACATCCCCAACGAGGATAGGAGCAAAAAATGGCCGTTATTACCGCCGCAATGGTTAAGGCGCTGCGCGAAAAGACCGACGCCCCGATGATGGAGTGCAAGAAGGCTCTCACCGAAGCCGAGGGCGATGCCGCCAAGGCTGAAGAAATTCTGCGCGTCAAGCTCGGCAACAAGGCCACCAAGGCCGCTGCCCGCGTGACCGCCGAAGGCGTGGTTGTCGTGTACATCGCCGAAGACGGCAAGACCGGTGCCGTGCTCGAAGTCAACTCCGAAACCGACTTCGTTGCCAAGAACCCCGAATTCCAGCAGATGGCCAAGGACGCCGTGCGTCTCGTGGTCGAACAGAACCCCGCCGACGTGGCCGCTCTGGCTGCGCTCGAACTGAACGGTCAGACGCTCGAAGCCGTCCGTACCGCTCTCGTGGGCAAGATCGGTGAAAACATGACCTTCCGTCGCTTCCAGCGCATTGAAGCTCAGGGCAAGCTGCACCAGTACGTGCACGGCGGCTCCAAGATCGCCGCGCTCGTCGACGTCATCGGCGGTGACGAAGAAGTCGCCCACGACGTCGCGATGCACATTGCTGCCGCCAAGCCGAAGGCTCTCGACAAGGACGGTGTGGATCCCCAGCAGATCGAAACCGAACGCCGCGTGGCCATCGAAAAGGCCAAGGAAGCCGGCAAGCCCGAAGCCATGCTCGAACGCATCGCCGAAGGCACGGTGCAGAAGTTCCTCAAGGAAGTGACCCTCGTCAACCAGCCGTTCGTCAAGGACGACAAGATGACCGTCGGCCAGCTCCTCAAGAACAAGGGTGCCTCTGTGGCCACCTTCGCTCTGTACGTGGTCGGCGAAGGCCTTGAAAAGCGCAACGAAGACTTCGCTGCCGAAGTGGCTGCCCAGCAGGCTGCCGCCCGCGCCTAATTGATTGGGCTCGGCCTTTGGGTCCGTTGATCGGTTTCGGTCGACGGACGGCGCAGAAAAAGCGCATCTCTGCATTGGTTCGGAGGTGCGCTTTTTTTTCAGCGTGTCGGATCCCGAGTGGCAAAAGGCCTGCGACCTGATTATTATCTCGCGCAGACCGATGCACGCGCCCCATTTTGGCGCAGATGCCCGCCGTTTCTGCGCCCGTGTCGGGCGCTGCAGACGACGGGGCAGATGCTTCTCGGCGGCCCCGGCCGTGCGAGGGCAAGCGAAGGGTGTGCGTTGCGTTTTGAATCTCTTTGCCCTGGAGCCACCATGAGTCAAAATTCCGAATGTGCAGCAGCCTGCACCGCCGCCCCCAAGTACAAACGCGTTCTGCTCAAGCTTTCCGGTGAGGCGCTGATGGGGCCCGATCAGTTCGGCATCAACCGTCAGACGCTTGCCGACATCGTGACCGACATCAAGGAAGTCCTTGCGCTCGGTGTGCAGCTTGGTATCGTTGTGGGCGGCGGCAACATTTTCCGCGGCGTTGCGCTGGGTGCCACCGGCATGGACCGTGCCACGGGTGACTACATGGGCATGCTCGCCACCGTGATGAACGGCATGGCCCTGCAGGATGCGTTGCGCAACGCAGGCGTCGAAGCCCGCGTGCAGAGTGCTCTGCAGCTTGCTCAGGTGGCTGAACCCTACATTCGCGGTCGCGCACTCAAGTATCTGGAAAAGGGCCGCGTGGTGATCTTTGCCGCCGGCACGGGCAACCCGTTCTTTACGACCGACACGACGGCCGCGTTGCGCGGTGCGGAGATCGGTGCAGAAGTGGTGCTTAAGGCGACCAAGGTCGACGGCATCTACTCCGAAGACCCCAAGAAAAATCCCAACGCGACGCTCTATAAGTCGATCACCTTTGACGAAGCGATGAAGCGCGACCTCAAGGTGCTCGACGCCACGGCCTTTGCCCTGTGTCGCGACCAAAAGCTCCCCATCAAGGTGTTTTCGATCATCAAGCGCGGCGCCATGAAGCGCGTGGTGATGGGCGAAGACGAAGGCACGCTCGTGCACTGCTAAAATGATTCTTCTGACGGCCGGCGTTCGATATCGCATTTGATGCACGCGTCGGCCCCCGAGTTTTTATCCCTCTAAAGAGACTATTCATGAGCACCATTGCTGAAATCCAAAAACAGACCGACTACAAGATGTCCCGTACGATCGAGACGCTGCGCGAAGGCTTTTCCAAGCTCCGTACGGGCCGCGCTTCGACCGGTCTGCTCGAGCACGTGATGGTCGACTACTACGGCTCCCCGACGCCGCTGTCGCAGTGCGCCAACATCAACGTGGCCGACGCCCGCACCCTGATGGTGCAGCCCTGGGACCGCAAGCTCGTTCCGGTGATTGAAAAGGCGATCCTGATGAGCGATCTGGGTCTGAATCCCGCAACCTCGGGTGACTCGATCCGCGTGCCGTTGCCCCCGCTCACGGAAGAACGCCGTCGCGAAATCTGCAAGGTGGTGCGCAGCGAAGGCGAAGACGCCAAGGTGGCCATCCGCAATCTGCGTCGCGACGCCAACGATCACGTCAAGAAGCTCGAAAAAGCCAAGGAAGTGTCCGAAGACGATGTGTCGCGTTCCGAAAAGGAAGTGCAGAAGATCACTGACAAGTACATCGGCGAAGTCGACAAGCTCGTTGCCGGTAAGGAAAAGGAAGTGATGACGGTCTAAGACCGACTTTCTTGTCCTCGGTCATACCATCGGCGCTCGTCGTGCAGGCCTCGGGGCTTGCACGTAGGGCGCCTTCGTGTATCTTGTCTCGTGTTGCATCCTTTTGTTTCCTACACCATGAGCACTCCTCAACATCTGGCCGTCATCATGGACGGCAACGGCCGTTGGGCCAAACGACGCTTTCTGCCCCGCATTGAAGGGCACCGTCGCGGCATTGAATCGTTGCGCACGATTGTGAGTCAAGCGCGCCGCCGCGGGATTCACAGCCTTTCGGTATTTGCCTTTTCGAGTGAAAACTGGCGCCGTCCCGAGGACGAAGTGTCGGCTCTGATGCGCTTTTTTGTGGCCGGACTCGAAAGGGAAGCCGAGCCTCTGGCCCGCGCCGGCGTGCGGCTGCATGTTGTGGGCGACAAGACGGGTTTTTCCGAGGAGCTTATTGGGGCTGTGCAAAGAGCCGAGGCGGCAACCGCCAACGCCGTGGCCGAGGGGAGCTTCATGCACCTTAACGTCTGCATCAATTACGGCGGGCGCTGGGACATCGTGCAGGCGGCAAGAAAACTGGCCGAACAAGGAGAAGCAATCGACGTGGCTTCTTTGGAGAGCCACCTCACCATGCAGTGGTCGGGGCCGGTGGATCTCATGATCCGTACGGGGGGCGAGAGCCGCATCTCCAATTTCATTCTCTGGCAGGCGGCCTATGCCGAGCTTTACTTCACCGAGCGGCTGTGGCCCGATTTCGGAGCCGAGGATCTCTCTGAGGCTCTCGACTGGTACGGCAGCCGCGAGAGGCGCTTCGGCATGACGAGCGAGCAGATTTCTGGCGAGCGCTCTTAAGGTTTTTGAGAAGCGCAGCCGGCGTTTGCAGTACACTGAGGGCGTGCACGGGTTTTCTGAACGCGAACCGCACGCCTTATTTTTTGTGAAGGAATTTTGCAACATGCTTCTCACCCGCGTGATCACGGCGGCCGTTTTACTGCTGCTTTTCGTCGGTGCGGCCGTGCTGGGGACGACCTGGCTGGCGGCTTCCATGGCGCTTTGTCTGGGGCTCGTTGCCTACGAGTGGTGCTGCATGATTCAAAGCGCGCGCCGGTGGGCGCCGGTTGCCGGCGTCGTTATGGCCGCCGGCGGTCTTTTTGCGGCCCTCACGGGAGCCGTACCGCAGGGGGGCGTCTTTCTTGCGCTCGAACTTGCCGCGACCGCAATCTGGATGGGACTTCTGGGCGTTTGCTTTGCCGCCCGTCACCGAGGGTTTGCCGTGACCGACCGCACGAGTCTGGTGCTTGCCGTCGTGATTCTTCCCGCGACGTTTCTGGCGATGCTGTGGCTGCTGCGCGCGGGCGGCTGGCCGCTCTTTTTGTCCGTTTTTCTCATTGTGTGGCTTGCGGACGTGTGCGCGTATTTTGCCGGGCGCTTTTTCGGCCGGCACAAGATGAGTACCGCCATCAGCCCCAAGAAGACCTGGGAGGGCGCGGCGGGCGCCTTCGTGAGCGTGCTTGCTGCAGTGCTTATTGCCTGGAACGTGCTGCCGCACAATGTCGTCTTTTCGAGTCTTCTGATCGAACGCGCGGGCCCCGTTGCGGGAACTCTTTTGATGCTGCTTCTGACGGCCGTCTCGATTGCCGGCGACCTTTTTGAGTCGGCCTTAAAGCGCCACGCGGGCATCAAGGATTCAGGGCGTCTTCTGCCCGGGCACGGAGGCTTTTTCGATCGACTCGATGCGGCCCTTGCGGTTTTTCCCTGTGCCGTGGCTGCGCTTCTTGTGTCCTAATGGTTTGACGGCGGCTCGTCGCGTGGAAAAAACGGGCCGCTCCACTATAATTTTGCGATTCACAGACCTGCGTTTTAGGCTCGCACGGCCTGCTTCTTTCCGAGGGGAAGAGTGGGGCGCTGCGGATCAGGCGCAATTGATCTTCGAGCATACAAATGACTAAATACGTATTCGTTACCGGCGGCGTTGTCTCCAGTTTGGGCAAAGGCATCGCCGCCGCTTCTTTGGCCGCACTTCTTGAGTCCCGCGGGCTCAAGGTCACGATGATCAAGCTTGATCCCTACATCAACGTCGACCCGGGCACGATGAGCCCGTTCCAGCACGGTGAAGTGTTCGTGACCGAAGACGGTGCCGAAACCGACCTTGACCTCGGTCACTACGAGCGATTCATCACGAGCAAGATGCATCGCTACAACAACTTCACCACGGGTCAGATTTATAAGAGCGTCCTTGAAAAGGAACGCCGCGGCGAATACCTCGGTAAGACCGTGCAGGTCATTCCGCACATCACCAATGAAATTCAGGAATTCATCCAGCGCGGCTCCAAGAATTCCTGCAACGGCGAGTGTGACGTGGCGGTCGTTGAAATCGGCGGCACAGTGGGCGACATCGAATCGCTTCCCTTCGTGGAAGCCGTCCGTCAGATGAGCTTCAGGGTCGGTCGCGGCAACGCGGTCTTCATGCACCTGACGCTGTGCCCGTGGGTGGCCGCAGCGGGCGAACTCAAAACCAAGCCTACGCAGCATTCTGTGCAAAAGCTGCGCGAAGAGGGCGTGTACCCGGATGTGCTGCTGTGCCGCGCTGAACGTGAAGTGCCGGAAAACGAGCGCGCCAAGATTGCGCTTTTCTGCAACGTGCCCATGGACTGTGTGATCAGTGTCGTCGACGCTTCCACCATCTACGAAGTGCCCCTGATGCTGCACGCGCAGCGCCTTGACGATATTGTCTGCGAGCGCCTCAATCTCAACACCAAGCCCGCAGATCTGTCGCAGTGGCAGGAAATCGTGCGCCGCATCAAGGAAACCAAGGGGACGGTCACGATCGGTATGGTCGGCAAGTACGTCGACTACGCCGACAGCTACAAGAGCCTCAACGAAGCGCTCCGCCACGCCGGTATCCGCACCGAGCAGCATGTCGACATCCGTCTCATCGACTCCGAAGAGATCGAAAAGAGCGGCACGGGTGCACTCGAAGGGCTCGACGCCATTCTCGTGCCCGGGGGCTTTGGCAAGCGCGGCACCGAGGGCATGATCAAGGCAATCGAATACGCCCGCGTCAACAAGGTGCCGTATCTGGGTATTTGCCTCGGCATGCAGACGGCCGTGATTGAATTTGCCCGTCACGTGTGCGGCCTCGGCGGCGCCAACTCCACTGAACTCGACAGCGATACGCCGCACCCGGTGGTGGCGCTCATCACGCAGTGGACCGACAAGAGCGGCAAGGTCGAGCAGCGCGATGAAAAGAGCAATATGGGCGGCACGCTGCGACTGGGTGCGCAGGAAGTGCCCGTCAAGCCCGGGACCCTTGCGCACAGCATCTACGGCGACAAGGTGTGCGAACGTCACCGTCACCGCTACGAAGTCAACAACTCCTACGTGGCGCAGTTTGAAGCCAAGGGCATGGTCATCTCGGCGCGTACGCCCACGGAAAACCTGCCCGAAATGATGGAGCTGCCTGATCACCCGTTCTTCTTTGCCGTGCAGTTCCATCCGGAATTCACTTCGAACCCGCGCGACGGTCATCCGCTTTTTGAAGCGTTCATCCGCGCGGCCATGAAGCAGCGTGACAGCAAAAAGTAACTTTGCGCCCCGCATCGGGCAAGGAGACTCTCAGTGAAGCTTTGCGGTTTTGAAATCGGACACCAGAATCCCTTCTTTCTGATTGCCGGCCCCTGCGTGATCGAGTCGCAGCAGATGCTGCTCGACATCGCGGGCAGCGTCAAAGAGACGTGCGATGCTTTGGGGATTCGCTACATCTTCAAGGCAAGCTACGACAAGGCCAACCGCACGAGCGGCAAGAGCTTCCGCGGCCCCGGCCGCGAGGAAGGCCTCAGGATGCTTGCCGAAGTGCGCCGTCAGATCGGCGTGCCGGTTCTCACGGACGTGCACACGGCCGAAGAGGTGGCCGAAGTTGCCGCCGTCGTCGATGTGCTGCAGACGCCTGCCTTTTTGTGCCGTCAGACGGACTTCATCGTCGCCTGTGCGCGCTCGGGTAAGCCCGTCAACATCAAAAAGGGCCAGTTCCTTGCGCCCCACGACATGGTCAACGTGGTTGCCAAGGCTCGAGCCGCCGCCCAGGAGGCCGGTCTTGAAACGGACAACTTCATGGTCTGTGAGCGCGGTGCTTCCTTTGGTTACGGCAACCTCGTAAGCGACATGCGCTCTTTGGCGATCATGCGCGAAACCAAGGCCCCCGTCGTCTTTGACGCCACGCACTCGGTGCAGCTGCCCGGCGGCAACGGCCAGTGCTCGGGCGGCGACAGGCGCTTTGTGCCGGTGCTGTCGCGCGCGGCGGTCGCAGCGGGCGTCGACGGGCTCTTTATGGAGACGCACCCCGATCCGAATCAGGCGCTGAGCGACGGCCCCAACGCGGTGCCTTTAAAGCGCATGAGCGACCTTTTGGAAGAGCTTGTGCGCATCGACCGCGTTGTCAAGGCCTTCCCGTACCTTGAAAACGACTTTTCTTAATTTTTCGCAGACGTGCGTTCGATGTGGCCCTTTTGGGGCAGAATCGGGCGCACGTTCGCATGTTGACTCTTTCACTTTTTAGGAAAACATCATGAGTGCCATCATCGACATTGTCGGCCGCGAAGTTCTCGACAGCCGCGGCAACCCGACCGTGGAAGCCGAGGTCTATCTCGAAAGCGGCGTCGTCGCCCGTGCGGCTGTGCCTTCGGGCGCGAGTACCGGCGTGCGTGAAGCCATCGAACTGCGTGACGGTGACGCCAAGCGCTACTGTGGCAAGGGCGTCCTGAAGGCCGTCGATCATGTCAACGGGGAAATCGCCGAAGCCCTCATGGGTCTTGAAGCGAGCGATCAGGAATACATCGACCGCACGATGATTGAGCTTGACGGCACCGACAACAAGTCGCGCCTCGGTGCCAACGCCATCCTGGCCGTTTCGATGGCTGTGGCCCGTGCTGCGGCCGAAGAATCAGGCCTGCCCCTGTACCGCTACTTCGGCGGCATGGGTGCCGTGCAGATGCCCGTGCCGATGATGAACGTCATCAACGGCGGCGCTCACGCCAACAACAATCTTGACCTGCAGGAATTCATGATTATTCCCGTGGGTGCGCCGAGCTTTAGGGAAGCCCTGCGCTACGGTGCTGAAACCTTCCACGCCCTCAAGAAGATCATCAACGGCCGCGGCATGTCGACCGCCGTCGGTGACGAAGGCGGTTTTGCGCCCAAGTGCGAAAGCCACGAAGAAGCCATCGAACTCATCCTCGAAGCCGTGCGTGCCGCCGGCTATGAACCGGGCAAGGACATCGCGATCGGCCTTGACTGCGCTTCGAGCGAATTTTTTGAAGACGGCAAGTACGTGATGAAAAAGTCGGGCGGCAAGGTGCTTACGGCCGACGAATGGGCGGACGTGCTTGAAGCCTGGGTTGCCAAGTACCCCATCATCTCGATCGAAGACGGTATGGCCGAAGGCGATTGGGAAGGCTGGAAGATGCTCACCGAGCGCTTGGGCGGCAAGGTGCAGCTCGTGGGCGACGACCTTTTTGTGACCAACCCCGCCATCCTGCGCGAAGGCATTGAAAAGGGCGTGGCCAATTCGATCCTCATCAAGGTCAATCAGATCGGCACGCTTTCGGAAACGTTTGAAGCCATCGAAATGGCCAAGCGCGCCGGCTACACGGCCGTCGTCTCGCACCGCTCGGGCGAAACGGAAGATTCGACCATTGCCGATATTGCCGTGGGTCTGAATGCCGGTCAGATCAAGACGGGTTCGATGAGCCGCTCCGACCGCATGGCCAAGTACAACCAGCTGCTGCGTATCGAAGAGCGTCTGGGCAACACGGCCGTCTATCCGGGGCGCGCCGCGTTCTACTGCATCAAGTAACCACTCTCAGTAGCAGGAGCGGATGTGCTCAGCGCGCGACACATTCTGTATGTGACCCTCTTTGCCATGGCCGTCGGCATCCAATGGCCGCTGTGGTTCGGCAAAGGGGGAATCGCGCGCATGCACAGCCTTGAGCGCGAACTGCAGAGTATTCGTGACGCCAATGACCGATTGCGTGCGGAAAACGATGCCGTCGCCGCTGAGATCGAGTCGCTTGAATCGGGAAGCGGGGCTGTCGAAGAGCGCGCCCGCATGCGTTTGGGGATGATCCGCAACGATGAAGTCCTTTTCCGCTTTATCGCCAGAACCCCCAAATCGGCCGATGAACTTCAGGCCCTCGATGACAAGATCCTGCGTCCGGGCGGCGGCAAGCCGCAGATTTTTGCGCCAAAGCGATCGGACCTTTATATCGACGGCGCGCCCGATACGCCCGCCAAACCCAAATAACCGCTCGGATCCCGTTTTGATCATCCGAGCGTCTCTTCTTTCGAGTTTGCCATGACCCAACAATACATTCAACAGCTCACCGTCTTTTTAAAGGGCGGCCAGAACATCGTCGTGCCGTTTGCTTCCGAAAAGGCCGACACGCTCAACCCCCAGATCGACGCCTTTCTGAAGGCCCTGGGCGAAGCCGACAAGCGCGACAAGAACTTCCTGTTTCAGGGGGCCCGCGTGGTACTCGTGCGCCTGGCGGACGTTTCGGCCGTCGACGTTGTGAGCCTGGTTCGTAAGGACGAGCCCGCTGCCGCCAAGGCCTGATCACGCTTTTGTGCGATCGAAAAAAATGCGTCTTTGACGGTGTTCGAAGGCGCATTTTTTGCGTCCGCTTGAAATTGCCTTTTGCTGCCCCCATATAGCCCGACAGAACGAGGAGACGACTGCGTCGCCCCGCCGGTTTTCAATCACAGCCGCCCGCTATGGACGGCGTCCTTTTTTGGATGGAAGGCATACTGCAATGGCCGCTCAAGTACATGGTTTTCAGACCGAGGTCAACAAGCTTTTGAATCTGTTGGCTAAGTCGCTTTATTCGAACAAGGAAGTCTTCCTGCGCGAGCTCGTCTCGAACGCTTCGGACGCGCTCGACAAACTGCGCTTTCTTTCGCTTACCAACGCCGGGCTTTTGGCCGGCGACGCCGACCTCAAGATCTGGGTCAAGGCCGACAAGGACGCGGGCACGCTCACGATCCGCGACAACGGCATCGGCATGACGCTTGAAGAGGCCAACGAACACCTCGGCACCATCGCAAAGAGCGGCACCGAGAAGTTCTTTGCCGAACTGTCGGGCGACGCCGCCAAGGACAGCATGCTGATCGGCCAGTTCGGTGTGGGCTTTTACTCGTCCTTCATCGTCGCCGACAAGGTGACCGTGGTGTCGCGCTCGGTCAATGCGGCAGCCGAAGAGGGGGTGCGTTGGGAGTCCGACGGCAACGGCACCTTTACGAGCGAAACGATCACTGTGCCCGAACGCGGCACGAGCGTGACGCTGCATCTTAAGCCCGAAGAGAAAGAATTCCTCGAAACCTGGACGCTGCGCGAAGCGATCACCAAGTACTCGGACCACATTGCCGTGCCTGTGATGCTGTGGGAAGAAAAGTACGAAGCCCCCAAGGAGGGCGAAGACGCCAAGAGCGTCTGGCAGTGGGTGCAGGTCAACGACGCCAAGGCGCTCTGGACAATGAATCCGCGCGAAGTCAAGCCCGAGCAGTACAAGGAATTTTATAAGCACCTCACGCACGACTACGGGGATCCTCTCACCTGGGCTCACAATCGCGTCGAAGGCGAACTCGAATACACGAGCCTGCTGTTTGTGCCGGAAAATGCGCCCTGGGACCTGTACACGCCCGACAAGCAGCACGGCATCAAGCTTTTCGTGCAGCGCGTGTTCATCATGGATAAGGCCAGTGAGTTCCTGCCCAACTACCTGCGCTTTGTGCGCGGTCTCGTGGACAGCAACGATCTGCCGCTCAACGTTTCGCGCGAGCTGCTTCAGGAAAGCCCCGTGACGGCCAAGCTGAAGAAGGCGCTCACCAAGCGCGCGCTCGGTATGCTCGAAAAGCTCTCCGAAGACGCCGACAAGTACGGCATCTTCTGGAAGACTTTCGGTCGTGTGCTCAAGGAAGGTCCCGTCGAAGACTGGAGCAACCGCGAGCAGGTCGCCAAGCTCCTGCGCTTTGCCTCGACCCACAACACGTCGGACGCGCAGAACGTGAGCCTTGCCGACTACGTCAAGCGCATGAGCGACAAGCAAAAGAACATTTACTACCTTGTCAGCACAAGTTACCAGAGTGCAAGCACCTCGCCCTACCTCGAGCAGTTCCGCAAGAAGGGCATCGAAGTGCTGCTCATGTGGGAGCGCATCGACGAGTGGCTCATGGGCAACATGCCCGAGTTTGAGGGCAAGAAGTTTGTGAGCGTGACCGCAAGCGACCTTGACCTCGGAGAACTTGAAGACCAGGAAGAAAAAGCCAAGGCCAAGGAGACGGCCGAAGCCAATCGTCCGCTCGTTGAGCGCATCAAGCTTGCGCTGGGCGACAAGGTTGAAGACGTGCGCGTGAGCGAGCGCCTTACGGACAGCCCGAGCTGCGTGACGGCCAAGTCGGGCCAGATGCTGACGGCTCAGATGCGCCGCATGCTCGAAGCCGCAGGTCAGTCGGTGCCCGAGGAAAAGTACATCCTCGAAATCAACCCGACGCATCCGCTGCTTGTAAAGGCTGCCGCTGAAGCCGACGACGCGCGCTTTGGTGAGTGGGCCGAGTGCATCTACGAGCAGGCCGTGCTGCAGGAGCAGGGAACCCTCAAGGATCCCAACGGCTTCGTGCGCCGCATGAATGCGTTGCTGATGCGTTAATCATTGGAATCGGGCGCACGGCGCGCGCGCCCGACGTCTTGGGAAAAGCCGCTCGGTCGATGTTTGTAGCCCGTGCGGCTTTTTCGTGCGCCTAAACAACTCCCCTCTATCTCTGGACCACCCACGTTTGTCAAGCAGTGGGTGACGAATTAGGGACAAAAAG
>CAMAHM010000023.1 GCA_945834535.1 uncultured Sutterella sp. | reverse complement strand
TCCTGCACTCGGGACTTTCACCCGTTAGAAACGTGCCCATGCCGAGCACACCAAAAAAGCCGTCGCCCCAAAAGACGACGGCCGTTCACCTGAAAACAGGAAAGACCTTTATTTGGCAGGCACCTTGCCAACCACCCCCTTGACGAAGTAGTTCATCGTCGTCAGATGGGCATCGTCAGCAACCTGTCCCTTTTCCAACACGGTCTTGCCTTCGTTGCTCACGAGGGGACCGACGAAAATCGGGAAAGACTTCTTTTCAAGCTTGGCGTAGACAGCGTTGATGTCGTCGACCACCGCCTTGGGCGCGTCGGGCGTTACCGCCGACAGACGCACCATGTGCATTTCCGCACCGCCCCAGAGAGGATCAACCTTCCAGGTACCGTTCATCACCTGTTCGATGCGCTTGATGTAGTACTCGTCCCAGTGATGCGTCACCGCACCGATCAGCATGGTAGGCGCCGCCGACTTCATGGCCGAGTGATAGCTGATGACCTTCACTTTGGCCGATTCGGCAGTCGAAGCCACGGCCTGCGAGTTGGTGTGATGCGTCACAACATCACACCCCTGCCCGATCAGCGTCTTGGTAGCGTCGGCCTCCTTGCCCGGGTCATACCAACTGTTGGTCCAAACAACCTTGACGGAAACATTGGGATTGACGGACTGAGCCCCCAACGTGTAGGCGTTGATACCCTGCAAAACTTCAGGAATCGGCACTGCAGCGACATAGCCGAGGCTGCCGTTCTTGGTCATGGCGCCGGCCAACTTGCCGGCCAGATAACGGGCTTCGTAGAAGCGCGCATTGTAGTTATTGAAGTTGGCGGAGGTCTTGTAGCCCGTCGCGTGTTCAAACTTCACGTCCGGGTACTCGCGGGCAACCTTAAGTCCCGGATTCATGTAATCAAAGCTCGTGGCGAAAATAATTTTGTTACCTTGAGCCGCCAGATCACGAATAACGCGTTCGGCATCGGACTGCGTCACCACATTTTCCACAAACTGCGTCTGCACCTTGTCGCCGAACTTCTTTTGGACGGCTTCGCGAGCCTCATCGTGCTGCTTGCTCCAGCCTTCATCGGCACGGGGGCTCGGATAGAGCCAGGCGGCCTTGATCACGGTTTTGGCGGGCGCAGCATTCTGTGCTGCCGACGCCGGCTTCTTATCCTCGCCGCAGCCGGTCAAAAGCACGCAGGTTGCCGCAACAAGCGCCAAAGCTGTCTTCTGAAATGCCATTTGAGTCGTCCTCTCGTTTAAAAAGTTAAATAAAAAGAACCTTGTCGAAGAATTGTATCGTCGACAGTGACTATCGTTTTTTTTCAGCTTCGAGGATCGAACACTTTACCCAAACTCAGGGGGACATTGCGCGCGATCCACTTGGGGTTGCGGCTGATGAGCACCAGCACCGCGATCGTAGCCAGGTACGGCAGCATGGACATAATCTGGCTGGGCACCTCAATGCCCACGGCCTGCATGTTGAACTGCATCATCGTCACACCGCCGAAGAGGTAGGCACCGAGCACCACCCGCATGGGGCGCCAAGTGGCAAAAGTGACGAGCGCGAGCGCAATCCAACCGCGCCCTGCGGTCATCGCTTCGGCCCAGAGCGGCGTATACACGAGCGACAGGTACGCCCCTGCCAAGCCGCTCATCAGCCCGCCGAACAAAACAGCGGCAAAACGAATGCTGCGCACGTTGTAGCCGAGTGCAAAGGCCGACTTTGGCGACTCACCGACGGCCCGCAGTACCAAGCCCCAACGGCAGCGGTACAAAAACCACCACACAAGCGCAACTCCCACCAGCGCGGCATAAACCATCCAGTGGTTTGAGAAAAAGGCTTCACCGATAAAAGGGATGCTCTCCAAACCGGGGATGCCGCAGGCGGCGCGCTCTGCCAACGCCTTGCCCTGATAGGGCTGTCCGAGAAACGCTGACAGACCGCCCCCGAAAAGCGCCAGCGCCAGACCCGACGCATACTGATTGGCATAAAGCCCGATGACGACAAAACCGAATACGGCAGCCATCACCATGCCCGCCAGAGCTCCCACAAGAAACCCCAGCGCAAAGCTGCCCGTCACGTAAGTGGTTGCAAAGCCGCAAACGGCTCCCATCAGCATCATGCCCTCGATGCCTAGGTTGAGCACGCCGCTGCGCTCATGGATCAGAATGCCGAGTCCTGCGATAAGAAGCGGCGTTCCCGCATTGAGGGTCGAAGCGATAATCGAGGCGGTCAGACTCATTTGGCCTCCTTTTTCCCGGTGCCGAAACCGACCCAGACGGGTTCGAACGCGATCCAGGTATCACAAATCAAAAGGAAAAAGAGCAACATGCCCTGATAGACGCCGGTAATCGAGCTCGGCAGCCCGAGTCGGGACTGACCGAGTTCACCGCCCAGATAAAAGAGCGCCATCACAAACGCCGCCGGAATGCACCCGGCGGGCGACAGACGCCCGACAAAGGCCACGATGATAGCCGCAAAGCCGTAACCCGGGCTGATCGTCAGCGTCAGCTGTCCAACGGGACCCGTGACTTCACAGATGCCCGCAAGGCCCGCGAGCGCGCCGGACAAAAGCAGAGAAATCCACAGCAGACGGCGCGTGCCGTAGCCCGCGTACTTGGCCGCAAGGGGCGCGATGCCCGAGACCTTGAACTGAAAGCCGATAAAGGTGCGTGAGAGCACAAGTTCCATCACCACGGCCGCCAGGACGGCAAGTG
Organism: uncultured Sutterella sp.; assembly: GCA_945834535.1. GTDB lineage: Bacteria > Pseudomonadota > Gammaproteobacteria > Burkholderiales > Burkholderiaceae_F > Duodenibacillus. The sequence continues at coordinate 17,768 of CAMAHM010000023.1, read as the reverse complement.
CAAAACCGACATGCAGTCGGGTGCCCGACACAAGAATCGGCAGCAGCGTATAGGTTTCAAAAAGCGGCGACTGCGGAAAGCCCAACCCTTCGGGATCCTGCATGGGCCCCTGCACACAGTAGGCAAGTGCAAACTGCGCAACATAGACGAGCATGAGCGAGACCAAAATTTCGTTGGCGTGAAAGCGATCGCGCAGCAGCGCAGTCACCCCTGCCCAGAGCGCGCCGCCCGCAACGCCCGCGGCCAGAACACAGGGGATGCTCCAGAATCCAAGCCAGGCCGGGCAGTGCAACGCCACCCAACCGCCTAAAATCGCGCCCGTCAGAAACTGCCCCTCAGCACCGATATTCCAGACATTGGCCCGAAAGCAGATGACAAGCCCGCAGGCGCACAGCAACAGGGGCGTCATCTTCACGCCGACTTCGGCCCAACCGCGAACACTCTCCAAAGGAGCAAGCAAAAAGACCTGAAGCGCACGAACGGGATCCTGCCCGAGGCAGGCAAACAGTATCGCCCCGGCTAAAACAGTCAGCCCCAGCGCCGCCAGGGGGCTGAGCCACAACATGATGCCGCCGTTGCGTTGGCGGGCGCGCAATTGAATCGGAAACTGCATCTTCAGTCCACCTTCGCCTCGACGGGAACATCGGGCGTCAAATCAGTTCTTTGACGGAAAGGGCTTCCGGGCCACAGCCCGGCCATCCAGCGGCCGAGTTCGTCGGTCGCAATCGACGACACGGGGACGGCGGGCGACAGACACCCTCGATACATCACGGCGATGCGATCGCACACCGCATAGAGTTCATCGACTTCCTCACTGACGATGAGAATGCCGGCCCCCTCTTCTCGAAGACGCATGAGCGCGTTGTGAATGACTGTTGCGGCCCCCACGTCCACACCCCAGGTCGGCTGGTCGATCATCAGCACTGAGGGACGGTTGAGAATTTCGCGACCAACGATGAATTTCTGCAGATTGCCGCCCGAAAGCGCCTGCGCGGGCTTAAGTTCACTCGTCGTCTTCACTTTGAAACGCTCGATGACGCTTCGCGCATACTCGGCGGCGGACTTGCGCAGCAAAATACCGCGCTTATGGAACTGGTCGCCCGTGAGAATGGTATTGGAAAGAAGGGAAAACTCCGGCACCGAACCGTGTCCGAGACGTTGCTCGGGCACATAACGAAGCCCCATCTTGCGCCGCTCGGCTGCGCCCAAATGTGTAAGATCCTGCCCGTTGAGGCGTACACTGCCGCCGTTGGCCTTGAGTTCCCCCATCACAACGCCCAGAAGACGCGACTGACCGTTGCCCGAAATACCGGCAATGCCGACGATTTCACCCGCGCGCACCTGCAACGTCACGTTCGAGACCCCCGATACATGGTGCCCGCCGTCAAGCGACAAATGATTGAGCTCAAGCGCCACCTTGCCGGGCTCACCGACCTTTTCGCGCAGCTTGGGCGGTTCGCTGCCGATCATCAGACGCGCGAGTGACTGCTCGGTTTCTTGTGCCGGCACCACGGTTTCAACCACACGCCCTGCACGCAGCACGGTGCAACGATCGGCAAGTTCGCGGATTTCATCGAGTTTGTGGGAAATAAAGACGATGGACACCCCTTCGGCGGAGAGCTTTTTGAGCGTTTCAAAGAGCCTTCGAACGGCCTGAGGCGTCAACACCGAAGTCGGCTCGTCCAAAATGAGAAGCTTGGGATTGGTCATCAGCGCACGGATGATTTCCACGCGCTGTCGCTCGCCCATGGCGAGATCGGCCACCACGGCGTCAGGATCGACGGGAATGCCGTAATGGTCCCCGAGCTCGCGGATGCGGGCCGAAACGACGGCCAGAGAGTCGCTCCCCGGCAGACCGAGAACGACATTCTGGGCCACAGTCAGCGTTTCAAACACCGCAAAATGCTGGTGCACCATGGCAATACCAAGCTGTCGGGCCACGGAAGGACTCGTAATTTTCACGGGCACGCCGTCGAATTCGATTTCGCCGCAATCGGGCGCGACCGAACCGAAAATAATTTTCATCAGCGTGGATTTGCCGGCGCCGTTCTCGCCGAGAATCGCCAGCACTTCGCCGGGCTGAACCTCCAGACTGATCGCGTCGTTGGCGCGAATGCCCGGATAGGTTTTTGTGATGTTGTTGAGCCTCAGTCGAGCAGTCATGTGTGGAGCGGGTGAGGATGCACAAAAGGCCTCGAAGACACGGGGCCTTCGAAGCACAAGGTTATCGCGGATTGTAGGGCTCCGAACGATCCCGTGCAACACGACTTGTCCATGCCGGCATGGGCGCTCTAGACTGATATCTGTTGCCACCGTACTTTTTTCGAAGGTGCTCTCATGCAGATCATTCAACCGCCTTTTAAAGGCGAGAACAAAGGTCACTACAGTGCCGGCGTCATCAGCCGCGGTACGCTCTATGTTTCGGGTCAGCTGTCGATTGATCCCGATACCCGCGAAGTGTGTCAGGGCGACATCCGCGACCATACGCGATTGGCGCTCAAGAATGTCGAGCGCGTGCTCCAACACGCAGGGGCCCGACGCGAAGACGTGGTGCTGTGCCGCGTCTACACGCCCGACGTGGCCTACTGGGGACCCATCAACGAGGTTTATGCCGAGTTTTTCGGCGACCACAAACCGGCACGCGTGATTGTCTCAACGACCGAGCTTCACTTCGGGTGCCTTGTGGAAATCGAAGCGGTCGCGGAAATGCCCGACAAGCCATAACCCGCGTCCGCGACGAAAACGCCCCGCACGGCGACTGAATCCGGCGGGGCGCTTTTGTTGAGACGGAACCTCGATCAGTCGGCGCTCGTCTTGCGCTGGCGCACCGACTCAAAAAGGCAGATGCCGGCCGCCACCGACACATTCAGGCTGTCGACCGCGCCAAGCATCGGAATCTTGGCCAGGTCATCGCAGCGCTTGCGCGTGAGCTGCCTCAGTCCTTCGCCTTCGGCTCCGAGCACCCAGGCAAACGCCCTCTTTTGCTCGAATTCATAAATCGTCTTGGTGGCTTCGCCGGCGGTGCCGACCACCATCACCCCCGCATCGCGCAGATCGGCAATGGCTCCCGCAAGGTTGGTCACCGTCACCACGGGCACCGTTTCCCAGGCACCGGCAGCCGCCTTGGCGGCCGCGGGCGAAAAGGAGGCCGAGCGGTCGCGCGGAGCCACAACGGCCTGCACGCCCGCCGCATCGGCCACACGCAGGCAAGCCCCGAAATTGCGCGGATCGGTCACGCCGTCCAGAATCAGAATCAGCGTCTCGGGCGTCACGGCGTCAAGGAGCTCGTCAAACGTCATCGTCTGATTGAATTCGTCCGCCAAAGCCACGATGCCCTGATGCGGCACGTCGGGCGCCATGCCGTCCAGACGACGGGCGTCGGCCTGCATGATCTTGATGCCGAGTTCCTTCAACCGGTCGCGGCACTGCTGCATGCGTTTGTCACGACGCGAAGGATCAACGTAGACAGCACGAATCGAATCGGGTTTGACGCGTGCACGGGAATTGACGGCATGAAAGCCCGCCAGAACAACTTGTTTCGCCATGGGTGAGTAATGGGTCTAAATGATGGAATGACTCGGTGCCAGAGAGAGGCGCACTAACGGCGACGGTGTTTGGAATTGCGTCGCTGCTTGAAGCGTCCGGAATCGTACTCAGTCGGTCGGGCCTGAACCACAGTGAAGTCGATCGAGCGGGAATCTCGGTCGACCTTCGTCAGCTGCACTCTCAGTTGATCGCCGATTTTATAGACGCATCCGGACCTCGTGCCAGAAAAACTCTGCCTGTTCTCGTCATACTCAAAATATTCGTTACCGAGATTGGACACGTGTACAAACCCCTCGACGAAGAGGTTTTTCAAGCGAACATAGAGTCCGGCAGACACAGCGCCCGTCACTTCAGCCGTAAACACCTTGTCGAGGAAGGCTTCGACATAGGTGCACTTGAGCCACGCAATCACATCGCGGCTGGCCTCGTCGGCCCGCCTTTCGGCCGCCGAGCAAAGAACCCCCAAACGTTCCCAGACCATCATGCTGGCATCTTCGGAAGGACGGCAACGGTTGGGGAGCTTTTGCTCCATCGTCTGGCGAGCGTTGCGTCCGATACGAGTGGCAAGAAGATCGTCCCCGGCGGACAAACACTCGGGCTTGTACACCTCCCCCTTGAGAAGGGCGCGAATGCTGCGATGCACCAAAAGGTCCGGATAGCGGCGAATGGGCGACGTAAAGTGCGTGTAGCGCGGATACGCAAGACCGTAGTGCCCGTTGTTGTGCGGGCTGTACTGCGCCTGCTGCATGCTGCGCAAAAGCGCCGTCTGCACGACATCGGCATAGGGCTGGCCCGAGACAGCCTGCACGACGGCTTCAAAATCGGCAGCCTTGGGACTTTCCCCGCCCCCGATCTTCACCCCCAGCCCCTTCAAGACTGTGCGAAGCTTCTGGAGTTTTTCGGGAAGGGGTTTGTCGTGCACGCGATAAAGGCTCGGCGTCTTAGAGGCTGCGCGACAGAGAAGATCGGCAGCGCATACGTTGGCCGCAAGCATGCATTCCTCAATGAGGCGATGCGCGTCGTTGTGTTCTCTTTGAACGATGCCGGCGATGCGCTGCGTTTCGGGCTCAAACACAAACTGGGTCTCTCGCGTCTCAAAATCGATGGCGCCGCGCACCGTACGTGCAGCGCGAAGCGCCTTATAGAGTGCGTAGAGCGGTGCAATTCGCTCAAGGCTCCCCCCGCGCTCGATGAGTTCGGCATCATCCCCGTTCAAAGCCTGCCAAACAGCCTTGTAGGTAAGGCGGGCCTTGGAGTGAATCATGGCCGGATAGAACTGGTAACCGACAAGGCTGCCCTCCCCGTCAAACACCATGTCGCACACCAGGGTGCATCGGTCCACGTCGGGATTCAGAGAACAAAGCCCGTTGCTGAGCTTTTCGGGCAGCATCGGAACAACGCGGCGCGGAAAATAGACGCTCGTGCAGCGCTGTTGCGCATCGTAATCAAGGGGCGAGGCCGGCTGCACATAGTACGAAACATCGGCAATCGCCACCAAAAGCCGCCAGCCGTCGCCCGAGGGTGCACACCAGACGGCGTCATCAAAGTCACGGGCATCTTCACCGTCAATCGTCACAAACTCAAGATCACGCAAATCGACCCGATCGCGCAAATCCTCTTCCGCGGGATTGTCGGGCAACGCCTCGGCCTGCCGAAGCGTCTCGGCTCTGAACTGCGTCGGAATGCCGAAGCTCTTAACAGCGATCTCAATTTCCGTGTCGGCGTCATCTTCCCTGCCCAAAATCCTTCCGATAGAACCCCTAAGAGTCGGTTTGTTCGTGTGTTCGGTCATGGATTCCGTGTCGAGACATACCTCAAAGACCCTCCCCTCAAGAGTCTCGAGCTGCTCGTGCGGGACATCGTCAACTCGAATCGTGACATGGGTGTGATCGGCCCCCACAGGCTCGGCTTCGACCGTCGCACTTTCGCCGTTCGGGGCGAGATACTTGCTGCTTACGCGGCAAAGCACACGGTCGCTGCCGCGGCGCACGAGTTCGACAAAGTCCCACGACCCGGCCGCTGCGCGGCGACAGGTGATTACATCCCCCCGCAGCAGTTCGGGCATGAAGATCTCGTGAACCGTGCCGCTCTCATAGCGCGTGTCAAACGGATCAAAAATGAGTTCGTAATACTTTCTGCTGTGGCCGCGCACAGTGCCCTCGAAAAGATTGGGCAAGGGGGGCGCGCTCACCGTATAACGCTTGTCGGCGGCGACAATGAGTCCTTCCTCAACAAACTGCACAAACAAATCCTGCGCCTTGCGAAGCGTGATGCCAAACTTATCGTGCAGTACTCTCACAAGATGCGTCTTGAAAATCTGGCAGCCGCTTGATCTTCTCACCAAGTGTCGGGCTTTGCGCAAGATTTCCTTGTCCGTCAGGACCGCCTTGGGAGCGGCATTCGTAAATCGACTCAGAACCGTGGATTTACACGCTTTTCCCTTTGATACCAAGGCCTTAGTCCCTGTTTCAGCGCGCTCTCCGGCAGATCCGGAAGAATTCTTTTGCATTTTTTTATTCATTGAACTTGACAACGGAATTATTTTCCGAAATAATACCGATCTCACAAGGCAAGTGCCCAAGTGGCGAAATTGGTAGACGCACTGTGTTCAGGTCGCAGCGCCGTGAGGCATGCTGGTTCGAGTCCAGTCTTGGGCACCACACTTGCTCTTGAGTGAGGCATTATCCCACAGGGGAATGCCAAGGAAGACGTGATTCGCTTGACGATTCGCGTCTTTTTTGTTTTTCAAAATCGCCCCCCGCGCTTTCTGCTCTTCGCACGAGCCGCCGCCCAAACCGCCTGTCGATCCTTGGCGGTATACTTGTCAGCTCATATTTTTCAAGCTCTCCGATTTTGCGCTTGCAGTCACGGGACACGCTCCCCGCCACGCTCTGTCGCGCAAAATACAACGAGCGCCCCTCCAACCTGATCTAGAAAGACCGCCCATGCGCGAAACCTACAATCCTCAGGAAATTGAGGCGCAGGTACAGGATCAGTGGCAGCGAGACGATGTGTACCGCGCCACCGAGCACGCACTTGACGCCAACGGAAAAGAAAAACCCAAGTTTTACGTCTGTTCGATGCTGCCCTACCCCTCGGGCAAGCTGCACATGGGCCACGTGCGCAACTACACGCTCAACGACGTGCTGTACCGCTATCGCCGCATGAAGGGCGACAACGTCATGACCCCCATGGGCTGGGACAGCTTCGGCCTGCCCGCAGAAAACGCCGCCCTCAATAAAAAGGTGCAGCCGGCGGCCTGGACCTACAACAACATCGCCGACATGAAGGCCCAGATGAAGCCTTTGGGCCTTGCCTTTGACTGGTCGCGCGAAGTGACGACCTGCAAACCCGAGTACTACCGCTGGAATCAGTGGATGTTCCTCAAGATGCTCGAAAAGGGCATCGCCTACCGCAAGACCCAGATCGTCAACTGGGATCCGGTCGATAAGACCGTTCTGGCCAACGAGCAGGTGATCGACGGCTGCGGCTGGCGTTCGGGCGCCAAGGTTGAAAAGCGCGAAATTCCGGGCTACTACCTGGGCATCACGCAGTACGCCGAGGAACTTTTGGCCGACCTCGACAAGCTCGAGGGCTGGCCTGAACAGGTTCGCCGCATGCAGGAACACTGGATCGGCAAGAGCATAGGCGTCAACTTCGGCTTCCCGTACGAACTTGACGGCGAAAAGAAGCGCCTCAACGTCTACACCACCCGTGCCGACACGATCATGGGCGTCACGTTCGTGGCGATTGCTGCCGAGCACCCCCTTGCCAAGCGTCTTGCCAAGGACCGTCCCGATCTGCAGGCCTTCATTGAAGAATGCTCCAAGGGCTCGGTGTCCGAAGCCGACATGGCCAACATGGAGAAAAAGGGCGTTCCCACCGGCTTTTACGTCACCCATCCGCTCAACGGGCGACAGGTGGAAGTGTGGATCGGCAACTACGTTCTCATGAGCTACGGCGAAGGTGCGGTCATGGCCGTGCCGGCGCACGACGAGCGCGATTTTGCCTTTGCCAAAAAGTACGGCATCGAAATCCTGCAGTCCGTGCAGGTCGAGGGCCAAACCTTCTCGACCGACGCCTGGCAGGAATGGTACGGCGACAAGACTCTGAACCCCTACTGCGTCAACTCCGGAAAATACAACGGCCTGCACATTCACGAAGCCATCGAAGCGGTGGCCGCCGACCTCAAGGCGCTCGGTCTGGGTGACAAGCAGACGATGTTCCGTCTGCGCGATTGGGGCATTTCGCGTCAGCGCTACTGGGGCACGCCCATTCCCATCATCATGTGTCCGAAGTGCGGTCCGGTGCCCGTGCCCGAAAAGGACCTTCCGGTCGTTCTTCCCGAAAACCTCATTCCGGACGGCTCGGGCAACCCATTGAACAAGTGCGAAGAGTTCCTCGCCTGCAAGTGCCCCAAGTGCGGCGGCGACGCACGTCGTGAAACCGACACGATGGACACGTTCGTCGACAGCTCGTGGTACTTTATGCGTTACTGCTCGCCCGACGCTTCTGAAGCGATGGTTGACGAGCGCAACGACTACTGGGGGCCGATGGATCAGTACATCGGCGGCATCGAACACGCCGTGCTGCATCTGCTCTACGCCCGCTTCTGGACCAAGGTGATGCGCGATCTGGGGCTCGTCAAGTTCTCCGAACCCTTCAAGCGTCTCTTTACGCAGGGCATGCTGACGGCCGAATGCTTCTACCGCCAGAATCCGGACGGCTCCAAGCGTTGGTACTACCCGAGTGAAATCAACATCGAATACGATGAAAAGGGACGTCCCTCCAAGGTCACCTCCAAGGAAGACGGTCTGCCCGTCACCTCGGGCGGCATCGAAAAGATGTCTAAGTCCAAGAACAACGTCGTCGAACCCGGCACCATCATCAAGCAGTTCGGTGCCGACACGGCCCGCACGTTCGTGATGTTCGCCGGTCCCCCCGATCAGTCCGCCGCCTGGAGCAACTCCGGTGCCGAAGGTGTTTACCGCTTCCTGCGCCGCCTGTGGAACTGGAGTGCCGCCCATCAGGCCGAACTGTCGACGGCCGCAAGCCGAGTCGACCGTGCCGGCGCCTGCCGCGAAGTCAAGGACTTCCTGCGCGAGATTTATCTCACGCTCAAGCAAGCCGAAAGCGACTTTGACCGCATGCAATACAACACGGTCGTGTCGGCTGCCATGAAGATGCTCAATGCACTCGACGCACTGAGCGGCTCGGGTGAAGACTTCTCGGCCGCCCGCAGGGAAGCCGTTTCGGTGCTGCTGCGCGTGCTCTACCCGCTTGCGCCGCACATCACGACGGCGCTGTGGCAGGAACTCGATTTTGTGAAGGTCTTCGGGACCGAACTCATCGACGCTCCGTGGCCCGTGGTGGATGCTGCCGACCTTGTGGCCGATGAAATCAAACTCATGCTGCAGGTCAACGGCAAGCTGCGCGGTCAGATGATGGTGCCCGCTGCAAGTTCGCGCGAGGACATTGAAAAGGCCGCCGCCGAACACCCCGACGTCAAGCGCTTCGTCGGCGAGGCAGTGATCCGCAAGATCATCGTGGTGCCCGGCAAGCTCGTGAACGTCGTGGCCAAATAAATCGGCTTCAACCCATAGGGCAAAGTCCGATCGGCTTTGCCCGCAGGGCCCGCATCCGTGATTCGGATCGGGCCCTTTGCTTTGACAAAACGCGTCGTGAACCGCAATCTTTATCTTGGCATCGCTTTCATACTCACGGCCGGCGTTCTTTGGGGCGCCATGGGAACGGCCGTGCAGTACCTGTACGCCGTCCCGAGCGGATTTTCGGCCATCAGTCTCGTCACGCTGCGGCAGCTCTCGGCAGGCGTCGTATTTCTGGCGGCGGCGAGCCTTTTTGACGCTCGGCGCATCTGGTCGGTACTGCGCAACAAGCGTGACGCATTCGATATTGCCTTGTCGGGAGTGCTGCTTTTTTCAGCGCACCACGCGTTTTTTGAAGCGATTTTCTATTCCAACGCCGGCACGGCCGCCATTTTTCTGGCGACTGTGCCACTGCTGTGCGGACTGTGGTCGACGGTGCGTCACGGCAAGACCATGACGATGCTTGAACTGCTTTGCTTCGTCCTTGCCATTGCGGGCGTCGCGCTCATCGTGACGGACGGCGACTGGAAAACGCTGCAGTTTTCACCTTGGGCGCTTTTTTGGGGAATGGTGTCGGCGATTGCGGCTGCGGCCTACAGCATTCAGCCTCTGGCAGTCATTGCCCGACGCGGTGTGGTTCCCGTCGTTGCCTGGGGCATGCTCACCGCCGGCATCGTCGCATCAATCCTGTGCCCGCCCTGGACAATTAAAGTCGCATGGGATGCCGCCGTGGCCGCCAATTTCGGCTACATCGTTCTTTTCGGCACGGTACTTGCGTTCTGGGCCTATCTGAGCGGGCTTAAATACATCACGCCCGTGATTGCGGGACTATTGAACTGCGCCGAGCCTCTTACGGCCTTTCTCTTTTCTGCACTTTTACTTGGCGATCGGCTGAGCTTTATGCAAAGTCTCGGCGTCGCGCTCGTTTTGGGCAATATTGTGCTGTTGGCGCTCGGGAAATCGCGCCGTTAATGCGACAGAAACCGAGCATCCATGGTGCCCGCACGGACTCTCAAAAGGTTGATACGGCAGGCAAGAGCGGCGTTGCCCGCGCCCGATCCGGAGCCATAACTCGCCTGCACCCAACCGCACTCTTCGTCCACGTAACGGGCAAAGGCCTTGTTGGCCTCCGTGAGAGCCTTGACGGCCTCCTTGCGTTTTTGAATGCGGTCGAGTTCTCGTGCCGAGTCCATCACGCGATCGAGAACTTCGTCATGGTACTTCTGCACCTGATCGAGTTCTTTTTTCAGACACGCCTGCACTTCGATCATGGTGTCGGCCCGCTTGTAGCAGGCCTGCAGGGGATCGGCGGCGGCAACCGCGGCTGAAACAACACCAACAAGCGCCGCGGCGACAACGCAGGTACGAACAAAAGACAACTTCAAAACAAAACTCCGACCGTCAGAAAAAGGAGCGTACCACCCACACGCCGAGTGCCGTCATCGCCAAAGATCCGGTGAGATGACTGGCTGCGTGCAAAAAGGAACGCAGATAGTCGCCCGACAGCAGCATCGTCACGTTTTCCGCAGAAAAGCTCGAAAAGGTTGTAAGCCCCCCGAGCAGGCCCGTCACAAGAAAGAGCCTTACCATGGGACTGACGGAAATGTGCGTGGAAAAGAGAGCGAGGGTAATGCCGATGACAAAGCCCCCCAAAAGATTACAGAGCAGCGTCCCCGCAGGAAGCACTTCCCAGCGGGAATTGAGCCAATAGCTGATCGCCCAACGCAGTGTGGCTCCCAGAGCCGCTCCTGCGGCCACGCTCAAAAGCACGCCGGCAAGGGGGCCGTCGCGCGTGATCATGCAGTCTCTCCCCAGCGCGCCTGCGCGAGATCGTCGCTTTCGCGGGCGTCGACCCAACGGGCCCCCGAGGGCGTGTATTCCTTCTTCCAGAAAGGTGCCTGCGTCTTGAGCCAGTCCATGATGAATTCGCTCGCTTCAAACGCCTCGCGTCGATGCGTGCTCGTCACAAGAGTCAGCACAATCTGCTCGCCGACTTCAAGGCGACCGACGCGGTGAATAATGACGACGTCTTCAATCGTCCAGCGGGCTCGGGCCTTTTCAACAATGGCCGCCAGCGCCTTTTCTGTCATGCCCGGATAGTGTTCGAGCTCCATCGCCGTCACTTCACCGTCACTGCGCACAATGCCCGTGAAGGTCACAACGGCGCCGGCCGTACGTTCGCTTCTTGCAAGCTGCGCCATTTGCTCGGAAACATCAAAGTCGTCGTGCGAGACGCGGATTTTGGTCAACCCCTGCATGGCGCACCCTAGCCGCCCGTCACCGGCGGGAAAAACGCCACTTCGTCTCCGTCGGCGACGGGCGCTTCGTCGCGCGCCATCATGCCGTTGACGGCCGCACGAATGCGCTTGACTTCAGCAAATGCCTGCGGGTGGCGCGCCGCCAAATGCGCCCTCACCTCACCCACGGTTGAAGCGCCCGCAAGTTCAAGGCGCTCTTCACCCACGCCCACTGCTTCGCGCAGCAGTGCAAAGTACTTCACAATGATTGTCAATTGAACATTTCTCCGAAAGGATAGTAGACCACGATGTCGCCCTTGCTGACGGTCGCCCCGGCAGGAATATCGACAAGCCCGTCAGCCCAGGCGCAGCTCGTCAGAACCTGACTGTTCTGCGTCGGGTAGATATCCAGCCCCCCTGCGTCATTGCGGCGCACGCGCACGAACTCTTCACGCGGACACGGTTTGGTGCGTTCAAAGTCCGCACGCACCTGCATAGGCTTGGCGCAGACGTTGCTGCGCCCCTGACACTTCAAAAGATAGGGGCGAGCCAGCATAAGGAAGGTGACGAAGCTCGAGACGGGATTGCCGGGCAGTCCGATATAGGGCACGCCGGCCACTTCGCCGAGCGCCACGGGCTTTCCGGGCTTGAGGGCCACGCGCCACATATTGAGGCGGCCGAGCGCCTCAATAGCGGGCTTAATGTGGTCTTCCTCGCCCACACTCATGCCGCCCGAACTCAGGATGACATCGGCCCCCTGCGCGGCACGACGCATCGTTTCGATGGTTTTTTCGAGCGTATCGGGAACCGTCCCGAGGTCGATCACCTCGCAGTTGAGCCCCTTTAAAAGCGCCCGCAGGGTGTAGCGATTGGAGTTGTAGATGCCGCCGTCGGGCAGAGGCTGCCCTGGCGCCACAAGTTCGCTGCCCGAAAAAAAGACGGCCACACGCAACGGGTTGTAGACCGTAACATAGCCGACGCCGACGCTGGCAATAAGGCCGATCACGGCGGGCGTCAAACGTTCGCCCGCTCTGGCAACAACACTGCCGGCCACCACGTCGCCCGCCTTGCGGCGCACGAACGTGCCGCGCGTCGTGGGCGTTTGGAATTCGACATATCCGTCCTCACGAACCGTCACGTCTTCCTGTTGTACGACGGCATCGGCCCCTTCGGGAATGGGAGCCCCCGTGAAAATGCGGGCGCAGGTTCCTTCGAGGAGCGCCGTTCCCACGCTGCCGGCGGGAATGCGCTGCGACACACAAAGAACGACGGGGGACGAAGCGTCGGCCGCTGCCAGATCGCTGCTGCGCACCGCATAACCGTCCATCTGCGAATTATCCCAGGCGGGGACATTGATGCCGCTTACGACATCCTGAGCAAGTATGCGTCCTTCGGCGTAAAGCGTGGGCACCGTTTCGGTGCGCTCGACGGGACGTGCATCGTCAAGAAAATACTGCAATGCCTGCTGATAAGTAATCATAGGAGATCGTTGTCCGCTTTCAGAGTCACAACAAAATTGGCCACCGCTCCCGGGCTGTTGAGGTCGAGTTTTGTTATGCCTTCGGGCACAACAAGCGTCTCATCATCGGTGGCCACGGCGACAACACCGGGCACGAACTGCAGTTCGGATCCGTCGCAGTCCTTGCGGTGCACGATGATGCGCGCAATTCCCTCGGCACTCTTGTACCCTTCCACAAGAACAATGTCGACGGGATCGAGCACGGCAAGCATGTCGGACAGCTTGCCCGGCTCCTCGAGTTCCTTCATGAGCGCCCAACGTTTGGAGGTGACGAGCATCACCTCCTGAGCGCCGGCCGTACGATAGCGGTACGTGTCTTTGCCGGGAGTGTCGATGTCCACGCTATGGTGCGAGCTTTTGATCACGGACACGCTACGTCCGCGACTGACCAGACGGGCCAGTACCTTTTCCATCAGCGTGGTTTTCCCCACGCCGGAATGTCCGATAAAACCAACCGCGAGCATAGACGAACTCCTTCAGGGCACTGTCGGGAATGGGCACACAAGCGTCGACTCAGACGCCGCTTGTGCGATTTTAGACAACAATGTCTTCGCTTTCGGCGAATCGGTTTGACAAAAAACAGCCTTCCCGCGGCCTGCGCAGGTGTGCTGCGGCACGCCTATGTCTGCGATCGAGCGTGCTAAAGTGTCATCCAACCCGCAGACGCAGGCCTTCGGACCCGCGTCCCCTGTTTGTTTTTCTTGCCGTTTTGCTTTGTTATGACGCTCACTTCCCGTCGTGCGCTCCTTGGCGCCGCAGCCGTTGTCGGCCTCAGCCCTCTTACCGGATGCGGCTTCCGTCTTCGCGGGCACTTCGATCTGCCGTTCGAAACCATGTATTTGGACATGAACCGCAACACGCCCTTTGCGTCCCGTCTTGAGCGCCATCTCAAAGCAGGTGCCGGTGTGCGTCTGGTGTCTTCGATCAGTGAAGCACAGGCCATTCTGAAGATTCTCAGCCAGAGCAACGAGCGCCGTGCGGTCGCCTACAACGCCAACGGCGACGCCCGCGAGTACGAACTCAAGACCACGCTGCAGTTCCGTCTGACCTCGCCCGAAGGCGACGAATTCCTTCCCAACACGGTCATTTCGGTCACTCGTGAAGTGAGCTACAACGAAGACGAGGACTATCTGTCGCGCGATCAGTCCGAGGCATTGGTTCTCAATGAAATGCAGCAGGACATCGTTTCGCAGATGATCCGCCGTATTGAAAAGGCCAAGCTGCCGCAGCCTGCAATCCCGGCCGCCGATACTACGGCCAAACTTCAGCCCTGATTTTTTGCATGCAGTTCGACCAACTTGCCCGCACGATTGGGGAGGGCATCGCGCAACGCCCTCCCCTGTGGCTCATCACCGGGGAAGAGACGCTGTCGATGCTTGAGGCGGCCGACATGCTTCGCGCCCAAGCTCGCAGCGAGGGCTACAGCGAGCGCGAGGTGCTCAATGCCTCGGCCCAGTGGGATTGGTCGCAGCTTTTTGACAGCTGTCAGGCGATGAGCCTTTTCGGCGACCTCAAGCTCGTTGAGCTGCGACTTGCCAGTTCAAAGCCCGGCACCTCGGGCAGCAAGGCGCTCGAAACGCTCTCGCAGATGCCGCTTGACGGCGTCATCGTTCTGGTGACGGTACCCTACGACTACGCGCTCGGTAAAGCCAAATGGTTTACCGCCCTGCAGCAATCGGCCGGTGCCAACGTCGTTCAGTGTCCCGCCGTGCGCGCCCGCGATCTGCCCGCCTGGTTCAACGCGCGTTTGGCCCGCAACGGTCAGACGGCCGAACCCGAAGCCGTGCGCCTGTTGTGTGAGCGCTGTGAAGGCAATCTTCTGGCTGCCAATCAGGAAGTGCTCAAACTCGCCTACCGCCATCCCCGCGGGGCCGTGATCAGCGCCCGGGACATCAGCGACAGCGTAAGCGACGTTTCGCGCTTTGACATCGACAACCTTCTTGACGCCGTCTTTACGGGCGACGCCCCCAAAGCCGTGCGCGTGGTGCACAGCCTGCGCGCCAAGGGCGAAGCCATTCCGGCGTTTCTGTGGGCACTCACCGACGAAATCCGCATGGCCGCACACACACGCAACCTCATCGACGGCGGCATGCCACGTGAAGCTGCTCTCAAATCAGCCGGTGCCGCGTGGCTTCAGCACAAGGAGCGCGTCACGCGGGCCGTTTCCCGCATGAGCGCCCGAAAATTGGAAAGCGCCCTCATTCTGGCCGGCGACGTCGACCGAATCAGCAAGGGCCTCGTTGTTCCCGATCGGGACACGGACGCCTGGCTCGAACTTGAAAGTCTGGTGGGCTTTTTAGCCCGATGAATGCATTCTCCGACACGACACAAAACGTCATGACGCAAACCGCCGTTACCCTTGAAGAACTGATCCGTCAAACGGGCTCACGCGCCCGTGTAGCCGCCCGTACGCTTGCCCGCGCGGGGAGCGAGGCGAAAAACCAAGCGCTTGTCGCGATAGCTCGGGGATTGCGCGCCAATGCCGAGGTGGTGTTTGAAGCCAACAGACGCGACGTCGAGCGCGCTATTGCCCGCGGCTTGACGCCCGCTTTTATCGACCGACTGACCATTGAGGCCAAAACACTCGAGGCCATGGCTCAGGGGTGTCTTGACATCGCGCGCCTTGCCGACCCTGTCGGTGAAATCGTCGGCATGCACACGCTCCCCAACGGCATGCAGCTCGGTCGAATGCGCGTACCTTTGGGTGTGTTGGGCATGATTTACGAATCACGCCCCAACGTAACTGTCGACGCCGCAGCGCTTGCGATCAAGTCGGGCAACGCAGTGCTGCTTCGCGGCGGTTCGGAAGCCTTTGAAAGCAATGCCGTTCTGGGGCGCATCGTGCGCTCGGCGCTTGAAGAGGCGGGCCTGCCCGCCGACTGCGTGCAGACGGCGCCCACCGCCGACAGAGACTTTGTCGGCGCCATGATCACCGCCAAGGGCCTCATTGACGTCATCATTCCGCGCGGCGGCAAGAGCCTCATCGCCCGACTTGAAGCGCAGGCCACAATTCCGATGATTCACCATCTGGATGGAATCTGCACGACCTATGTCGACAAAGATGCCGATCTTGAGATCGCCCTCAAGGTCACGGACAACGCCAAAACTCAGCGCTACTCGCCCTGCAACGCTACGGAAAATCTGCTTGTGCACAGCGCCGTGGCCGAGGCTTTTTTACCGCGCATCGGACGCATCTTTGCCGACAAGCATGTACAAATGCGCTGCGACGAGCGTGCCCGTCGGATTCTTCAGGAGGTCGGCATTGAAACCCGCGCCGCCGATCCCGCCGATTGGGGAACCGAATACAATGCGCCCATCATCGCGATCGCGGTCGTCGACACGTTTGATGAAGCCGTCGACTTCATCACGCGCTACGGTTCGGGCCACACAGATGCCATCATGACCGAAAATCTGTCGACAGCGCGGCGTTTTTTGCGCGAAGTGGACTCTTCGAGCGTCATGGTCAACACCTCGACTCGCCTTGCCGACGGCTTTGAGTACGGTCTCGGGGCCGAAATCGGCATCAGTACCGGGAAACTTCACGCACGCGGCCCCGTGGGTCTGGAAGGTCTCACCAACCTCAAATACATCGTGCTCGGCAACGGGCAGATCCGAATCTAACTTTTAACGAACCGCCTCGATATGGCCAATTCCAACTTTTACGCTGTCTGCCCGCTCGGGCTTGAAGAGCTTCTTGCCACCGAACTCAAAGAATGCGGCGCACGCGATATCAAGACCGTGCGCGGGGGCCTTCATTTTTCGGGCTCCATGGCTACGGCCATGCGCGCGTGCCTCACCTCCCGCATCGCCAGCCGCATCCTCATGCGCCTGGCAAGTTCGGACTACTACGACGAAGAAGACGTCTACAACTTTGCCTGCCGCACGAAGTGGGAAACGTGGTTCGGTCCGGACAAAAGTATCCGCGTCGATGTCAACAGCCACCGATCGCCCTTAAAGAGCCTTGACTTTACGCTGTTGCGCATCAAGGACGGCATCTGTGATCGGTTCATGCACTTTATGAATGTGCGCCCCGACGTGGACCGCGCCCGTCCCCAGATCCGCGTCTTTGCCTATCTTGACGAGCGCTACTGCACGTTCTATCTCGACCTGTGCGGCGAAGCGCTCTTTAAGCGCGGCTGGCGTCGTGACAAGGGTGAAGCACCTCTTAAGGAAAATCTTGCCGCCGGGCTGCTGCGTCTGGCCGGCTGGACGCCCGATCAGCCGCTCGTCGATCCCTTCTGCGGTTCTGGCACCATTGCCATCGAAGCCGCGCAGATCGCCTGCAATATGGCACCGGGCCTCAATCGCAAATTCCTCTTTGAAAATTTCAGCACGTTCGAGCGCGACGTTTGGGAAGAGATCCTCGACGATGCCCGCATGGCCGTCAACCGCCATGCCAAGGTGCGCATTGCCGCGAGCGACATCAGCTCGATCGTCGTTCAGAAGGCCCGCGAAAACGCCCTGCAGGCGGGGCTTTCCAATCTGATCGACAGGGGCGATCTGACGTTTGCGCAGGGTGACGCCCGCGCCGCACTTCCCGTTGCCGAAAGCGGTCTTGTGATCGCCAACCCGCCCTACGGCGAACAGTCCAATCCCAAGAGCGCATCGGTCGCCTCGATGATGAAGAACGTCTCGGACAACCTCAAGCGCAACTTCGCGGGCTGGACGGCCTGGCTTTTGACAAGCGACCGCACGCTCCCGCGTCAGATGCGTCTGAAGGAGTCGCGCAAGATTCCGCTCTTTAACGGGCCGCTTGAATGCCGGTTCTTCCGTTTTGATCTCGTGAGCGGCAGCTTCCGCAAGGACGCCCCCGCCGAGTCTGACGCAAAATAATGCGGCAGTGCGTCGCGCCGACAGTAC
>CAMAHM010000022.1 GCA_945834535.1 uncultured Sutterella sp. | reverse complement strand
ATCAGTGTGTAAGGAGCGATTCGAGCGCTACGGTGTCCTTGACGAAGTTGCGGATGCCTTCGGCAAGCTTTTCGACGGCCACGGGGCTCTCGTTCAAAGCGTAGAGAAATTCGCTCTCCGTGAGGTTGATCGGCGCCTCGGGTTCGACGGCGGCCGCGTTAAGGTGACGCACGACGCAGGTTTCATCCGCATCGAGTTCGGCAATGAGCTTGGGCGAGACGGTGAGAAGATCACACCCGGCAAGGGCCAGAATTTCGCCCTTGTTGCGGAAGGACGCGCCCATGATCTGCGTGCGACTTCCCGCGCCCTTGAGGCGACGATAGATCTCGCACACGGACTTGACGCCCGGATCGTTGACGCCGGCCATGGCTGTTTCGTTCCAGGCGGCGCCGGCACGGGCCTTGTACCAGTCGTAGATGCGGCCCACGAAGGGACTGATGAGGGTGGCTTCGCTTTGCGCGGCGATTTCGGCCTGCGCTGTGCAGAAGATGAGCGTCATGTTGCAGTGAATGCCCTCGGCTTCAAGAATGCGCGCGGCCTGAGCACCCTGCCAGGTTGAGGCAATCTTGATGAGCACGCGTTCGCGGTCAACGCCCATCGCCTCATAAAGGGCGATGATGCGGCGTGCCTTTTCCACGGTGGCGCGGGTGTCAAAAGAAAGACGGGCGTCGACTTCGGTAGACACGCGCCCCGAAATGTGCTCCAGGATCCTTGCGCCGAACCCGGTTAAAACGCGGTCGATTTTCTGTTCGACGGGTTCTTGGGCGCTGCGGGCGGCCTGCAGGATGCCGTCGTAGGCGCCGCTTGCGGCCGCCTTGAGAATGAGGGTTGGGTTGGTGGTGGCTTCGCTCGGCTTAAGGCGTGCGATGGTGTCGATGTCGCCCGTGTCGGCGACGATGACGGTCATGTTGCGGATCTGTTGCAGTTGAGAAGTCATGGCGATTTTTTTGGCGGTATGCATCACAAAAGCGCTTCGACGATCGCCGCAGGGGCGAGGTCGTGGCGTGCAGGCAAGCAGTCTAACGGTTTGCGGGCGGACGATGTACGCAAGCAAAAAAATCCCGTTCTCGGCAAGGGAAATTTTTTGCAAACAATTAGAGATAAACGGACAAAACTAAGCAAAAAGCCTGAGCAAGGCCGCGGCTATAATGAATCGATTTTGGGCGGCATTCAGGAGTTTTTGGTCGGGGTCGCACCCGCCCGAGGATTCCGGTCGGGGCGCATTTTCGTTGAAAGAGCCTCGGGCCGCTTTTTTTGTCAAAGTCTTTGAACCGAGTCGGATGCAGCGGTCGGTGTCGGGGCATCCTCATTCCATGGTCGGAGGACACGCCCGTCGCCCGCCTCCCCTTGCATCACCGAGACTGCGGAACAAAGCGCCATCTCAATACTTGGGGGTATCACCTTGAGCAACATCATCACCGATACACGCCCGCAGGCGGCATTGGTGCTCGCCGACGGAACCGTCTTCCTCGGCCGCAGCATCGGTGCGCCGGGCATGGTGACGGCCGAAGTGGTGTTCAACACTGCGATGACCGGCTACCAGGAAATTCTGACCGATCCGAGCTACACGGGGCAGATCGTGACATTGACCTACCCGCATATCGGCAACACCGGCGTCAACCGAGAGGACGAGGAAAGTCCCCGCGTCTGCGCGGCCGGTCTTGTTGTGCGAAGCGCCAGTCCGATCGAAAGCAATTTCCGAAGCCGACAGTCGCTCGGCGACTATCTGCGCGAGCAGGGCGTCGTCGGTCTTTCCGAAATCGATACCCGCAAACTCACGCGAATTTTGCGCACCAAGGGGGCTCAGGCCGGCACGCTCGTGGCTGCCGATCAGGCAGAGCTGACGGACGCGCAGATCGAAGAGGCACGCAATGCCGCCCGCAGCTGGGGCTCCATGGTCGGCCGCGATCTGGCCCGTGAAGTCACCTGCAAGGCGCCCTACGAATGGCGTGAAGGCAGCTGGACGCTCAAGGGCCCCGAAGGCGAGCCCGGATTCGTCTCGCCCGAGACGTTCGACTTCAAGGTTGTGGCCTACGACTTCGGCATCAAGCGCAACATTCTGCGCATGATGGTCGATCGCGGCATTGCCGTCACGGTCGTGCCGGCGGCAACCCCCGTCGAAGAAGTGCTTGCCATGCAGCCCGACGGCGTCTTTCTTTCGAACGGCCCCGGCGACCCTGAGCCGTGCACCTACGCCATCGAGGCCGCCCGCGTCTGTCTGGCCAAAAAGATTCCGCTTTTCGGCATCTGCCTTGGGCACCAGATCATGGGGCTTGCCTGCGGCGCCAAAACGATCAAGATGAAGTTCGGTCATCACGGCGGCAACCACCCCGTGGTCGATCATGAAACGCACCACGTGGCCATCACGAGTCAGAACCACGGTTTTGCCGTAGATGCCGCCACGCTGCCCGAGAACGTGCGCGCCACGCACGCCAGCCTCTTTGACGGATCGCTTCAGGGGCTGCGGTTTGTCGACGCTCCCGCATTCAGCTTCCAGGGACACCCGGAAGCGAGCCCGGGTCCGCACGACATCGGCGTGCTTTTTGACCGATTCGTCGACCTGATGAAGGCTGCGCGCTGAGTGCGGCCCCCAAAAGACAGTTCCCGTTTCATCGTTTCACAGGATGCATTTGCACAGATGAGTAGCCTGAAAGTTGACTGCGTACGCGCCTCCCTTACCGATGCCAGCAAGGCACTGGACGCGCTTCTGAACAATGAAGAAATGCTCGAGCGCGTGGCCCGGGCCGCGCAGCTTATTGCCGACAGCCAGAAGGCGGGCGGCGCGGTGTACTCCTGCGGCAACGGCGGCAGCCTGTGCGATGCGATGCACTTTGCCGAAGAAATGACCGGACGCTATCGCAGCGACAGGAAGCCCTACCGCGCCATGGCGATTTCGGACGTCTCTCACATGGCCTGCGTCGGCAACGACTACGGCTACGAGCACGTGTTCTCGCGCTGGGTTGAGGGTGTTGCCCGTCCCGGCGACGTGCTTTTGGCCATCACGACTTCGGGCACGAGCCGCAACATCGTGGCCGCTGCCCGTGCGGCGCGCGCCAAGGGCGTCAAAGTGATCGGACTGACGGGCCGCGACGGCACGCCCATTGTTGAGCAAAGCGACATCGCCATCGTCACGCCTGCCGGCGCCTGGGCCGATCGGGTGCAGGAACTGCACATCAAGGTGATTCACATTTTGATCGAGCTCGTTGAACGCGAACTGGATCCGCAAAATTATTGAGCTGGACAAACGTCATGCCCAAACGTACAGACATTCAAACCATCATGATTCTCGGGGCCGGTCCGATCATCATCGGCCAGGCCTGCGAGTTCGACTATTCCGGTGCCCAGGCCTGCAAGGCCCTTAAGGAAGAGGGGTACCGCGTGGTGCTGGTCAACTCCAATCCGGCCACCATCATGACCGACCCGAAGATGGCCGACGCCACCTACATCGAGCCCATGAACTGGAAGGTGGTGGCCCGCATCATTGAAAAGGAACGCCCCGACGCTATTTTGCCCACCATGGGCGGCCAAACGGCTCTCAACCTGGCCATGGATCTCGATCGCGAAGGCGTTCTTGAAAAGTACGGCGTTGAACTCATCGGCGCTCGTCCCGATTCGATCGACAAGGCCGAAGACCGCCAGCGCTTCAAGCAGGCCATGGACAAGATCGGTCTTGAGTCGGCCCGCTCGGGCATCGCCTACTCGATTGCCGAAGCCCTCGAAGTGCAAAAGCATGTGGGCTTCCCGGCCGTGATCCGTCCCTCGTTCACGCTCGGCGGCTCGGGCGGCGGCATTGCCTACAACATGCCCGAATTCCTGGAAATCTGCGAACGCGGTCTGGCGCTTTCTCCCACGCACGAGCTGCTCATCGAAGAGTCGCTTCTGGGCTGGAAAGAGTACGAGATGGAAGTCGTGCGCGACAAGGCCGACAACTGCATCATCATCTGTTCGATTGAAAACCTCGATCCGATGGGCATTCACACGGGCGACTCGATCACCGTGGCGCCGGCGCAGACGCTTACCGACAAGGAGTACCAGCTGCTGCGCAACGCCTCGATCGCGGTGCTACGCGAAATCGGCGTCGACACGGGCGGCTCGAACGTTCAGTTCGCCATCAATCCCAAGACGGGGCGCCTCATCGTCATCGAAATGAATCCGCGCGTGTCGCGCTCTTCGGCACTGGCATCCAAGGCAACGGGCTTTCCGATCGCCAAGGTGGCCGCCAAGCTTGCCGTCGGCTACACGCTCGACGAACTCAAGAACGACATCACGGGCGGTGCGACGCCGGCTTCCTTTGAGCCGACCATCGACTACGTGGTCACCAAGGTGCCGCGTTTTGCCTTTGAAAAGTTCCCGCAGGCCAACGACCGCCTCACCACGCAGATGAAGTCCGTCGGTGAAGTGATGGCCATTGGTTCGACCTTCCAGGAATCCCTGCAAAAGGCCCTGCGCGGTCTGGAAACCGGCAAGGACGGCCTGACGCCGATCACGCAGGATCGCGAAGAGATCGTGCACGAAATCAGCGAAGCCGGTCCTGAACGTCTCTTTTACGTGGGTGACGCCTTCCGCATCGGCATGAGCGTGCGCGAAGTGCACGAAATGACGAGCATCGACCCGTGGTTCCTCGTGCAGATCAAGGAACTCATCGACATTGAAAAGCGTCTTGAGGGGCAAAAGCTCGAAGCCCTCACGCGCGAAGAGCTTGTCTGGCTGAAGAAGAAGGGCTTTTCCGATAAGCGCCTGGCGTCGGCAATGGGGGTTCACGAAGCCGACGTGCGCGCTCTTCGCACCAAGCTCGACGTGCATCCCGTCTACAAGCGCGTCGATACCTGTGCGGCCGAATTTGAAACGAAGACGGCCTACATGTACTCGACCTATCAGGACGAGTGCGAAGCCAATCCGACGGACAAGAAGAAGATCATGGTTCTGGGCGGCGGTCCCAACCGCATCGGTCAGGGTATCGAATTCGACTACTGCTGCGTGCACGCAGCCATGGCCATGCGCGAAGACGGCTATGAAACGATCATGGTCAACTGCAACCCTGAGACGGTTTCGACGGACTACGACACGTCCGACCGACTGTACTTTGAGCCGGTGACGCTCGAAGACGTGCTCGAAATCTGCCGCATTGAAAAGCCCGAAGGCGTGATCGTGCAGTACGGCGGTCAGACGCCGCTCAAGATCTGCCGCGCCCTTGAAAAAGAAGGCGTGCCGATTATCGGCACGAGCACGGATGCCATCGACCGGGCCGAAGACCGTGAACGCTTCCAGCAAATGATTCAGCAGCTCGGGCTCCGTCAGCCGCCCAACCGCACCTGCCACACCGAGCAGGCGGCGCTTGAGGCTGCCAAGGAAATCGGCTACCCGATCGTCGTGCGCCCGAGCTATGTGCTCGGCGGCCGCGCCATGGACATCGTGCACAACGACAAGGAACTGTTGCGCTACATGCACGAAGCGATCGTCGTGAGCGACGAGAGCCCCGTACTGCTCGACCACTTCCTTGACGACGCCATCGAAATGGACGTCGACGCGGTCAGTGACGGGAAGGAAGTGCGCATCGGCGGCTTGATGCAGCACGTCGAAGCCGCGGGTGTGCACTCGGGTGACTCGGCCTGTTCGCTGCCGCCCTACAGCCTGCGCGAGGACATTCTCAAGGAAGTGCGTCGCCAGACCGTGATCATGGCCAAGGAACTCGGCGTGGTGGGCCTGATGAACGTGCAGTTCGCCATCAAGAACGCCGTCACCGAAGAGCCGCTCGTCTACGTGCTCGAAGTCAACCCCCGTGCCTCGCGTACGGTGCCCTTCGTGTCCAAGGCGACGGGCGAGCCGCTTGCCAAGATTGCCGCCCGTTGCATGGTGGGCAAGTCGATTGCCGAGCAGGGCGCGCGCGTTACCGTGACGCCGTCTCTTATCTGCGTCAAGGAAGCCGTCTTCCCGTTTGCCAAATTCCTCGGCGTCGATCCGGTGCTCGGACCGGAAATGCGCTCGACGGGCGAAGTGATGGGCGTGGGCCGTACGTTCGGTGAAGCGCTCTTTAAGAGCCAGCTCGGCACGGGTGAACAGCTCCCGCCTGCGGGGACCGTGTTCCTGTCGGTGCGCAACGAAGACAAGCCGCGCGCCATTGTGGTGGCTGCCGAACTGCTGCATGCGGGCTACGAAATTGTGGCCACGCGCGGCACGGCCGCCTATCTGGCAAGCGCCGGCATCGACTGCAAGCGCGTCAACAAGGTTTCCGACGGTCGCCCGAACATCATCGACAAGATCAAGAACCACGAGGTTCAGTTGGTGATCACGACGAGCAACGAGTCGCGCGGCGAAATCTCCGACGCGCGCGAAATCCGCATGGCGGCTCTGGCCAACCGCGTCGTTTACTACACGACCATTGCCGGGGGACGCGCGGCCGTCGAAGGCATCAAGCACCTCAAGGAAGCGCAGGTCTACTCGCTGCAGGAAATGCACGCGCAGGCCAAATAACCCGCCCGCGCCGCGCCCGATGCGCGCGCGGCGCGAGTCGGTCTACAATACGCACCATCCTTTAAGCAATTCTCTCCCGAGGACAGTACTGCCCTCGGGGGACATTTTTTACCCTGTAGAAACACCACCATGGACAAGCGAATTCCCATTACCGTTGCCGGCGCCGCAAAGCTCCGTGCCGAACTCGACGAGCTCAAGCGCGTCAAGCGCCCTGCTGTTGTGCAGGCTATTGCCGAAGCCCGTGAAAAGGGGGATCTTTCGGAAAACGCCGAATACGACGCCGCCAAGGAAATGCAGGGTCACATCGAGGGCCGTATCGCGGAACTCGAAGGCAAGATGGGCATCCTGCAGATCATCGATCCCAAGACGCTGCAGGCGGGCGATCGGATCGTGTTCGGTGCGACCGTTGAGCTTGAGGACGAAGAGGGCGAGATGAAGGTCTACCAGATCGTCGGGGATGATGAAGCCGACATCAAGGAAAACAAGATTTCCATTTCGAGCCCGCTCGCCCGCAGCCTGATCGGCAAGTTCGAGGGCGACGAAGTGACCTGCCCCGCCCCCAGAGGTCTGATCCACTACGTGATCTGCTCCGTGAACTACATCTAAGCGAGCAAGCGGCGAAAAAAAGCGGCCCCCGACAAGGAAGCCGCTTTTTTTTCGCAACAGGGTGCGTTCTCAAGCAGCCTCATCGGTTGCCGTGACGTGGGACGACGACGGGAAGATGATCGAAAAGACGCTTCCCTTGCCGACTTCGCTTTCGATGGTAAGGCGTGCATTGTGGTGCAGTACGACGTGCTTGACGATCGCCAGCCCGAGGCCGGTGCCGCCCGTGTCGCGAGAGCGCGACTTGTCGACGCGGTAAAAGCGCTCCGTCAGGCGCGGAATGTGCTCGGGAGCGATGCCGATGCCGTTGTCGCGCACGACGACGGCAACGGTGCCGTCGGGGGTGATGCTGCAGCTTGCGTCAACCCTGCCGCCTGCGGGCGTGTAACGCACGGCGTTCGTGAGCAGATTGGCGACGGCCGAGCGCACCTCGTCGGCATAGGCGCTGATCAGGATCGGTGCGGTACGGCAGGTGACGGTGTGAGTGCCTTTGGCCATAAGGCTGATTTCGCCCGTGACGGCGGCGAGCATTTCCGAAAGCGAGAATGTTTCCTTGGGTTTGGTCGAACTTCCCGTTTCAAGCCGCGACAGAATCAGAAGATCCGACAGCAGACTTTCCATACGTCGGGCCTGCGCGCGCATGAGCGTGATGTGCTGGGTCTGCAGCACGGCCTTGTCGCCGCCCTGTTCGGCGCCGTCGACCGCCATATCAAGAAAACCGCGCAGCACGGTAAGGGGGGTGCGCAGCTCGTGACTTACATTGGCCACGAAGTCGCGGCGCATGGCGTCAAGCCTCTCCTGTTCGGTTGTGTCGCGCGCCAAAACGAGAATGCTTTTCTTGTCGACCGCGATCACGCTTACGCGCAGCATGCGGCCGCTTGCGTCAGGTTCCCACAGGTAGGGAGCATCGAAGACGCCGGCCTTGAACCAGGACAGCAGGTTGGGGTCGTGCACGAAGGCAAACAGGTGTCGACCGAAGTCCTCTTCGCCGCCGATGCCGAACATTTTGGCGGCGTTGCCGTTGCACCAGTTGATGGCCCAGTCCTTTTTGGTGAGGATGATGCCTTCGGGGATCGCGGCGAGGATGCGGCGGTACCGATCTTCGCGCTGCGCGAGGCGTTCGGTGTTTTTGTCGAGCGCCTTGCGGTTTTTCATCAGCCTGTAGAAGATCTCGCTCCAGAGAATCGAGCGGGCGCTCGGAGCATTTTCCAAGCGAGGATTCTCGAGCCATTGCGCCAGACGGGCAATGTAGTTGAGGTGCATGAGGATCTCGGCAAAGAGCCCGACCACCAACAGGCCCACGCCCCATTCGGGACCGGCCAGGCCGCAGACGGCGAGCGCCGCGCACACGAGCAGCACCAGGCGAAACAGGGAGCTCCCCATCAGACGCAGTCTTTTAAGCATGTTGTTCATCCGAAAAGTCGGCACTCATCGGTCATTGACCGCGGTGCATGGGTTCGACGACTTTGTAGCCGACGCCGCGGACGGTCTGCACCAGATCCTGGGCGGCCGTGCCGCTTAACTGCTTGCGCAGGCGAAGAATGTGCACGTCAACCGTACGCTCGTCAAAACCGACCGCGTCGTCCCAGACGCGCGTGAGAAGCTGCGAGCGCGAGTAAACGCGCCCGGGGCTGGAGGCCAGAACCCAGAGCATGCGAAATTCGAGCACGCCGAGCTTGATTTCGTTGCCGTCGACCCGAGCGCTGAAACGCGCCAGATTCATGGTGAGGGGGCCGCAACGGACGGTTTTTTCATCTTCGGCCGCTCCGCGGCGCAGGACGGCGCGCACGCGCGCCATCAGCTCGCGCGGCGAAAAGGGCTTGACCACGTAGTCGTCGGCGCCGGCATCGAGCCCGGCCACCTTGTCGCTTTCGGTGGTGCGCGCCGTGAGCATGATGACGGGCAGAGCGCTCCAACGCTCGTTGCGCTTGAGCTGCTCGAGCCACTGCAACCCCGACAGATCGGGCAGCATCCAGTCAAGCAGGATCAAACTGACGCGGTGCGTGTCGAGCATTTCGAGTGCTTCGTGCACGCACCCCGCACGGAGAACTTCAAATCCGGAGGACTCGCAGGCAAAGGCAATGAGCTCGCGAATGGCGGGCTCGTCTTCCACAACAAGAATGGTGTCGGCCATAACGTCGATTCAGTCAAAAAAAGCAATGTGCAGGCAATCCTGCCACGTGACGATGGTCGGATTGTGACACGCGCGTGACGCAATGATGACGGCCCGCAAGGTCGATTACCGATCGTCAAATACGCAGCATTGCCAACGGCGGCGAGTATAGTCAGGGTTCTCACTAATAGAACAAACCAGTATGCATTTTGGGACAATTTTGCAGAGTCCGGGAAAAGGGGGGCTTGGAATTCGGGTTTTTGACGGTGAATTTGTAAAAATGTCCAAATGAATCAACGATGTAAGCAAATTTAAGAAGTTTGACTAAAGGCAATAAAGTAAGGGTTATTACCAATCTACCGGTTGTTTCTTCAGACGCTAAATTAAACGCGACGGGCGCCGGAGAGCGTTTTTGTGCTTTCCGCCCTCCTGGGTGTGCTTTTTTATTCAGGCGTCTTCGGACCCCGACGATGAGTTCACTCTCTCATTCCTTTGTTTCACGATAGGAGTATTCACAATGGCAAATACGAAAAAATCCCTGATGGGTTTGCCGATGCAGATGCTCATTGGTCTGGTCCTTGGTGTGGTTGTCGGTATGTTTGTGACGGCCGACTTCGCCGCGACGTGGTTCAAGCCCTTGGGTGACCTGTTTATTCGCTTGATCCGCATGGTGGTCGTTCCCCTGGTGTTCGCCACCCTCGTTGCCGGTGCCGCCGGTATTTCCGACGTCTCCAAGCTCGGCCGCGTGGCCGTCAAGACGCTGCTGTTCTTTATGGGCACGTCTGCTTTGTCTGTGGCCGCCGGCCTGATCGTGGCCAACTTCATCGAACCCGGCGTGGGCGTGACCCTGTCGACCGAAGGTCTGAAGGCTGCCAACGTGAAGGCTCCGAGCTTTATCAGCACCCTGCTCAATATTGTCCCGATCAACCCGATGGAATCCTTTGCCAAGGCCTCCATCCTGCAGATCATCTTCTTTGCCATCATGTTCGGCTTCAGCCTGAACTGGCTCGGTGAGAAGGGCAAGCCCGTGTACGAATTCTTCGACATCGTCGGCAAGCTCATGATCCGCATGACGAGCGTCGTCATGAAGTTCGCTCCCATCGGCGTGTTCGGTTTGATGGCTTCCGTCGTGGCGCAGTTCGGTCTGGCGATTCTGCTTCCCCTCATGAAGCTCATTCTCGCTTCGTTCATTGCCACGTCGCTTTTGGTGATCATCGTCTACATCCCCTGGGTGAAGTTCGGTATCGGCATCCCGCTCGGCACGTACTTCAGGGGCATCTTTGAACCCTGGCTCATCGCCTTCACGACCTGCTCGTCGGCCGCCGCCATGGCCGCCAACCTGCTCGCTTCGCGCAAGCTCGGTGCTTCCAAGGCCATCGCTTCGTTTGCCGTGCCGCTCGGCAACACCATCAACATGAACGGTACGGCCGTGTACATGGGCGTGACGGCTGTCTTTGCTGCTCAGATTTACGGTATTGATCTGTCCATCACCGATCAGGTCATCGTGGTTCTGACGGGCGTTCTGGCGGCCATCGGTACCGCCGGTGTTCCGGGTGCGGGCCTGATTATGTCGACCCTCGTCTTTACGCAGATCGGTCTGCCGCTCGAAGTCGTGGCGCTGATCGCCGGCGTCGACCGTATCCTTGACATGATCCGCACGTCGATCAACGTGGTCGGTGACTCGACCACCTCGCTCGCCGTTTCCAAGATGGAAGGCGAACTCGGCAAGGAACCCTTCGATCCGGACAATCCCGAATAAGGAACGTTCATACTTCGACGGTTTTGAGCGCATCGCTCGCAGTTTTCCGATGCGCTTTGCCCTGAGAAAAAAGGCACGCAGGTCTTCGGATTTGTGTGCCTTTGCTTTTGGCGCCTGTTTTGCGCCGGGCCTTTGCCAAAGAGGCACTCAGCGGTGCCGGCAGGTGACTCGAAGGCATTTGCGGGAAATAAAGACAACAAAAAAGCCCCGACGCGCAATCGGGGCTTTTTTGCCGGGAACCTTCAGACCGATCAAAAGGCCTGAAGGTGTACGGTTTGTTAACGACGGATCAGCAGGATCGGCACGTCGCCCTTGGCGGCGATGCGCGTGGCGGTCGAGCCCATGACGGCCGACTTGAAGCGCCCGTAGCCGTGGCTGCCCATGACGACGAGGTCGAGCTTCTTTTTCTTGGCAAAGGCGGCGATTTCGTCACCCGGGTTGCCGACGAGGCACACTTCCTTGGGGGCGATGCCGGCCTTGGCAAGAAGCGGACGAACAGAGGCGAGAGCTTCTTCAAATTCGTTCTTCTGCAACTCGACGACTTCGGCTTCCGACAGTGCCGGGAGGGCCATGCCGGCCATGTCGGGCATGATGGCGCCGGCGTAGTCGCTTGTCACGTTGATGATGTAGAACTTGGCCCCTTCACCGAAGAGTTCGGGATTGCGGATGGCGTACTTGACGGCGGCCGAGCCGAACTTGGAGCCGTCCACGCACACGCCCACGCGCATGCCGTCGCTTTCGGGCGGGTTCTTGTCGCGCACGATGAGAATCGGATGCTTGGTGCGCGCCAGCACGCCGTTGGTCACGGAACCCAAAAAGAGTCCGGCCATTGCGGTACGGCCGCGCGAACCCATCACGATGAGGTCGGCATCCATGCGGCCGGCTTCTTCGGCAATCTTCTCGGCAGGGTTGCCCAGAAGGAAGCTTTCAGTGGCCGCAATGCTGTGCTTTTTAAGGAACTTGCGGGCCGGTGCAAAAATCTTGTCGGCTTCTTCTTCGTAGTAGCGCTTCAGAGAATCCTTGCCGACGAGGCGGGCTGCACGGGCAGGCAGAGGATCGAGAACAACAAGAAGTTCGATCTGCGGGTTCTGACCGAGCAGCGAAGTACGCGACGCCACGAAAGCAAGCGAGTTGTCGCTATAGGTGCTGCCGTCGATAGGAACGAGAATCTTCATAAATCAAACCCCTTTTCAAAAGAAGACGGAACGTCCGTCCAACGCTGTGTTTCAGGAGTGAACCCGTGTGCCGCACGGTCGATGCAGCACCGTGTTTTCCTGCTTCTATGTTAGCGCACGCGAGGGGGCCGAGAGCGAAAAAAGCCAAAGAAAATGCACCTTTTTTTTCGCTTGTTGCGTCCTCGGTCAAGGCGGGCCTCGTCACGCTCTTGCGGGGCGCAAAAAAAGGCACCCGCGCGATGCGGATGCCCTTGGTGCGCTGCGTGTCCGAGGAGATCGGACACGCC
This sequence comes from uncultured Sutterella sp., assembly GCA_945834535.1. Taxonomy (GTDB): domain Bacteria; phylum Pseudomonadota; class Gammaproteobacteria; order Burkholderiales; family Burkholderiaceae_F; genus Duodenibacillus. The sequence continues at coordinate 9,657 of CAMAHM010000022.1, read as the reverse complement.
ATCGGGAGCGATCAGTTTCTGAGCGAGTGAATCGGAGCGGGAATGCGGCCGCCGAACTCGATGAAGCTCGACGAGTCGGCAGCGGCGCCGCCCGGCGCACGGATAATGGCCGCTTCACCCAACAGGCCCCCGAACACGGCCACGTCGCCCACCTTCTTGCCGGGCACGGGAATCACGCGCACGGCGGTGGACTTGCTGTTGATCATGCCGATGGCCGCCTCGTCGGCGATCATCGCGGCAATGGTTTCGGCACTGGTGTCGCCGGGCAGAGCGATCATGTCCAGGCCCACCGAGCACACGCAGGTCATGGCCTCGAGTTTTTCCATCGTGAGTTCGCCCGTGCGTGCGGCCGCTTCGATGGCGCTGTCTTCGGACACGGGAATGAAGGCGCCCGACAGGCCCCCCACGTGGCCCGAGGCAAAGACGCCGCCCTTTTTCACGGCGTCGTTGAGCATGGCCAAAACGGCGGTCGAGCCGGGGGCGCCGATCGACGAGAGCCCGAGCGTTTGGAAGATTTCACCGACCGAGTCGCCTACCGCAGGCGTAGGCGCAAGCGACAGGTCCGCCACGCCGAAGGGGATGTTCATTTCCTTGGCCACGCCGCGGCCGATCAGCTCACCCACGCGGGTCACCTTGTAGGCGGTGTGCTTGATGACTTCGGCAATTTCCGAGAGCGTAAGACGGCGGCCGCTTTCGGCGATGGCGCGCTGCAGAGCCTTGTTGACCACACCCGGGCCCGAGACGCCCACGTCGATCACGACGTCCGGCTCACCCACGCCCAGATAGGCGCCGGCCATGAAGGGAACGTCCTGGGGAATATTGCAAAAGACGACGAGCTTGGCGCAGCCGATGCCGTCGCGGTCGGCCGTGGCCTGCGCGACTTCCACGATCTTGCGGCCCATCAGGCTCACGGCGTCCATGTTGATGCCGCTCTTGGTTGAGCCCACGTTGATCGACGAGCAGATGCGATCGGTGGTGGCAAGCGCTTCGGGCAGAGAATCGATGAGGTTGCGCTCACCCGGGGTGATGCCCTTTTCAACGAGCGCACCGAAGCCGCCGATGAAGTCGACGCCCACTTCCTTGGCGCATTCGTCAAGAACCTGACAGGCGCGCACCATCTGGTCGCGCGAGAACGAGGCGCCCACGGTGCCCATCGGGCTGATCGAAATGCGCTTGTTGACGACGGGGATGCCGTAGCGGTCGCCCACGGCATCACACGTTTCCACAAGGCGCTTGGCGTACTTGCGGATTTTGCTGCGCAGCTTGACTTCAAAGACGTCAAAGTCGTGGCTGGCGCAGTCAAAGAGATTGATGCCGAGCGTAACGGTGCGCACGTCGAGGTGTTCGCTGCGCAGCATGTTGATGGTCGAAAGGACCTCGCGGTCGGTGAGCATGGTTGTGGGTCTCCAGGTGGCGTAAAAAGCGAGCGGATCGAAAAACGGAGCGAGGCGGGCCTCAGACGATGTTGACGCGGTGCACGGCTTCAAAAATGGCGCGGTGCTGCATCGTCAGATTCAGGCCCATGGCCTTGGCCCGGTCGATCATCATCCGATGAAAACTGCGGGTGTCAAGGTCGGCGGGAACCGAGACTTCAAACACCTGCATGGAGCTGCCGTCGCCGATGGGAAATGCGCGCAGAGCCTCGATGTTGATCTTTTGTTCGCCGAACATGTGCGCAAAGGTGCCGACGATGTCGTTGCGGTCCGGCCCGTAGACGCTCACCACGAAGGGTTCGACGGACTGCGCATGCGGAGCGGGCTCTTCGTAATCGCGGGTGACGATGCCGAGCTTGAAGCGTTTGGCCGTCACGGCGCTGACGATTTCTTCGTTGAGCGCATCGTTGGAAAGTTCTGCGGGCTTGCGGACAAGATAAATGCCGGCGAATTGACTGTGCAGCGTCGATTGCGTCATCTCGACGATGTTGCAACCCAGACGCGTCATCACGGACGAGACGCAGGCAATGATTCCGGGCTGATCCAGTCCGATGACGGCAACAACGACGTTGTTAGTTGACATTTGGGGCTCCCATAAAGTGTTGGTGTGCGCCGCCCGCGCGCAGGCGGAGTGTTTGCCAAGGCGCATAACAAAACATGATAGCCCAAAACGGGGCTCTTTCAGGCAAGTTTTTTTGGCACAAGCGCGGGGATCGCCTGATGCGTGTTGCCAAGCGCCTCAAGGGCCGCCGACTCGGGCGTCAGGCCGCGCGCCGCAGCGGCCGCGCTGAGGATGCGCACGATGTCGGCGGGCTCGGAACGAGCACGGCGCTCGCCTGAGAGCGCATCGGGTGCGGGCATCCACGGGCAGTCGGTTTCAAGCACCCAGTCGGTTGCATCGAGCGCGGCAAGAAGGTCGCGAAGTTTTTGAGCGTTGGGGCGAGCGAGCGCCCCGCCGAAACCGAGCTTAAATCCGAGCCCTGTGAGCCGACGGGCGGTTTCAAGGGACCCGTTGTAGGCGTGAATGACGCCCCGTACGCCGGGGACGCTTTCCAAAGCCGTCAGCAGGGCGCCGGCGGCATGGACGGCGTGCACCGAGACGGGCAGATCAAGGCGGCGGGCAAGGGAAAGCTGGCGCACAAAGAGGTCGATCTGCCTCGCTTTGGCTTCGTCGGGGGTAATGCCCGCCCGCTCTGCGATGCCGGCAAGCACGTTTTTGCGAAAGTCGAGTCCGATTTCACCGACGGCGGCAAAGAGGGGAGAAGCCTTTCTGCGACTGACTTCGTCTTCGAGCGTGTGAAGAGCCTCGTCAACGGGAATGTACGCGTCAAAGGGGTGCACGCCGAGCGCAAACGCGAGTCCCTCGCCGATCGCTCCGTCAGCCGCGTACGCAAGCTCCCCGATGCGGGCAGAGCACACAAGAGCCTGCGTGAGTCCGACGCTTCGGGCTCGCGCGATGAGGCGGCGCGCCTCTTCGGGCGTCGTTTCGGAAAAGTAGTGGCAGTGTGTGTCGACAACGGCCGGCGGCATGGCTATTTCTGGACGAGAATGCGTCCGTTTTCAAGCTGCAGAATTCGGTCGCATTTGCCCGCAAGTTCTCTGTCGTGCGTGACGATCAGCACGGCGCACTTTTCGCGGCGCGCCAGATCGACGAGGCAGTCGAAGATTTCGCCTGCCGTCTCGTGGTCGAGGTTGCCCGTCGGTTCGTCAGCCAGAATGCAGGCCGGGTGCGTCACCATGGCGCGGGCGATGGCGGTGCGCTGCCGCTCGCCCCCCGAAAGCTGGCTCGGAAGGTGTTCAAGGCGCTCTGCGAGCCCGACCGTTTCGAGCGCCGCACGGGCGCGTGCAAGAGCCTCGGCTTGCGGCACCTTGCCGATGATGAGCGGCATGGCGACGTTTTCAAGAGCCGTGAATTCGGGCAGCAGGTGGTGAAACTGGTAGACAAAGCCGAGCGATTTGTTGCGCAGCTCGCCCAGCGCCGTGTCCGACAGCTTTGAGAGCGTGCGGCCGGCAATCGTCACCGTGCCCGCGTCGGCCGCATCAAGTCCGCCGAGAATTTGCAGCAGGGTTGATTTTCCCGAGCCCGAGGCGCCGATGACGGCGCCGATTTGGCCGACTTCCAGTCGAAAGCTCACTCCCGTGAGCACGTGCACGACGCGGCCTGCGCCGTCGTCGAAGGATTTGACGATGCCGTCGGCTTCAAGCGCGGCGGCCGGCAGTGTATTACTCATAGCGAAGGGCCTCGGCGGGATGAATTTTCGAAGCGCGCCACGAGGGGTACAGTGTGGCCGCCAGACTCATGAGGAAACTGAAGAGGGCGATCGGAATAATGTCCGTGGCACGCGGGTCGGAGGGCATCTGGCTGATGAAGTAGATTTCGCGCGGCAGGAACTGCACGCCGAAAATCGCTTCGATCGTGCCGACGATGGTTTCCAGATTGCAGGCAATCGCAAGCCCCAGGCCGACGCCGAGCGCCACGCCCACGGCGCCCACGATGCAGCCTTGAATCATGAAGATGCGCATGATTGAGCCCGAACTCGCGCCCAGCGTGCGCAAAATGGCGATGTCGGACTGCTTTTCGGTGACGGTCATCACGAGCGTGGAAACAAGGCCGAAGGCGCCCACGAGCACGATGAGGAACAAAATAACGGCCATCATGCGCTTTTCGACCTGAACGGCGGCAAACCAGGTGCGATTTTGCTGCGTCCAGCTGCGGGCGTACCATCCCGCAGGGAGCATGGTGTTGATGTGTTCAACCGCCGCAGGGGCATCGAACATGTCTGCCAAACGCAGCCGTACGCCCGTGGGGCCGCCTGTGCGAAAGAGCACGGCGGCGTCTTCGAGGTGCGTGAGCGCCAGTGTGCTGTCAAATTCGTAGTGGCCGGAATTTAAAAGTGCCGTCACCGTCATCTGCTTCATGCGCGGCACAAAGCCCGAGGGCGTCATGTTGCCCTGCGGCACGATGAGCGTGACCTTGTCGCCGGGCCGAACGCCCAGGGCGCGCGCCAGATCCGTGCCCAGAATGACGCCGAATTTTCCCGGCTTGAGATCCTGAATCGAACCTTGCATCGTGGTGTGTACGAGCTCGCTCACCGAGCCCTCGCGTGCAGGATCAATGCCGCGGACCATGGTGCCCTTGACGGCGCGGCCGGTGGAAAGCAGTCCCTGACCGGCCACAAAGGGGGCGCCTGCGACGATGCTTTTTTCTTGGGCGGCGATGTCTTCGTACGTGCGCTGCCAATCGGTCACCGGGCCCGAGAGACTGAGCACTTCGGCGTGCGAGAGCACACTCAGCATGCGGTCGCGCACTTCTTTTTGAAAGCCGTTCATGACCGAGAGTACGACGATGAGCGCCATGACGCCGACGGCAATGGAGGCAATCGAGATGCCCGAAATGAAGCTCATGAAGCCGTCCTTGCGGCGCCCTCGACGACCGGCGCGGGTGTAGCGCAGACCGACTTTGCATTCAAAGGGAAGATTCACGGGGGGCAATCCTTGTCAGTGATGGTCGATGGCCACGTCGACGGGCACGGCCTTGAGGATATCGGTGAGTACGCTGCCGCGGATTTTGACGAGAAAGCCGCGACGGCCTGCGTTGATGTAGATCTCAGGCATGTCGACGATTGTGCGTTCAACGTAGACGGGCATCGCTTTGCGCGTGCCAAAGGGACTGGTGCCGCCGACCATGTAGCCCGAATTGCGCTGCGCCTGCTCGGGTTTGCAAGGTTCGACGGACTTGCAGCCGATCTGTCGGGCAAGATTTTTGACGCTCACCTCCCGATCGCCGTGCATGAGTACAACAAGGGGCTTGGCTGCTTCGTTCTGCATGATCAGCGTCTTGATGACGCAGTGATGGTCGAGGCCGAGCTGCTCGGCGGCGCGGGCCGTGCCGCCGTGCTCGATATAGTCGTAGCTCATTTCGGTGAATTCGACCTTGTGGGCTTTGAGCCAGACGGTGGCGGGGGAGGCTGATTCGTGTTTGGATTTGCTCATGGTTAAACAGCAAAGGAAAAGTCATGCATTCTGAGCCAGGCTGCCACGGGCGTAAGACTTGCTTCTCCCATATAGGCCGCGCCGTTGAGCGTGGCCGGCTGGGTGAGATCGATCGCGCGCACGGCCTGAGCCGACATCACGCGGTGGCAGGGAATCAGAATGGGGAAGGGGTTGGCGGCCAGAATCCGGCCGACGGCGCGGGCCGCGTCGGGGGCGCCTGCAGCTTGGGCGATGTCACCGTAGGTGACGATTTGGCCGCAGGGGACGGCGCTCACGGCCCGCAGTACGGAGCGGGCAAAGGGCGAGAGGGGCGCCATGCCGGGGGCGGCAAAAAGCGCGTCCGTCATCTCGGGCGTCGGGCCGACGCCGTTCATCAGATAGTTTTCCAGACACTCGGCCCAAACCTCAAGGGGCTCGGCGGGGGCGTCGCTTACCGAGTAATGCAGCGCCGGGCGGATGCGGGTGAGGCCCGCGGCGTTTGCGCAGAGTTCAATGCTGCCGAAAGGGGCGCTTACGGTGCATGTGAAATTGTCACTGCAGTGAGTCGTCATTGCTCGTCTCCTGCGACCGAATCCACGTCGCTTTGCCACAGGCCCTTGGGCATGGGGAACTGCACGGCGCGCTCCGAGCCTTCGTATTCATGCACCACGACGTCGTCAAAGCGGCTCTTCATCCAGGCAAGAACGCCCTGCACGAGAAATTCGGGAGCCGAGGCGCCCGCGGTGATGCCCACACGCGAGACGTTGTCGAACCAGCTGCTTTGAAGGTCGTCGGCCGAGTCGATGAGGTAGGCCTTGGCGCCTTCGCGTTCCCCCACTTCGCGCAGACGGTTGGAATTGGAGCTCGTCACCGAACCGATGACGAGGATGACCTCAACTTCGCGCGCGAGTCGCTTGACAGCGTCCTGACGGTTTTGCGTGGCGTAGCAGACGTCGCTCTTTTTGGGTTCGTGAATGGCGGGATAGCGGGCCTTGAGCGCGTCAATCACTTCGCGCGCGTCATCCACCGAAAGCGTGGTCTGGCTGACGAATGCAAGATTCTCCCCGCTGCCTTCTTCGGTAAGCCCGCGCACATCCGCGGCGCTCTGAATAAGGCGAATGCCGTCTTCGACCTGCCCCATGGTGCCTTCGACCTCGGGGTGGCCCGCGTGGCCGATCATGATGAGCTTTTTGCCGTTGCGGCGCATGTTGACCACTTCGCGGTGCACTTTGGTCACCAGCGGGCAGGTGGCGTCAAAGACCGACAGGTGTCGGGCCTGTGCCTCGCGCACAACGCTCTGCGGCACGCCGTGAGCGGAAAAGACGAGCGTGGCGCCCTCGGGCACGCAGCTCAGATCGTCGACAAAGACCGCGCCGCGGCTTCGAAGCTGCTCGACGACGGTACGGTTGTGGACGATTTCGTGACGCACGTAGATGGGGGCGCCGAAAACTTCAATGGCGCGCTCGACAATCGTGATGGCGCGCGTGACGCCGGCGCAAAACCCGCGCGGCTGCGCAAGAGTGATCTGCATGGAACTTGTCTCGTCAAAAGGTAGCGGGGCCCGACAGGCGGGCGTAGTCAGGCATTCTAACGGGAGCGGGCGGCGCGAACACACTTTGCGCGGCTTCGAAATTGGAACCTTGTAAAAAATTTCAGTACAATACGCCCCCTGCGACAAACGCATGACAGTCCGAGTGCTCGGACGTTTGGCTGAAAAGCTGTTTTAAATCAACGTCAAGGCCGCACGGGTTCTATGCGGATACAACGTCCTGTAAGCATTGCCGAAAGAATATTTGGCAAAGGGACGTTTTTTGTCGTATAATCATCTTCTTTGGAATTTTCGCGCTCACGCTGTACGTTAAGCGAGGCGTGAAGCGTTTTAACTTTTAACTTATACGGGAGTTAGCGATGGCACGAGTGTGTCAAGTCACCGGCAAGGCGCCGATGGTCGGCCATCAAGTCTCGCACGCGAACAACAAGACCAAGCGTCGTTTCATGCCGAACCTGCAGTATCGTCGTTTCTGGGTCGAAAGTGAAAACCGTTGGGTCCGCCTGCGTTTGACGACGGCTGGCCTGCGCACTGTCGACAAGGTCGGTATCGATGCGGTTCTCGCGGATCTCCGCGCCCGCGGCGAAATCTAATTTAGGAGATTGAACCATGGCAAAGGGTGCACGCGAAATCATCAAGATGGAATCTACTGCCGGCACGGGTTACTTTGTGACCACGACCAAGAACAAGAAGAATTCCACGGGCAAGCTCGAACGCAGCATGTTCGACCCGGTTGCCCGCAAGCATGTTCAGTTCAAGGAAGTCAAGCTGCGCTAATCCGCGCTGACGACTTGATCGGATGCTTTCAAGGACCGATGTTCTCCGCTTTGGAGCGCATCGGTTTTTGTTTGTGCGCCGATCAGCGGGACGCACAACAAAAAACCGAAGGTGGAATTTTCCGTCCTTCGGTTTTTTTTGCGGCTGTCCGGTACTTTTTAGGGCATCTGGATCTTGCCGCCCGTGCCGCCCATGCCGGGCACGCCGAATCCGGGCGAGCCGGGCGTGACGATCTTGCTGGCCGCGTCGCGTCGCATCTGCTGCAGTCGTTCAATCGTCTTCTGTACGCCGAGCTTGGCCGATTCGCCGTACTTGGCCACAGCTTCGGCCATGGTGTCGGCTTCGATTTCAAAAGAGATCGGCAGCGGGCCCATCTGGGTCATGATCTGCACTTCGCCCATGAAAAGGCTCTTGCGGGTGAGATCGGGTTCTCCGTCGGCGGTGATGGGCTTTAAAACGCGCATGGCGCCCATCTTGCGGTCGGTCACAATGGTCTCGGTGTAGAGATTGGCCGCGTCCATTTCGGCCTTCAGATCATCGAGTTCGGACATTGAGGGTCTCCAAAGGATATTCAAGCAAAAGCCGGCTCCGCTTGTGCAGGGAGTCGGCCTAAATGGATTGACGTTGAGTCGGTGATCAACGATAAACCATGACGGGGAGCTTCGAGTGCGTCAGCACCTTCTGGGTTTCGCTGCCCAGAAGCACGGCTGCAAGGCCCTGACGGCCGTGGCTTGCCATGAAGATGCAGTCGCAGTTGTGCTTTTCGCTGGCATCGATGATGGCCTCGGACGGCGTAAAGCTCTTGACGGCGACGACTTCGCAGGGCACCTGCGCTTCATCAAAGATGTTGCGCGCATCGGCCAGTCGATCACCGGCGACCTGACGCATGCGTTCGTCGTAGTCATCAATCGATTCGGGGCGGTACTCGGACAGCGACGTGTAGCTGTACGGTTCAATCACGGTGAGCAACACCACGCTTGCGCCAAGCGGCTTGGCAAAGCGGGCGGCCCCGCGAACGGCTTCGATCGAAAGGGGAGAGCCGTCGGTAGGTACCAGAATACGTTTGTACATGACGCAAGGGTCTCCAAAAAGTGGAATGGATGGATTCTAGCCCAATCCGTCGGCCCACATGCCCGCCAAGTGCGGTGCGGTACGCGGGCCGTCGGAGCTTTGGCTACTTGGCGGACGTTTCAGCGCAGCCCTCGGGGCGGGCAACCGAGTCCATAGAAGCATAATAGGCCGCCAAAAGTGCGATTTCCTCGTCGGTGAGCGACTTGGCAAAAAAGCGCATTTCCGACAGGATGTCGGCCGTACGCTCGCCCGAGCGGTAGTGCCTGAGCGTGGCTTCAAGATAGCCCGAAAGTTGACCGTGGAGCACGGGAACCTTGAGGTTGGGGTTGCCCGCAGCACTGTAGCCGTGGCAGGCGCCGCAGGGCGTGATCATGCGTGCGGCATCCCCCTTTTTCTCCAGCCGGCGGGCTTGAGCGAGTTTGTCACCCGTCATCTGAGCCTTTGCCTTGGCATCGGCTTTGGCAGCGGGCAGGCACGCATAGTGCGCGGCAAGGTTGACGATGTCCGCGTCGGTGAGCATCTTGGTCATGTTGGTCATCATGGCGGCCGGACCGTTGCCCTTGCGGCGGTCGGTGCGGTAGTCAAAGAGGGCCTTGACGGTCACTTCAACGGGCTGCGCGGCAATGTTCGGAGTGGCGCCGGCATCCATGAGCCCCATGGGGCCGTGGCAGCCCGAGCAAAAGCGCTGGGTGTGCAGGGCGCTCCCCGCTTTGGCGTCGGCTGCGGGCAGAGCGCGCATGACGGCCGACCACTCGGCGGGCGTGTAGGCGGGGACACTCGCCGTCTGGGCGAGTGCGGCGGCCGAAAGCGAAGCAATCAGAGCGGTTGCAAGAAGCGTTCGAATTGTTTTCATAG
>CAMAHM010000021.1 GCA_945834535.1 uncultured Sutterella sp. | reverse complement strand
TAGGGCGTCGCCTTGCAGGCGTCGTACTTGTGGTGAATCAGCAGTTGGCGGGATTTGAGGCCGCGGGGATCAAAGTGTTGAATGGTCGCGAGGGAGGAGGTGTGCACGAAGCCGTCCACCATGCCGTCGACTTTGCGCGCCAGATGCATGGAGGTGTCCGTGCCGCGACTCGTGCCAATCACGTAGATGCGCGCTTTGGGAAAGCGACGCTTAATGTCGGCGGCAAGGACCTTGAAGCGCTCGGCATCGGGAACTGCATCGGTGAGCACTGCCGCCGTCTCTTTGTCGACCAAAAGCGCGCGCGTGCGCACGAGAAAGTTGGGCTTTTTCTTGTAGGCAAGGCGCCCGTTGGGTTTGATGTGCGGTGCTACGACACCGTCGCCGCCCGGATAGAGGACGGCAACGTGACGAGGTGCCGGGCCTTCGAGCGTTAGGACATAGGGCACCGTCATGTGGTTGGCGACTGCGGTTTCCAACGTTTCAGCAGCTGCTGCCGATTGTGCGAGTAGACCCAGACAAAGCGTAATGACACTGAGGCGCATTTGGCAATTCTCCAAAAGAGCAACGCCGCCCGAGAGGGCGGCGCGGCGAACAACGGATCAGAGGAACTGGGCGCCCAGAATGGCGGCGACCATCAGCGGCACGTTGTAGATAAGGAAGGTCGGCACGCAGGTATCCCAGATGTGGTCATGCATGCGGTCGGCATTCAGACCGCTCGTCGGTCCCAGCGTACTGTCTGAAGCCGGGCTCCCGGCGTCGCCCAAGGCGCCCGCGGCGGTCATCAGCAGAACCGTGGCGGGAAGCGAAAAGCCCACGGCTGAGCACAGCGGCACGTAGATCACCGCCAGAATCGGCACCGTGCCGAAACTCGTACCGATGCCCATGGTCACGATGAGACCGATCACGGTGATCATCGTTGCCGCGGCAAGCTTGTTCGAGCCGATGAAGGGCACGACGCCCGAGACGAGGTCATTGACCGCCCCTGTCTGCTTGAGCACGGCCGCGTAGCCGCCCGCCACCAGCATCACGAAGGCAATGAGCCCCATCATCGAGATGCCGCCCGAGATGTGGTTGTTGAGATCGTTAAAGCGGAACGCCTTGCCGAGCATCATGACGCCAAGGCCAATGAGCGCAGCTAGGGGGAGCGAGTCGAGCGTGAGCTGCACGACGACCGCCAGGACGATGGCTACGAGCGTGACGGCGTGGCGAACGTTAAAGCGCGCAGCGTCTTCATCGATTTCAACGAACGTGGTGACTTCCCCTGCGGCATAGTCGCGCGGCTTGCGGTAGAGCACGAAGACGGCAAAAAGCAGGCCCGCGAGCATCGCCAGGCCCAGGATCCACGCCACGGACGTCACGTCGGCAACGGTCGTCTTCATGCCGCTTGAGGTCATGCTGTCGGCCACGATGCCCTGGAAGATCAGGCCGAACCCGACGGGCAGCGCGATGTAGGGGGCCGTCAGGCCGAAGCCGAGCGAGCAGGCGACGGCGCGGCGGTCAAGACGCATCTTGTTCATGAGCGTCAGAAGCGGCGGAATCAAGAGCGGAATGAAGGCGATGTGCACCGGTACCACGTTTTGCGACAGGCAGCTGATGAAGGCGATGACCAGGCAAAAAAGCACGGGGCGAGAGGCCATGTGGCGACTGAGCCACGACACGAGCATGTGCATCAGGCCCGTGCGTGCAATGGCCACCGCGAAGGTGCCAAGAAGAATGTACGAGAGCGCCGTTGTGGCGTTGCTTGAAAAGCCGTCCGTGAGCACGCTCATCGTCTTGGTGATGCCCAGTCCCCCGCCAAGACCGGCAACGACGGCCGCCAGAATGAGGGAAATGAGCACGTTGACCTTGACCAGGCACAAAACGCACAGAAGGATGACGGAAACAATGATGGGGTTGGTAAGGAGGTCCACGCCGATAACTCCGCGCAAGTTGACAACTTTGAAATGTTACAGGAGTTTGCCAGAGTGGCGGGACGCAAAAAAGCGGCACTTTGCGTTGAAGCAAGGTGCCGAAAGCAGGGACAATCTTTTTTCAGGCGTCGCAGCGTTGGTCGCGCCAACGGGTTTTGAGGCGTTCGGCCACACTGGCGATGTCGCCCTCGCACTGCGCCCAGCTGCGGGCATAGTGCATCTTGTCGGCCGGGTCGGTTCTGACGCTCACGCGGGCGATGTTGTGTACTCCGAGCCGCGAGAGAGTATCGGTGACGGCAAGCTCGGGCGCGTCTTGCCCGTTGGAAGCCGCTTTGAAAACGTCGCCGTTGGCGCTTTCTTCATGCGCGCTTTGCAGCAGCACGAACATTTTGTTGTGCAGCAGCCCGTAGTGCATCGTGCGCTTTTTGCCTTCGACCGTATTAAAGGTCATGCCGGGACGCACGATATTGCGCACCCAGGCGCGCAGCGGTGCGGGAACGCCGTTGCGGTAGATCGGGCACGAGAGAACGATGACGTCGGACTTGAGCACTTCGTCGACCAACTCGTCGGACTCCTTGAGGCGCTCGGACTGAGCGCAGGTGCGCAGCGGGGCGGCGGTGTTGGCCGCGTGCACGAAGTTCTGATCGACCATCATGGGGGGACGCGCAGCGATGTCGCGATCGACGATGCGCACGCCCTGACCCTTAATGCGGTTTTTAAGAATGCGGGCCATTCTGCGGGTGTCATTGCCCTGGTTCGGGGCCGAAACTTCGCCGGACAGAACGCTGGAATGGACAAAGAGAATTTGTGGCATGGCGGTCATACTACCTAGAACGAATTCCACACAATTTCGTTGCATTCAAGGAGGGGGCTACCTGAAGAGAGGTAAGACAAACACCTCAGTCCTTGATGTGAGGCAAGCGTATCAAAGTCGATTCCCAAGGGGGTGTCGCAATCGTTCCGACTGTTTCAAATTGCAACCAAGAGGCAAAACCGTAACAACTGAAGATGATTTTTGCCCTTTTTCGCACCCTAGGGACAATGTCGTAGAACGTCGATTGGTGTAGGGATAAGTGTTTGATTTTGTGGAATACCAGCATGCCTGTTCGTGCGCGCTGCAGTGAGTGTCCGTTCAGTCGCGAGGCCCTCTTGGAGCCTGATTGCCGTTGACCGCCGAGGCCGAACTTTTTAGACTCGCCTACGAGGTCGAGGGGAAGTTTTTTACCCGCATTTTTTCCTTTGGGAGCCATTGCCATGCCCTGCAGAGCCATTCAACTTCATGCGCGCGACAACATCGCGGTCTGCACAACCCCGGTTGAGGTCGGTCAAACCGTCGTTGTGACGCGACCGGACGGAACTACCGACGAAGTTGTCGCCCTTTCAGCGATCACCTTCTGCAACAAGATTGCGCTTTGCGCCGTCGCTCAAGGCGAAGAAATTCTCAAGTACGGCGAAGTGATCGGCCGCGCTGCGGCGCCTATTGCCCGCGGCGCACTTGCCAACGACGTCAACATCGCCAGCCAGCCGCGTGCCTACGCTGACGAATACCTGATTCGCAACTAAAAGGAGGAAGAACATGCAGTTTCTTGGCTATCGCCGTCCCGACGGCTCGGTGGGCGTGCGCAATCACGTGCTGATTCTTCCTGCCTGCGCCTGCGCGTCGGAAACCTGCCGCCTTGTGGCCTCTCAGGTCAAGGGGGCCGTCAATGTCATCATCAACGTGGGCTGCTCTGACGTGGCCGCCAATACGGAGCTGACGCAGCGCATTCTGACCGGGTTTGCTCTGAACGCCAATGTCTACGGCGTGGTCATCATCGGTCTCGGATGCGAGACGGTGGGCCACCGTCAGCTGCGCGAAAAGCTTGAAAAACTCACCGACAAGCCCATCGTTTCCTTCGGCATTCAGGAAGAGGGCGGCACGGTCAATACCGCGGCACTCGCCGTGAAAGCGGCGCGGCAGATGGTTGAGCAGGCAAGCCTCGTCAAGCGCGAGCTGTGCGAGCTGTCGGATCTTTTCGTTGCCATTGAATGCGGCGGCTCGGACGCGACGAGCGGCATTGCCTCCAATCCGGCCGTCGGCGAAGCGGCCGACCTTATTGTCGACGCGGGCGGCACCACCATGATGAGCGAGACGGTGGAATTCATCGGTGCCGAACACATCCTGGCCCGGCGCGGTGCCACGCCCGAAATCCACGATCAGATCATCCGCATTTGCGAAGAGTATGAAAAGCACCTTGCCCTCGCGGGTCAAGACTGCCGCGCCGGACAGCCCACGCCGGGCAACAAGGCGGGCGGCCTGTCGACCATCGAAGAAAAGAGTCTGGGGTGCATTAAAAAGGGCGGCACGCGGCCGGTGGTGGAAGTGCTCGCCGAAGGCGTTCGCCCCACAAAGAAGGGGGCGCTCATCATGGACACCCCGGGGTACGACATCAGCTCGGTGACAAGCATGATTGCGGGCGGCGCCACGCTCGTCGTCTTTACGACGGGGCGGGGAACTCCCACCGGCCACGCCCTGGCGCCCGTTCTGAAGGTAACGGGCAATCGTGAAACCGCCCAACGCATGCGCGACAACATGGACGTCGACGTCTCGGGCATTATCGAAGGCACGCAGACGATCAGTGAGGCCGGCCGAATGATTCTGAGCGAAGTCCTCGAGGTCGCCTCGGGCCGCACCACCAAGGCCGAAAGTTTCGGCTTTTCGGATATTGCGGTCGACCACGTCTGCCGCTACATCTGAGCCCGGATTGAGGCTAACCGCAGGCGCACGAAAAACGCCCGAGTTGTCCGTCAGCTCGGGCGTTTGTTTCGTGCGTCCTGTCGGGCTCGAAGCTGAGCCCGACTGGGGGAGTGTCGGATTAGGCGAGACCGGTGATCTTGCCGTCCTTGACGTCGATATTGTAGGCAGCGGGGGCCTTGGGCAGACCCGGCATGCGCATGATGGCGCCCGTCGTCACGACCACAAAGCCGGCGCCGGCGTTGAGGATCAGACGCTGCACGGGCAGATCGAACCCCTTGGGAGCACCCAGAGCCTTGGGATCGGCCGTCAGCGAGAAGGGCGTCTTGGCGATGCACACGGGGAGCTTGTCAAAGCCCATGTCGGTGATGGCCTTGAGGTCCTTGCGGGCGGCGTCCGAGAGCGACACGCTGCCTGCGCCGTAGACGCGCTTGGCGATCTTTTCAATCTTGACGAGCACGGGGTCGTCGGCTTCACTCGTGTAGTTGAGGGCAACGGGTTCACCGGCAGCGGCTTCAAACACTTCCTTGGCAAGCGCTTCAGCACCCTTGCCGCCCAGAGCGAAGCCGTCGGAAATGGCAAAGCGTACGCCGAGCTCGGTGCAGCGCGCACGCAGCACTTCGATTTCGTCTTCGGGGTCATTGGCAAAGTGGTTCATCGACACCACGATTTCCGGGCCGAAGGCCTTGAGGTTGGCAACGTGCGCGTCGAGGTTGCAAAGCCCCTTCTTCAAAGCCTCCATGTTGGGCTTGCCGATTTCGGGCAGAGCAACGCCGCCGTGCCACTTGAGGGCCTTAAGGCTCGTGACGAGCACCACGGCCGCGGGCTTGAGGCCGGCGTGACGGCACTTGATGTCGTAGAACTTCTGCGCACCGAGATCGGATCCGAAGCCCGCTTCCGTGATGGCGTATTCGCCGAGCGTCAGAGCCGCACGGGTCGCGGCGATCGAGTTGCAGCCGTGAGCGATGTTCGCGAAGGGACCGCCGTGAATGAAGGCGGGCGTGCCTTCAAGGGTCTGCACCATGTTGGGCTTCATGGCGTCCAAAAGCAGAGCCATCACCGAACCCGTAGCGCCGAGCTCCTTGCAGGTAAAGGGCGTGCCGTCGCGCTTGATGCCGAGCACGAGTCGATCGAGCCGCTCGCGCAGATCGGCTTCGCCGTTGGCAAGGCACAGCACGGCCATAAGTTCGCTTGCAACGGTAATGTCAAAGCCCGTTTCCGTAGGCGTGCCGTTGGCCGAACCGCCAAGACCCGAGACGATGAAGCGCAGCTGACGGTCGTTGACGTCGAGAACTCGCTTCCAGGTCACTTCCTTCAGGTCGATCTGGCGCTGATGGCGGGCATTGTCGATGAGCGCGGCAATGAGGTTGTTGGCCGCGGTGATGGCGTGCAGGTCCCCCGTAAAGTGCAGGTTGATCGATTCCATCGGCAGCACCTGTGAGTAGCCGCCGCCCGCAGCGCCCCCCTTCATGCCGAAGACAGGGCCCAGGGACGGTTCGCGCAGCGCGAGCACGGCCTTTTTGCCGAGGCGGTTCATGGCCTGGGCAAGGGCGATCGAGGTGGTGGTCTTGCCCGAGCCGGCGGGCATACCGCTCGTGGCGGTGACGAGAATGAGCTTGCCGGCGGGCTTGCGGTCGGCTTTGAGGCTCACCTTGGCCTTGTCCCAGCCGTAGGGTTCGAATTCGTCGTCTTCAAGACCCCATTCGTGCGCCAGGGCGTCGATGCGCTTGAGTTTGGCAGACTGGGCAATTTCAATGTCGCTAAGCATGGTGTGCTCCGAAAAAAGTTGAAATAACGAAAAAAACAACAAAAACGGGCAACATCGGCCGAAACCGCTATCACGCAGCAGCTCAACGCCGACAGGGGCGGAGCAAAGGGGTGCCGGCCGAAACGGCGGGACGCATCGGTAAAGTCGTCCGCGGGCCGCCAAGGCGAGGCAGATTGTCGCACAAATGCGGGCGATTGGGAATGCAAGTGAATCGTTCTTTGGTACTACTTCCAAAGGACGGAGGGCGACAAAAAACCTCGCAAAGCACGCGAGCTCTGCGAGGTCGGTCGGCGCCTCGGTCAGCGCTTTGAGAGGGGGAAAACGTGACCGAAGAGCACAGGGTTACTTCTTGGCGGGCGCCCAGGGATCAAAGGCGGGCGTTGCGGCCGAACTCGGCGGCAGCACCGGGTAGGTGATCTTGGGCTGATCGCCCGTGAGCGTCTTCAGGAAGGCCACGATCTGAGCCGTTTCCTTTTCGGTGTAGCGGCGGCCGAGCTGCACGTCGCCCATCACCTCAACGGCCTTTTCGAGCGTGGCGGCTTCACCGTCGTGGAAGTACGGGTAGGTGAGTTCAACATTGCGCAGGATCGGCACCTTGAAGGTCATGCGGTCCTGATCGCGCCCGGAGACGGCCTTGACGCCTTCGGCGGTGTTGGTCGTTTCATAGGGACGCACCAGACCCATCTTCTGGAAGGAGCTGCCGCCGACCTTCTCGCCGTTGTGGCACATCGTGCAACCCGAGCTCTTAAAGAGCTGGTAGCCGGCCAGTTCCTGCTTGGTGAGGGCCTTCTTGTTGCCCTTCAACCACTTATCGAAGCGGCTGTTGGGGGTGACGAGCGTCTTTTCAAAGGCGGCCATGGCTTCGGTGATGCGATCGATCGTGACACCGGCGTCGCCGAAGGCGGCCTTAAAGTACTTGGCGTAGCCCGGAATCGAGGCGATCACCTTGACGGCCATTTCATGGGTGCTGGCCATTTCAAGAGGATTGGCGATGGGGCCGGCGGCCTGTTCTTCAAGCGTCTTGGCGCGGCCGTCCCAGAACTGGGCGATCTGACCGAACGAATTCAGAACCGTGGGCGAATTGATGGGGCCCTGCGCCCAGCGGTCGCCGATGCTGGTCTTCAGATTGTCAACGCCGCCCGTAGCGAGGTTGTGGCAGCTGTTGCAGGAAATGAAGCCCGAGCGCGACAGGCGCGGATCAAAGAAGAGCATCTTGCCGAGATTGACGAGCGCGGGATTTTCAACCTTGACGGGCTGAATCGGGTCGATCGGTTCGGCCGCGACGGCGCAGTGCATGCCGACAACGCTCAGAAGGGCAGCAAGAAGGGTCTTTTTCATGATGACTCCGTTGAGAGGCAACGCCTCTAGTTAAGACTGAGCTAATCATACGGACGGGTTTAATAGTTTTGGCTTATCCGCCCGTTAGCTTCTTTTGTACCCACAAGTAGAGACGGGGCCGTGCCTCGGACACGGACCCGCGTGCGCGTTCAACAACGAGGTCGTCAGAACGTGCCGAGCCAGATGATGGCCAGCGCGTTGATAAGGTCGATGAGGAAAGCCCCCACAACAGAGACGATAAGCCAGGCCTTGGGGCTCGAGCCGTACTTTTCGCTCATGGCCTGCATGTTGGCAAGCCCGTTTGCGGTAGCGCCCATGCTAAAGCCGATGCCGCCCACCGCGAGCATGACGGCGTCATAGTTGCGGCCGAAGCAAAAGAAGATGACGGCCCAGGCAAAGATGAGCATCAGTAGGGTCTGCGCGACCAAAATGACGACAAGCGGAATGGCCAGATGCAGCAGTTCATGGAGCTTCAGGCTGTTGATGGCCATCGTCACGAAGAGCACCAGACTGATGTCGGCAAGGGCATTGAGCCCCTTGCCGTCGACCTTATACTTGCCCGAAAAATCGCCGATGTTGCGGATCAGGGCCGCAACGATCATCGAGCCGATGTACGCGGGCAGCGTGACGAAGTCGCCGAGGAACTGGCTTACGACCGTGCCGAGCCCCATGGCAAGGGCGATGATGCTGCCCGCCTTCATGAGTTCTTCGGTAAAGGTGGGAGCCTCGTGCGCGTGCTCGTGCACAATGTCGGTGTGCATGTCGTCGGGCATGTGCAGTTTGGGTTCGGGCGAGGCAACCAACTTGGGCGTGGCCACGCGGTAGCGGTGAATGAGCCACTCGCCAAAGGGAGCGCCGATTGAGAGCGCCACGGCCATACCAAAGGTGGCAGCCGTGACGGCAAGTCCCGTGCCGCCCGTGATGCCGTAGGTCTGCTCAAAATAGGGCCCGAAGGCAGCAGCCGTTCCGAGACCGCCCATCATCGAGACGCTGCCCGCGAGAATACCGTAGTGCCGATCAAGGCCCATCATTTCCGCCAGGCCCATGCCGAGGCCGTTTTGCAGCAACAGTAAAACGGTCACCGCCGCCAGAAAGCCGACAAGCACCTTGCAGCCCTGCGTGAGGACCTTCAGGCTTGCCATGAGACCGATGGTGGTAAAAAAGACGAGCATCAGCACCGTCTGCAGCGTGCTGTCGATCTGCAGCTTGAAAATGCCGAAATATTCGAGCGTGGACGCCACGGCCGCAAAAAGCATGCCGCCCACCACGGGACTCGGAACGGAAAGCCTGTCGAGGACAGCAAAGCGGTGTTTGATCCACACGCCAAGATAGTAGGTACACACGGCAAGCGCCACGGCCTGCACTTTGTCAATCTGCAAAACGGTCACAGCATCGGTCACGATCGTTTTTTGTCCCTGATGGTTTATATGTTGATGAAGTGCCGAATTTTAGCGAAGATGCGCCTTGAGCCGCCTGCTCCTTTTGTCGTGCCCCGACGGGCAAAATCGCATTTTCGCCCTATGCCTTGCGCTCAACTTCCCCCGTATAATCATGCGGCCAAACGAAAGCAATGTCCGAGTTCGGGGGGCTGTGTGCGCACATCAAAGCGCCGCCGCTCACAGATCGGACGACTGAAAATTGACAGGGACCCAGAACATGAAGATTTTTGTAGCGGTCAAACGCGTGGTCGATTACAACGTCAAGGTGCACGTGCTTGCCGACCACTCCGATGTCGACATCGCTTCCGCCAAGATGTCGATGAACCCCTTTGATGAAATCGCCGTCGAGCAGGCCGTGCGTCTTAAGGAAGCCGGCAAGGCCGACGAGGTGGTGGCCGTTTCGATCGGGCCCGCCAAGACCGTCGACACGCTGCGCGTTGCGATGGCGATGGGGGCCGATCGTGCAGTGCACGTAGTCTGCGATGAAACGCTCGAACCCGTGGCCGTGGCCCGCGTGCTGGCGGCTGTGGCCCGGCGCGAAACGCCCGACCTTCTGATGTTCGGCAAGCAGGCGATCGACAATGACGCCGGCCAGATCGCTCCCATGGTGTCGGCGATGCTCGATATGCCGGTTGCAATCAACGTGAGCGCGATCGAACTCGACGGCACACGCCTTACCGTCGTGCGCGAAACCGACACGGGGCTGATGCGTGTTGCGGCCGACCTGCCCGCCGTGCTCTCGGCCGACCTGCGTCTTGCTGAGCCGCGTTACGTGACGCTGCCCAACATGATGAAGGCTAAGAAAAAGCCCGTTGCAACGATTGCCGTCGAAGAACTCGGCTGCGACATTGCGCGCCGCAACACCCGCCTCGAGGTTGTGGAGCCGCCCGCCCGCGCCGCCGGTACCAAGCTCGAGAGCGTGGACGCGCTGCTCGATGTGTTGAAGAACAAGGCCAAGGTGCTCTGAGAGTGCGGGAGAAGGAAAAAATGACGATTCTTGTAGTTGCCGAACACGACAATGCGTCGCTTAAAAATTCGACGCTCCACACCCTTGAATGCGCCCGTCGGATCGGGGGCGAAGTGAGCCTTTTGGTGGCCGGCTGCGGCTGCGAGGCCGTGGCTCGGGAAGCAGCCCGCATCGCGGGCGTTGCGCGCGTGTATCTGTGTGACGCGCCCGAACTGGCGCACCAACTTCCTGAAGTGCTTGCCCGCACCCTTGAAGCCCTGGTGCGTGCCAAGGGTTTTGGTCACGTACTCTTTGCTACGGGCACGGTTGGCAAGGCTGCCATGCCGCGTCTTGCCGGTCTTATGGATCAGCCCGCAATCTCGGACGTGTGTGCCGTGATCGCCCCCGACACCTTTAAGCGCTACATCTACGCGGGCGGCGTGCTTGCCACCGTCAAAACGACGGCCGACGTGGTGCTCGCTACGGTTCGCCCCACGGCCTTTGAGGCTGTTCCTGCCGTTGGCGGCGAGACTCCGATTGAAACCGTGGCCGCCCAAACGGGCGTGCGCGGCTTTGATTTTGTGAGCGTTGAAGAAGTCAAGAGCGATCGCCCCGACCTGCTTACCGCCCGTCGGGTGTGCGCCGGCGGCCGCGGTCTTTTTGACGAAGCCGGTTTTGCCGCGCTGCAGGAGCTCGCAGACAAGATGGGCGCAGCCGTGGGCTCGACCCGAGCCGTTGTCGACATGGGACTTGCCGCCAATGAGACGCAGGTCGGTCAGACCGGGAAGATCGTGGCGCCTGAACTTTATTTTGCCTTCGGCATCTCGGGCGCCATTCAGCACGTTGCCGGCATGAAGGACTCCAAGGTGATCGTTGCGGTCAACAAGGACCCGGAAGCGCCGATCTTTGAGATGTGCGACTACTACCTTGAAGCCGACGCCGTCGAAGTCATTAAGGAACTGACGGCCAAGCTCTGAGGAGCGTTGTCAACGGCCTGAAAAACTGCCCTGAAGGCTTGGTGCTGATGCACCCAAAGCATTCAGGGCAGTTTTTTTTTCGAAAGCAAAAGGATCACTTCGTGCCGGTCGAACCGAATCCGCCCGTGCCGCGCTCAGAGGCTTCAAAATCCTCAACAAGGTTAAACTGAGCCTGCACGACGGGCAGCACCACGAGCTGCGCAAGGCGCTCAAAGGGCTCGAGCGTAAAAGGTGCGGTGCCGCGGTTCCAGGTCGAAATCATGAGTTCGCCCTGATAGTCCGAATCGATCAAACCAACAAGGTTGCCGAGCACAATGCCCTTTTTGTGTCCCATGCCACTGCGGGGCAGAATCACGGCCGCATAGCCGGGGTCGCCGATGTGAATGGCCAGCCCCGTGTGCACGAGAATCGTTTGCCCCGGTTCAATCGTCACGGGGGCGTCCAAAATGGCGCGCAGATCAAGTCCGGCGCTCCCGGCCGTGGCGTAGGCGGGCAGATACGCCCGGGCACGTTCGTCAAGAACCTTGAGATCAATCTTCATAAAAGCAATGCAGGTCGTTAAGATCGGTTGTTGGAAAGGCGTTTTAAAGACTTGGCGCCCTGCGCGGCGCAGACGATGCCGGCAAAAACGAGCATCATGCCCAAAGGGGCCACTTCGTCGATTTCCTCAGCAATCGCAAGGAACACGACGAAGACGCCGGCAAATGACAGAAGCGAGCCAAAACTCTTCATGAGCTGGGCGCGTGTCTTAAGACGCGTCGCAGTGAGCGCCTCTCGCTTTTGCTGATCGGCCTCGCGTCGGGCCGTCTTTTCCAGTCCGGCATTGACCTTGATCATGCCGGTGTCGCTCTCGGATGCGTCAATCTGCAGTCCCTTGAGACTGGCGGCACTCATCGTTTCAAGGTCCTGGATGTAGCGTACGAAGTCGCCGTTTTTGGGTTCAAGCGTGTTCTGAGGCATGGTGGAGGCGCACTAAAGACTGTTGGAGACCATTCTACCGAGCGGCCCCGAGCAGGGTGGCGCAGCGCAGGGCGATCGAGCGCGCACACGCGGCCTTGGACATTTCAGCAAGCGACTCGACGCCCGCGGCCGTCACAAATACGAGGGCATTGTTTTCCGAGCCGAGCGCCTTGCGGGCATCGTTGCCGACGATCATGGCGCAGTGTTTTTTGTCAAGTTTGACGCGGGCGTGTTCTGCCACGTTTTCCGTTTCAGCCGCAAAGCCCACGCAGACGACTTGAGGATGCGCGGCGGCAAACGTAGCAAGGATGTCGGGATTTTCCGTGAGTTCGAGTTTCGGAAGTCCCGCTTCGCTTTTTTTGAGCTTGCTCTCGGAGGCGTTTTGAATGCGCCAGTCGCAGACGGCGGCTACGCTCACAAAGAGGTCGACCTCGCGGCCGCGCTCGGATCGAATGCGGGAAGCGGCGCTTTCAAGGGCCGACTGCATGTCGCAAGCCGAGCGCACGTCGACGCGGTGAACGCCCAATGGGGCGGCAAGGGCGGTGGGGCCGGAAATAAGCGTCACCTCGGCGCCCAGGCTCGACAGCGCCCGAGCCACTTCATAGCCCTGCTTGCCCGAAGAAAGATTGGTAACGGCCCGCACGGGGTCAATCGCTTCAAAGGTGGGACCGGCGGTGACAATGGCCGAGCGGCCTGCAAGGGGTTTGGGCGAAAGGGCGCTTCTTGCGTACTCCACGATCTGCGCGGGCTCGATCATGCGGCCTTCGCCGCTTGTGCCGCATGCAAGTTCTCCTGCTGCCGGTCCCCACACAAGACGACCGTCCTGCCTTAAGCGCTCAATGTTGCGCTGCGTCGGTGCGGCGCGCCACATGTTGACGTTCATGGCGGGCACGACCGCCACGGGGCAGGCGGCTGCCAGAACCGTGCTCGTGGCGAGGTTGTCCGCCAGCCCCGCGGCGATCTTGGCGAGCGTATTGGCCGTTGCGGGCGCCACGATCATGAGATCGGCCTTGCGGGCAAGGTCAATGTGGGCAATGCCGTCGCAGAACTGACCGACATGCACCTTTTCGCCCGAAAGGGCCTCAAAGGTGAGGGGCGTCACAAATTCGCAGGCCGCCTCGGTCATGACGACACGCACGCGACTGCCTGCGCGCTTCAATAAACGCACGCACTCGCAGACCTTGTAACAGGCAATGCCTCCCGAGACGATGAGGACGATGTCGGCGTCCGAGAGGGGATCGGCAAACGACGAAGGTGCGGTGACGTGAGTCATGATGCAAAACCTCGCAAATCAATGCGTGATCCCGACGCTCGGCCGGGATCAGCGTTAAGAGTGAGGGCGACGCCATTCGTCCCAGACGACGAGCGCAGCACCGCAGCAGATGGCAATATCGGCCACGTTGAAGGCTGGCCAGTGCAGGCCGAAGGCGTGAAAGTCCAGAAAGTCGACGACAAAGCCCAGCGTAACCCGATCGATGAGGTTGCCGACGGCGCCGGCAAGCACGAGCGAGAGTGCCAGACTAAACACCGTTCGGTGATTGAAGCGCCAGAGCAGTACGACGATGACGCAGCTCACGACGGCGGCAAGCGCGGCAAAAAGACCGATCTGCCAACCGCCGGCACCGGCGAGCATGGAAAAGGCCGAACCGGTGTTGCCCACGTGCACGATGTTAAAAAAAGGCGTCACCGTGATCGCGGCGCCCCAGGGGACGAGCTTGACGATGAGCGCTTTACTGAGTGCATCGAGTCCGAGCACGGCGAGCGCTGTCGTCAGCCACAGCGCAAAGCGCCCCGCGCGCGGGGCGCGGGGGAAGTCGGACTCGTTTGGGGCGCCGGCCACGGTGCTTTTCCTTAGACCTTGCTGCGGGTTTCACCAATCCCGAAGAGATTGGTGACGCAGCGGCTGCAAAGGGTCGGGTGCTCATCGTTACAGCCGACGCTTGCCACGTAGTGCCAGCAGCGGGCGCACTTTTGCTGCGAGCTCGTGCGCACATCCACGGTCATGGGGGCGTTTTCGACACCTTGGGCAAGTTCGGCGGCCGACGTCATCATCACAAAGCGCAGCTCTTCACCGAGCGAGGCGAGGTGGCGGTAAAGCGATCCGGAAGCGGTGATCGAGCACTCGGCCTGCAGGCTCGAACCGACGCGGCCCGCACTGCGCAGCTCCTCGACCTTCTTCAACACTTCGGCGCGGGCGGCGCGAATCGCCTCCCACTTGGCAAGAAGCTCTTGGGCGTCTTCGACCTCCGGCACCATATGGTTGACTTCGGTAAAGATCGTGCCCGACGCGTTGGGACTGAAGATGGCAAAAGCTTCTTCGGCCGTGAACGAAAGGATCGGAGCCATCAGACGCAGATAGACGGCCGTGATGTGCCAAAGCGCCGTTTGCGCCGAGCGGCGGGGCAGACCGTCGGCCTTGGTGGTGTAGAGACGGTCCTTGAGGATGTCCAGATAGAACGCGCCCAGATCTTCCGTGGCAAACGTCATCAGAAGGTTGGTGACAAGATGGAACTGGCAGTTCTGTTCGTGTTCGAGAATCTGATCCTGCAGTTGATCGACGCGTGCGAGCGCCCAGCGGTCGATTTCGAGCAGGTCCTTAACGTCGACGGCATCGCGCTTGATGTCGAAGTCGCCCGTATTGGCGATAAGGAAACGCAGCGTATTGCGGATGCGGCGGTAGCTGTCGACGACGCGCTTGATGATGGTCGGGCCCACTCGCAGTTCGCTCGTGTAGTCGGTCGAAGCCACCCACAGACGGCAGATGTCGGCACCGAACTTGTCGCAGATTTCCTGGGGACTGACGGTGTTGCCCTTGGACTTGCTCATCTTTTCGCCGTTTTCATCAACGAGGAACCCGTGCGTGAGAAGGGCTTCGTAGGGCGGATGGCCGTCAAGCATGGTGCCGATCAAAAGCGACGAGTGGAACCAGCCGCGGTGCTGATCGCTGCCTTCGAGGTACAGGTCAGCAGGGAACTTGTCCAGATCGTCCTTGTGGCTGCCGCGCATCACTGTGTAGTGCGTGGCGCCCGAGTCGAACCACACGTCCAGAATGTCGGTGCTCTTGACGTACTGCGGCACCTCGTCGGCCGAAAGGAACTCTTCGGGGCGGGCCTTGATCCAGGCTTCCACACCTTCCTTTTCAACGCGACGGGCCACTTCTTCCATGATTTCCAGCGTGCGCGGATGCAGCTCCTGAGTTTGCTTATGGATGAAGAAGGGCAGCGGCACGCCCCAGTTGCGCTGACGCGAGATGCACCAGTCGGGACGGTTGGCGATCATGGCGTGCAGGCGGTTGTAACCCCATTCGGGGAAAAAGCGCGTGGCGTCGACCCCCTTGAGGGCGGCCTCGCGCAGCGGAATCTTCTGTTCGGGCAGCCCCAGCACGGGCTTGGTGTCGGCGGTGGCCTTGTCCATGCGCACGAACCACTGCGCCGTGGCGCGGTAGATAAGGGGCGTCTTGTGGCGCCAGCAGTGCATGTAGCTGTGCTCCATCGTGTCGCAGGCCAAAAGGGCCCCCGCCACACGCATGGCGTCACAGATCTTGGGCTGAGCCTTCCAGATCTGCATGCCGCCGAAAAGCGGCAGCCAGTCGGCATACACCCCGTTGCCCTGCACCGGGTTGAGGATGTCGTCGTTGGTCATGCCGTTGGCCTTGCAGCTCATAAAGTCTTCCACGCCGTAGGCGGGAGCCGAGTGCACGATGCCGGTGCCGCTGCCGACTTCCACGTAGTCGGCAAGAAATACGGGCGAGAAGCGCTGGAAACCCTTGTCGAGCGACCAAAGCGGATGGCAGAAGCGAATACGATCGAACTTGGCACCCTTGGCCGAAGAGATGACCTTGCCTTCAAGGCCGTAACGCTTGAGCGCATCTTCGTAAAGCGAATCGGCGAGGATGAGGAACTTGTCACCGCAGTCGACGAGGTCGTAGTCGATATCGGGGTGCATGTTGAGCGCCTGGTTGGCCGGAATCGTCCAGGGCGTCGTGGTCCAGATCACGGCGTAGCAGGGCTTGTCGATGCGCCGTCCCATAAAGCCCTCGACCTTGTCGTGGTCTTCCTCGGAAAGGGCAAAGGCAACGTCGATCGCATAGGCCTTGGCGTTCTGGTATTCGACTTCAGCT
This sequence comes from uncultured Sutterella sp., assembly GCA_945834535.1. GTDB lineage: Bacteria > Pseudomonadota > Gammaproteobacteria > Burkholderiales > Burkholderiaceae_F > Duodenibacillus. The sequence goes on along the minus strand of CAMAHM010000021.1, from coordinate 5,905 downwards.
TCGGCAAGCGCCGAACCGCAGTCAAAGCACCAGTTGACGGGCTTGAGGCCGCGGTACACGTAACCCTTTTCGACGATCTTGGCGAGCGCACGAATTTCCGCGGCTTCCGTATCAAAGCGTTTGGTCAGATACGGGTTCTCCCAATCGGCCAGCACACCGAGGCGCTTAAAGCCCGCCTTCTGGCGTTCAACCTGCACCGAAGCGTATTCACGGGCCTTGCCGACGACGTCGAGCTTTTCAAGTCCCTTGCCGAACTGCTTTTCGATCTGAATTTCGATCGGCATGCCGTGGCAGTCCCAGCCCGGGACATAGGGCACGTCGTAACCGGCCAAAAGCTTGGTCTTGTTGATGATGTCCTTGAGAATCTTGTTGAGGGCGTGACCCATGTGAATTTCGCCGTTGGCGTAGGGCGGGCCGTCGTGCAGAATGAACTTGCGCTGCCCCTTACGCGACTTGCGAATGGTGCCGTAGACGTCTTTTTCTTCCCACTGCTTGACCCACAGCGGCTCGCGCTTGGGAAGGTCGCCGCGCATCGGGAAGGCGGTATCGGGAAGATTCAGGGGATATTTGGCGGCATTGCCCGCCTTCTTATTGTCTTCTTTGGACATCGAGAAATTCTCCAGGCCCCCTCGGGCTCTTCTGAAGGATGAAAGTGGGTTCAAAAAATCGGGTTGCCCCGACGAGTCGATGATTGTAGCGAAAAAAGCCCCGCCGCCTCGCATTTCGAGTCCTTTGCGCCGAAATTGAGCGTGTGTGACTCGTGTTGGAAGTTTGGATGCTGCAAGGTTGGAAACATTGATTCGGCAATTAGGAAAATGTATGGCGCCGTGCGCTGAGTATTTTGAATTTTTTCAAAACCCAACCTGCCTCTGAGAAATAACGATCACCGGCCTGCGTTTAAAGACTCCGGGTTTGTCTTCAAACTCATAGGCGATTTGACGGACTTCAAATGGAAGCGGTGCATCGAGGTTAGTAGCCATCTTCGGCCTCTTCTTCTTCGCCGTCGCGCCACTCTTTGGGCATGATCAACCTGCCGGCTTGTTCTTTGGCCGACAAAATCAAAGGAGCGTCCCAATCGGAAGGGGACTGCCTTGCCGGCAAGCATTGCTAACGTCTCTCATTCCTGGATTTGAAGCGGATCGTGTGTGGGTTGCTGTCTGTGCGTTTGCCGAAGATACGACTTGAAGAGGCTTTGTAAAGAAAAGCAAAGATGACAGAAGATGGACAAATATCGCAGGTAATGCAGTTGACTGCAGAAGCAAAATTACGGACCGAGCCGAGCGGGCCGGATATTCAATACATAAGCCCGTATCCATCGACCCAAGGAGAGGAAACATGCATTTCATCAAGCTTGCTGCTGCCGGCGTGTGCGCCTGCGGTGTTCTCATGACCGCCACCGCCGCCTGGGCGGCCCCCGCCAATTTCAAGACCATTGAGCCTCAGGAAGCCAAGGTCATGATGCAAAAGGGCGACGTCGTGATTCTCGACGTGCGCACGCCCAAGGAATTTGCCGACGGTCACATCGCCGGTGCCGTCAACGTGCCCCTGCAGTCGATGAAGGTCGGTCAGCGCCTTGACATGGTCAAGAGCGACGATCAGACGATTCTCGTGTACTGCAAGAGCGGCCGTCGCGCCCAGCTCGCCAGTGACATTCTGAGCTTCTCGGGCTACAAGAACGTCTACAACTTCCTGGGCATCAAGCAGTGGCCCTACGGTCTGACGAAGTAAGGTCGGCCGCGTCCGAGTGACGCTAAAACACTCCCTGATCCGAAGGGTCGTCCGCGTCAAGCTGGCGACCCTTTTCATCAGCGGTGCGGGCTTTTTGGTTGTTTCGCCGTCAATTGCGCCGATCGACAGCATCGATAGGGCCCGTCGAGCGGCCCGAAGGCGATACGCGCCATGAGATGCCGCTCTCAGGAGTACCGACGCTTTGGCTATCCGAGCAGCGCACGCGCCTTTTCACAGTCCCTGGCAATCGCCTGCGTGAGCTCTTCAAGGCCGCTGAACTTCTTCTCGTCGCGCAGCTTGGCAACAATTTCAAGCGACACCAGGCGGCCGTAGGCATCTGCCTTCCAGTCAAAGACATGGGTTTCGGCAAGCCACTTTCTGGCATTTGTCACGGTGGGTTTGATCCCGACGCTCGTTACAGCTGCAAGCGGCGTCTTTTGAAGGCCGTGCACGCGTACGGCATAAACGCCGTGCAGGGAGCAGTGCGCTTTGGAGCCCGGCGTATGCATCGACAGGTTCAACGTCGGAAAGCCGATGGTGCGTCCGAGTTTGGCGCCGTGTGCCACGTGGCCCGAGAGTGTGAGGGGGTGCCCCAACATTTCGGTGGCCGCAGCAATGTCGCCGCTGTCGATCGCTTGCCGGATGCGCGAACTTGAAACGGTTTGCCCGCTGCTTGTGATAAGACGCGCACAGACGGCCTCGTACCCCAACTCTCGGCCGAGTTCGGCAAGGCGCGCAAAGTCACCTGCGCGGCCCGCGCCGAAGCGGAAGTTTTCTCCCACCGTTACCCAACGGCAGGCAAGCCGCTCGTAAAGAAAAGTCTTCGCAAAATCTTCGGGCGACATTTCGGCCATCATGCTGTTAAAGGGGAGTACATAGACGCGCTCGATGCCGCACGCAAAAAGGGCCTCGATTTTGTCGCGCAGCGGAATGATGCGCGTCAGGTTCTCCGAGCCGAAGTATTCGCGCGGATGCGGCTCGAACGTCACCACGGCGGGTAAAAGATTCCGAGTGCGGGCGGCATCCACCACGCCGGCGATGAGTTTGCGGTGACCGAGATGCACTCCGTCAAAGTTGCCGATGGCAAGGGCGCAGGGCCGGCGGAGAGTGTCCGAAGGCAGATGTCGAAAGATGCGGCGCATGAATGTGTGAAAAAGTCTGAAGAGCTGCTGAGCGCGTTAAAATAATCGATCGTGTCCGATTTTAACCCTTGGGTTCCCATCCTATGAAAAATATTGTCGTGCTCATCTCCGGCCGCGGCTCTAACTTTGTGGCCATCGCCGAAGCCGCCCGTTCTCAGAACTGGGAGGCCGAAGGCCTGAAGCTTGCCTGTGTGCTCAGTAACCGCCCCGGCGTCGCCGGCCTTGAGAGGGCGCGCGAATTCGGCGTTCCTACCGCCGTTGTCGATCACAAGGACTATCAAACGCGTGAAGCTTTTGAAGAGGCCATGATCGAGGTGATCGACCGTTATGAGCCGGCCGTCATCGTTCTGGCAGGCTTCATGCGCGTTCTTACGTCCCGTTTCGTCGATCACTACGCGGGCAAAATCATCAATATTCACCCTGCGCTGCTGCCTCTTTTCAAGGGGCTCGACACGCATCAGCGAGCGCTTGATGCGGGCGTGCGCATTCACGGCTGCACGGTGCATTTCGTCTCCAGCGAACTCGACGGCGGCTCCATCATCGGTCAGGCTGTTGTCCCGGTGCTGCCCGGCGACGACGCCCATACGCTTGCAGACCGCGGACTCAAAGTCGAGCACATGCTCTATCCGCGCGCTGTTCGTGCCGTCGCCTCAGGCCGCGTGCGCCTTGAAGCAGGCCGCACGCAAATGGACAAGGACACGGCCCTTGAACTTGTGGTGCTCAGCTCTCAGGCCTGAGCCCGCGTGCGCCTGCAGTTCCCGAATAACGAAAGTTTCCGTAGATACCCATGAGCGACAAACCCACCAAGAAGATGCCCTTTGCGCCCGTTAAGCCCCGCCGCAATAAGGAAGAGGGTAAGAAGATGACCGAGCGTCAGATCGCGGCCCGCAAGCGCCAGATGGCCGAAAACCGTAACCGTACGGTCGTCAAGGGCCCGGTCTCGGCAAACCGCATGACCAAACTCGAGCCCGGCAAGGTGCGCGTCACGAATCTCATCGCCGATGAGCTCACGCGTGCCTTTGCGGTGATTCTGAAGTTGGACGGCCCTGCCGACCAGCTGATGAAGGCTTTCTTCAAGTCCAATCCCAAGCTCGGCGCCCGCGATAGGACGCTTCTGGCGGAAGCCATTTTCTACGGGCTTCGCCATTACGCCGGCATTGCCCACCGCATGCACCCCGTGCGCCCCGAAAAGGCGCCCCGAGTGGCCGCTCTTTTGACGCTTGCGCTGCAGTACGGTCTCGAGAGCATGACCGACGGCGTTCTCGGCAAGGAAAAGGGCCCCGTTACCAACATGCTGCAGACCAAGATGGACAAGGCGCCCCCTGAAGTGCGCGCCGAAATGCCCTTCTGGCTCTACGAGCGTTTGAGCAGCCAGTACGGCGATCAGGCCCCTGCGATTTTTGAAGCGAGCTGCAAGGGCGCGCCCCTCGATCTTCGCGTCAACACCCTCAAGGCCAAGCGCGAAGAGGTGCTGGCCGAACTCGAGGAGCACCGCGTGCAGGCGCAGCCTATGCGCTTTTCGCCCGACGGCATCCGCCTCATCGACAAGCCCGGCCTGATTCGCTGGCCGATGTATCAGGAAGGCCGCATCGACGTGCAGGACGAGGGGAGTCAGCTCATCGCCCGCCTCGTTGCGCCGCGTCGCGGCGAAATGGTGTGCGACTTCTGTGCCGGCGCCGGCGGCAAGACCCTTGCCATGGGCGCGCTGATGAAGTCTTCGGGGCGCCTGTATGCCTTTGACATCAACGAAAAGCGTCTTGCGCAGATGACCCCCCGCATGCGTCGCGCCGGGCTTTCGAATGTGCACCCGATTGCCATTCGCGATGAGCACGACAATCGCATCAAGCGCCTGCGCGGCAAGTTCGATCGCGTGCTTGTGGACGCTCCCTGCACCGGCACGGGAACGCTGCGCCGCAATCCCGACCTCAAATGGCGTCTGTCGGTTGCCGAACTCGAGCGCATCAATGCCGTGCAGAAGTCGGTGATCGAAGAAGCGGCCAAGCTCCTCAAAAAGGGAGGGCGCCTCGTGTACGCCACCTGCTCGATGCTTGAAGTCGAAAACCAGGCTGTTGTTGAAGCGTTCCTTGCCGAACACCCGGACTTTGTTCGCCTCAATGCCACGGACATTCTGGCTAAGCAAGGTGCCGAGCTGCCCGCCGACCAAAAAGAACGTTACGGCGATTATCTGGTGATGCTACCCCACGTGCACGACACCGACGGCTTCTTTGCCGCCGTGCTCGAAAAGACAGGCGAATGACGCATACCTGCCGGTACTTCCGGTGCCGGCGCGCGCGTTTTCAATCAAGCTCCGAGGATGGATGCCCCGGAGCTTTTTTATGGATCATTCTCAGATCGTTTTGAAGTGCAGGAATTTTGAAAAGTTTGATCCCGTCAAAGGACCGCTCACTACAAGCCGTCCAGGAGAGGCGGTTTGGCGGGGCAGTTCAAAGTGAAATTTTGAGCCACGATAAAACAATGGGTTAGGTGCAGGAGAGGATCAAGAAACGAAGGGTAGCCCCCCACTCGTATCAATGCGCGCAAGTCGGTTTTGTCCTACCTCATTAAAAGGCCTTTTAAGACAGTTTAAGAGGATCGAAGAAAGATCCTTTTGGTACAATGAGATCATACGACGATCCTATTGAAACCACTGCATTGGAGGGACCGACATGCTGCCAACTGCCTATTTTTACCAGCTCGCACCGAGCCCCTTCGGGCGTCTGCGCAACAATTTCAGGATCTGTGCCCGCCAGCATCTTCCTTTCCGGCTGAAGTTTCTCATTGACTACGACGTGTCGCAGGAACGCATCGATGCGCTGCGCGCTGTGGCACCCACCGACGCAGCCGAACGGGAACTCACCGCCCATATTCTGCTGTTTCTCTTTGAAGGCGAATATCTCCAAGCCCGCGGTGCTATTCACAATTGGCTGCACCGCAAGGGCGGCGCCAATCCCGAATTGGAAAAAGCGGCGCGCCGTTTTGTCAGTGAGTTCATGGCCTCGGAGGCGAATGACTCGCAGTGGCTTCGGAGTGCATAA
>CAMAHM010000020.1 GCA_945834535.1 uncultured Sutterella sp. | reverse complement strand
GCATTCAGTGGGTGCTTTTGTTTGTTGGGTGCACGCTTTTCATCACAATCATAAATTTTGTGCTTAACGGAGGGCTGATTCGCTACGCATTCGGGCGTCCAGAACGTACGATTCTTGCGGCAGTTGTTCTGACTGCTTTTCTTTGGATTTTTCGGAAAGATAAGAGAGACTTGTTGGCAACGGGGTTGGTCTACTTTCTGCTTTTGAGTCCGGCGGCTTTGGTGACGCTTTTTGCGCCGCTTTCAGGTATTCCTCCCCGTATCTATTCTCAGGCTGTTGCAGATCACAATGATTTGTCCATTGCAATCAGCGTGCTTCTGATGCTTGTCACGTCCTCGTCGTGTTTTGTACATGCCAAATGGATGAAGCAGGCTATTCGCATGCTGTCGTCTATTTTATGGTTCTCAATAGTCGGGTTACCTCTTGTTTTTGTTGGTTATTGGATATCTCATCGAACGATTCTGACACCGGATATTGTGGTAGCACTTTATCAAACGAATCTGTCTGAAGCATGGGAGTACGTGCTCTTCAAAGGGGGGGCTCTCATTTATGTTTTGGTGGGGGCACTTCTCCTACTGACAGCAATAACACTTCGGGCGCTCACGTGTCGTCAAACGTTGGCTACCCGAAATGCAAGTATTGGGATTGCAATGGTGGTGGTTGCTGTTTTTGCGGTAATCTCTGTTTTGACTGCTCACTCAAATCTCTATCGTGATGTTTTTCGAGGGGCTCAGGAGATTGTTCAGGACCTGAATGCTTTCAAGGAGGAATTGGCAAAACGACAGGTCGCTTTGGGAGCCCTGGGCGATCTTAAAAACCAGGGGAATGGCGGTCTTTATCTTGTTGTTCTGGGCGAGTCACAAACCAGATCGCGCATGTCAGCGTACGGCTATGAGCGCGACACAACGCCCTGGCTTTCTTCCAAGCGTTCGGATAGACATTTCGTGTTGTTGGACAACGCGTACGCTTGTTTCCCAAATACTGTCTCCGCCCTGAGTAACGCACTTACCGCCAAAAATCAGTATGTTTCTCGATCCTTTGCTGCGAGTCCTTCGGTTGTTGAAATTATCAAAGCAGCCGGTTATGAAAGTTGGTGGATCAGCAATCAAAATCGGCTCGGTGTGTGGGATGCTCCCACAAGCGTCATCGCGAATTTGTCCGACCATCAAGTGTGGCTCAACAGCACAATGATAGGAAAAAGGACGCGAAGCAAGAAGTTTGATGAAGAGTTGATAGGGGAACTGCAGAAGGTGCCGGTTGTAGGGGGAGATAAAAAAGTCGTTTTTCTGCATATGCATGGTTGCCACGCCAACTACGAGACTCGGTATCCTGAGAATTTCACGTATTGGACTGACACTGAAAGTAAATTAGACACATACGACAATGCCATGCGCTACAGTGACGATGTTCTTCGGCGGATTTATGACGTAGTGAAGGGGAGACCGGATTTTCGAGCCATGATTTTTATGTCTGACCACGGTGAAGACGTCAACCTTGGTCACACTCCGGACTCTTTTACTTGGGATATGGTTCGCATTCCGTTGTGGATCGCAGCATCGGATCGGTTCCTTGCTGATCATCAACGTGAAATGGAGACCCTGCGTTCCAATGCGAGAAAGCCCTTCACAAACGACCTGTTTTTTGATTTGTTCTGTGGCCTTTTGGGCATCAAAAACACCCCGTATTACGAGGAAGCTTTCGATATTTCTTCTCCAGAATACAACAGACCGTTGCAAACCTTGAAGACAATGTTTGGAAAAAAGGGGCTTTCCGAAGATCCTTTGCTGCAACCTCAAGGAAAAGCAGCCCCGTAGGCGGCAAATAGGAACCAAGAGGAAACCGCACAAGTGACAACAGTCTTTTGTGCGGTTTTCAGACGAAGGGCGCTGTGAGATTGATTAATCCGTCAGCACGGGGCTCACGCCGACACTGTGAAAGCCCGCGTCCACATACGCGATGTTGCCCGTGATGCCGCTGGCCAGATCCGACAGAAGGAAGGCGGCGGCATTGCCGACTTCATCGATCGTCACGGTGCGGCGCAGAGGCGTCGTTTCTTCCATGTGCGTGAGGATCTTGGAAAAGTCCTGAATACCCGATGCCGCCAGGGTGCGGATGGGACCGGAGCTGATGGCGTTGGCGCGGATGCCCTTGGGGCCGAGACTGCCTGCCAGATAACGCGTGGCCGATTCAAGAGCAGCCTTGCAAAGCCCCATCGTGTTGTAGTTGGGCACCGTGCGTTCGCTGCCGATGTAGGTGAGCGTCAGGATCGAGGCCGCACGACCTTCCATCATCGGCAAAGCGGCCTTGGCGAGGGCAGGCCAGGAGTAGGCTGAAATGTCCATGGCCGTCTTAAAGCCCTCGCGCGAGATACCGTCGAGGAAGTCACCGGCAATGCACGCACGCGGCGCAAAGCCGATGGAGTGCACGAGGCCGTCGAGACCGTCCCACTTTTCACGAAGAGCGGCAAAGCAGGCCGCGATCTGTTCGTCGCTCGACACGTCCATTTCAAGGCAGATGTCGCTGCCGAACTCATGCGCAAATTCCGTAACGCGGTCACGGAAACGTTCGCCCACGTAGGTGAAGGCGAGATCGGCGCCTTCGCGACGGCACGCGCGTGCAATGCCGTAAGCAATCGAACGGTTGGAAAGAACACCGGTAATCAGAATTTTCTTGCCTTGCAGAAAGCCCATTTTGTGGTTCCTTTAAGTGTCAGTATTGGATCAGCGCACGCGCAGACGCCGTCCGACGGTGAGCTGCGACGATTGCAAATTATTCAGACGCTTGAGACTGGCGACATTTGTGCCGTAGCGTCTGGCGATGGAAAAGAGCGTGTCGCCGCGACGAACGACGTGGGTCCCTTTGCTTGAGGCGAGACTCCTTTGTTGTGCGCGCGGCGGAATTGTCAGAACAAGGCGCTGGCCGATTTTCAAGCGCGATGTCTTTAGGTGATTCGTTTTACGAATGGAGCGTTGCGAAATGCCGTGTCGTAGAGCGATCGTGTAGATCGTGTCGCCGCGACGGACGCGGTAGACAACTCGACGGATTTCAGGTGCCGAGAGCTTGACGCGGGCCTCAAGCGATTCGAGGTCAAAGTCGCCCGTCATCTGGCCGTTGGCATCCACTAAAAGAGCGGATCCTTCGAGTACTTTGCGTCCCTTGGGAATGCGGTTGACGCGGCGCAGCTCCTCCTCGGTCATGCCGGACTTAAGGGCCACATCGGCGAGTGTTTCCCCTTTTTCAAGACGGTAGAGCATCCAACCCGACAAAGGCTTCCCGGTATTGACCCAGCTGGCGAGATTGTCGAGAAACGTATCCGTGTTGTCCTGCGGCAGCAGCATGTGCGAGTTGTGACTGGCCACGATCACCGGCAGGTTGAATCCGGGGTTAAGGAGTTTGAATTCCTCCGGATCCATCTGCGCCAGCTCGGCGGCCGTCTTCATGTCGATGTCGCGACTTTTGGTGATGCGCACAAAATAGGGCGCGTTTTCAATTTCAGGCAGGGAGATGCCGTAGCGCTCGGGGTCGGAAACGATGCGCTTGATGGCTTCCAATCGCGGCACGTAGTAGGCCGTTTCACGGGGCATGCGCAGATGCGAGTAGTCGCTTGCCCAACCGCGGGCATGCGCACGGCGAATGGCGCGTCCTACGCTGCCTTCTCCCCAGTTGTAGGCGGCCAAGGCAAGCTGCCAGTCCCCGAACTGCCCGTGTAGTTTTTCCAGATAGTCGAGCGCGGCACGGGTACTTTGAAGTACGTCGCGGCGCTCGTCCTTCCAAAGATTTTGCTTCAGAGAAAAAATGTCGCCCGTTGTAGGCATAAATTGCCACAGACCGGCGGCCTTGGCGTGCGACAGCGCTTCGGGTTGAAAGGCGCTTTCCACAAAAGGCAGGAGGGCGAGCTCCGTAGGAAGACCGCGGCTTTCAACTTCTTCGACAATGTGATAGAGATACTTGCCTGCGCGGTCAAAAATGCGCTCGATATGCGCGGGGTTCCCTGAATACTGTCGAATCGACTGCTGCACTCTGCGGTTTTCCAATGGCGGCATCGCAAAGCCGCGACGCAGACGATCCCAGATGTCCACCGGGGGAGAGGCTTCCGTCTCGACGGCGGGAAGATCGTTGATGTCGCGTCCCTCCAAAAGCGCGGGCGCGTCTTCGCCTTCCTGCGCATGCACCCCGCAGGGGAAGGCAAGAATCATGGTGACGGCGGCAGTGAGACAGAAAAAAGCCTGGCGCAAGGCGGGCATGAATCAATGAAAAAGGGGCACAAAATTCGACGTTCGGGCATTTTAGCGTGCGTACTCGGGAAAAAACGTCAACCGAACGACTGAGACAGGTTGGGATTGGGTGCAGGAAGGTTGTGCCGCACCCCGTATAATGCCGCTTATTTCCTTTAACGCATTAGCTTTTTTACCAGACAGATCAATGGCTCAATACGTCATGACCATGAACCGCGTGGGTAAGATCGTTCCCCCCAAGCGGCAGATTCTCAAGGATATTTCTCTTTCCTTTTTCCCGGGTGCCAAGATCGGCGTGCTCGGTCTGAACGGCGCCGGTAAGTCGACGCTGCTCAAAATCATGGCCGGTGTCGACAAGGACATCGAAGGTGAAATCATTTGGCAGAACGATCTCAAGATCGGTTATCTGCCTCAGGAGCCGAAACTCGATCCGGAAGCGACGGTGCGTCAGACCGTTGAAGAGGGCATGGGTGAAGTGATGCAGGCGCAGGCCAAGTTGGATGCCGTGTACGCGGCTTATGCGGAGCCCGACGCCGATTTTGATGCCCTTGCCGCCGAACAGGCTCGTCTGGAAGCCATCATTGCCGCCGCCGGGACGGACGCTTCCACGCAGATGGAAATTGCTGCCGACGCTCTGCGTCTGCCGCCGTGGGACGCCAAAATCGGTCACCTTTCGGGCGGTGAAAAGCGCCGTGTGGCGCTCTGCCGCCTGCTTCTGTCGCGCCCCGACATGCTGCTTTTGGATGAACCGACGAACCACCTTGACGCCGAGAGCGTGGAGTGGCTTGAACAGTTCCTGCACCGTTTCCCGGGGACTGTGGTGGCCGTGACGCACGATCGCTACTTCCTCGACAACGCGGCCGAATGGATTCTTGAACTTGACCGCGGTGAAGGCATTCCCTGGAAGGGAAACTACTCCTCCTGGCTCGATCAGAAGGAAAAACGCCTTGAAATGGAAAAGCGTCAGCAGGAATCGCGTGCCAAGGCGATTCGTCACGAACTCGAATGGGTGCGTCAGAATCCCAAGGGCCGTCAGGCCAAGGCCAAGGCCCGTCTGACCCGCTTTGAGGAGTTGTCGAGCTACGACTACCAGAGCCGCAACGAAACCAATGAAATCTTTATTCCCGTGGCCGAGCGTCTGGGCAATAAGGTCATTGAGTTCCACAACGTCTCCAAGGGCTTCGGCGAGCGTCTTTTGATCGACGATCTTTCGTTCACGATTCCCGCCGGTGCCATCGTCGGTGTGATCGGTCCCAACGGCGCGGGTAAGTCCACGCTCTTTAAGATGATTGCCGGCAAGGAAACGCCCGATGCGGGCAGCATCGTTTTGGGCGATACCGTGCGTCTGGCTTCGGTCGATCAGCTGCGCGACAGCCTGCCCAACGACAAGACGGTGTTTGATGCGATCTCAGGGGGCCTCGACATCCTGCAGGTCGGCAAGTTTGAAATGCCTTCGCGCGCCTATCTGGGACGCTTTAACTTCAAGGGCGGTGATCAGCAAAAGCTCGTCGGCGTTCTGTCGGGCGGCGAGCGCGGTCGTCTGCACTTGGCCGCAACGCTTCTGAAGGGCGGCAACGTGCTGCTTTTGGACGAACCCTCCAATGACCTTGACGTGGAAACGCTGCGTGCGCTCGAAGAAGCCCTTCTGGAATTTGCGGGTTGTGCGCTCGTCACTTCGCACGACCGCTGGTTCCTCGACCGCATTGCCACGCACATTCTTGCCTTTGAGGGCGACTCCAAGGTGGTATTTTTTGACGGCAACTACAACGAGTACGAAGCCGACAAGAAAAAGCGCCTTGGTGAAGAGGCTGCCCGCCCGCACCGCCTGCGCTTTAAGCCTCTCAAGCACTGATCGCTTAAAAGGGCGGCGTCAACCAACATCGGCGTGCGCCGCCCGCCAAGCATTGCTACGATACGCAAAGTCCCCGAGGGCATGTTTCACAGTCCCCTTTTCGGGGCTTTGTGCGTTATGAGCGCCCTTTTAGGGCATCGTTTTTGTCTGAGCCGAATTCCCATGTCTCAAGGGTTTGTTCATCTTCGCTTTCACTCCGAGTATTCGATCACGGACAGCATTGTGCGTCTGGATCCCATTCTCGAAGCCGTGGCTGAAAAGGGAGGCGTTGCGCTCGGCCTCACGGACTCGATGAACATCTTCGGCGCTCTGCGTTTTTACACGCACGCTCTGGCCGACGGCGTCAAGCCTGTGATCGGGTGTGACCTGTGGATCACCAATCCGCAGAGCGATAAACGGGATGAACCCTGTCGGCTGACGCTGTACTGCAAGAATCACGAAGGGTACCTGTCGCTCTGTGAGCTGCTTTCCCGCGCTTGGATGACCAATCAGTATCTGGGACGCGGTGAAGTTCGCTTGGAGTGGCTCACCCCCGAGGCCTGTCGCGGCCTTATTTGCCTTACGGGCGGCCCGCGCGGTGTGCTGGATCGGCTGCTGCGCGCCAAGAAAACGGACGAGGTGCAGGCGCTCGTTGCTCAGCTCAAAAACGCTTTCCCCGACTCGCTTTACTGTGAGGTGCAACGCGCAGGGCGCCCCGATGACGAGCCTGCATTAAGGCGCATGGTCAATCTGGCGGTGCGTGAGAATCTGCCCCTGGTGGCAACGCACCCCATTCAGTTCCTCAAGCCCGAGGACTATGAGGCACACGATGTGCGCTGCTGCATTGCGGGCGGCTGGGTGCTTGCCGACCCCAATCGTCCCAAGGAATATTCGCCCGAGCAGTACCTCAAGAGTGAAGAGGAGATGCGCGCGCTTTTTGCGGACCTGCCGCAGGCCTTGGAAAACACCGTCGTGGTGGCTCAGCGCTGCAATCTGGACGGCGTTCTGCAAAAGCCCAAACTTCCGCTTTTTCCCACGCCCGAGGGCATGAGTCTGGACGACTACATGGATCATCTCTCGCGCGAGGGTCTCGAAAAACGACTGGCATTTTTGTATGCCGACGTTAAGGAGCGAGACGCGCGCAGACCCGAGTATGTCGAGCGTCTCGACTACGAACTGGAAACCATCAAGAAGATGGGCTTTCCCGGGTACTTTCTCATCGTGCAGGACTTCATCAACTGGTCCAAGAGAAACGGGGTGCCGGTTGGGCCGGGGCGCGGTTCGGGTGCCGGCTCTCTTGTGGCCTATGCGCTCGGCATTACCGATCTCGATCCCCTGCACTACGGGCTGCTGTTCGAACGCTTTTTGAATCCCGAACGCGTTTCCATGCCTGACTTTGACGTCGACTTCTGTCAGCACAACCGCGACCGAACGATTGAGTACGTCAAGCGCAGTTACGGAACGGCGGCCGTGAGCCAGATCGTCACATTCGGTGCCATGGGTGCCAAGGCCGTGGTGCGCGACGTCGGCCGTGTGCTCGGCATGGGCTACGGCAAGGTGGATGACCTTGCCAAACTGATTCCGCAAAAGCCGGGGCTCGACGTCACGTTGACCAAAGCGGCCGAAATGGAGCCCGACTTTAAAGAGATGAGCGAGCGTGAGGATTACCGCGAACTGATGCAGTACGCGCTCAAACTCGAGGGGCTCACGCGCAATCTGGGCATGCACGCCGGGGGCGTGCTGATCGCTCCGGGCAAACTCACCGACTTTTGTCCCCTCTACAACGCCGACGGACGCCCCGAAAATACGGTCAGTCAGTTTGACAAAAAGGACGTTGAATCGGTCGGCCTTGTGAAGTTCGACTTTCTGGGGCTGACGACGCTCACCATCCTCGGCAAGGCCGTCGAATACATCGATCGCCTCAATCCCGGGACGCACTTTGAGCTTGACCGCATTCCGGTCAACGACAAAGCCACGCTCGAACTGTTCCAAAAGGGCGAAACGGGGGCCGTGTTCCAGTTTGAATCGACCGGCATGCGCGATCAGCTGCGTGCTGCCAAGCCCGACTGCCTGGAAGATCTCGTTGCTCTGAACGCCCTCTACCGTCCCGGTCCCATGGACCAGATTCCGCACTTCATCAACCGCAAGTTCGGTCGTGAGGAAGTCAAGTACCTTGATCCCCGTATGGAGCCGATCCTCAAGGAAACATACGGCATCATGGTCTATCAGGAACAGGTGATGCTCGTCGCGCGTGCCATCGGCGGCTACTCGCTCGGCGGCGCCGACCTGTTGCGCCGCGCGATGGGTAAGAAAAACGTCGAGGAAATGAAGCGCCAGCGCGCGGTGTTCGTGGCCGGTGCCGCCGAGCGCAACGTTTCGGAAAAGACGGCCACCGAAATCTTCGACCTGATGGAAAAATTCGCGGGCTACGGCTTTAACAAGTCGCATGCCGCTGCCTACTCATACGTTGCCTGGCAGACAGCGTACCTAAAGGCTCACCACACGGCCGCCTTTACGGCGGGCAACCTCTGCATGGTGATGGATCAGGGCGAAAAAATGCGAGCCCTCGTCGAAGACGCCCGCAACATGGGCGTCACCATCCTGCAGCCCGACGTCAACATCAGTCAGTGGTTCTTTACCGTGCCTGACGCGCACACCGTCCGTTTCGGGTTGGGTTCGATCAAAGGAATCGGACAGCAGCAGGTTGAGGACATTCTTGTTGAAAGAACTTTGAACGGGGCCTTCCTCGATATTTTCGATTTGGCGGCACGCGTACCGAGCGTCAACCGCAAGATTCTCGAGCAGCTTGTGCGCGCGGGCGCTTTTGATTCGATTGACGACAATCGCGGCAAGCTTTTTGCCAACATCGAACAGGCTCTCAAGGCTGCCGAAACCGTGGCCGCTTCGGCCGGGCAATCGAGCCTTTTTGCCGACGAAGACGGCGTTGAAGAACGCGTCATCAACTGGGTCAAGGCCTCCAAGTGGGATGACAAGGAAAAGTACGCCCAGGAAAAAAGTGCCTACGGCTTCATTCTCACGGGCGATCCTTTCGGCGGTTATCGCCGTGAGGTACGTCAGTTCGCGACGCCTTTTTCGCAGCTCACGGTTTCGCGTGAGGTGCAGCTCGTGGCGGGCATCATTGTCGAAGTGCGCACCATTCTCGGTAAGCGCGGCAAATTTGCCGTGGTCAATCTGAGTGACGGACAGGACGGCATGGATGTGCTTGTCTACAGCGACAAGCTTGAGCAGTACGGTGAGCTTCTCAAGGCCGACGAGGTGGTCGTGATGGCGGGTAAGACACGCATGGACGAGCGCACGGGCCGCATTTCGATGTCGGCCGACTCCGTGATGACGCTGCCCACGCTGCGCACCGTCCGTGGGGCCGAACTCGAAGTGCGCATGGGCGCCAAAGCCGACCTCAGGGAAGTCGCGCGACTTCTGACGGGAGCCCGCGCAGCAGAAGGGGGCGTGCGCTGTGAAGTTGCCGTCGACACGGGATCGGCTATGGGCTATCTGGCGCTCAATTATCGGATTGCCCCCTCGGACAGGCTTGTCAATCTCCTGCGCATGACCGAGGGCGTGACGAGCGCCCAGTACGTGTACTAAGCACCGAAGCCGTCAGCGCACGCGGCCGCGCACGCGCGTGCGGTCCCAGATGCGCATGGCTTCCTTGCGGTAGCCGCGGATTGTCGGGTTGCGCGCAATGATTTCCTTGACCGTGAGTTCAGGTGCGTTGAAGTAGATCTTCAGAAACCGAGCCCGGTCGGTGCGGCTGATGCCGCAGGTCATGGACGAGTAGTACAGGCCGATCAGGTCCTTGTCGCGCCACCGAGTGGGGGGCGGCGTATCGCGCAACTGCGCCCGATGCAGATCTATAAGCGAAAGCTTGAGACTTTCTTCGGAACCGTCAAAGGGCAGGTTCATCAAAAAGTGCACAAGGTAGCAGTCGCGGTGGTTGATGCCGCAGGCGTGCATCTCGCGCACCATGGTCGCGACGCGCCGCAGGATGCGCTGCTTGACGTCAAAGTCGGGGGGCGTGGTGCGCCACTGCTCGCAATACCAGGCAAGCGCCGTGCTCGGTGCAATTTCTTCGGTGATGATAAAAGACGTGCGCCGCAGGGGATTGAGCCCCTTTTGGCCAAAGGCCACCGGCGTCATCACGCCCACACCGTGCGCTTTGAGCCTCTCGCAGGCAAGCCATTCGCGATCGGCGCCGAGTACGGGCAAGCGCAAGCGAATCAGGCTCTTAAAGACTTCTTTGAGACTGATGCCGTGGTGCAGCTTGAGGTAGTAGCCCTTGCCGTCGACCTCAAAGCGCAGCGTGCGGCGCGACTCAAGTGCGCGGGCCACATCGCCCGTGATCTTCTCAACTTCCTCGAAGGCGTCCTTCCCACGCCACATTGATGCAAAGGGTTCTCGCAGAATCAGCATGTTACGTGAGGCTCAAAATAACATCAGCCGCCTTTTCAGGCATGGAATAGAGGTCTTCGGTATCGGCATAACGGCGGGCATTGGCGGCGCATTGAGCTCGGAAGCTGTCGTCCGTCAGAAGTCTGGCAAGGGCCCGATTGAGGTTGCCCTGCAAATCGGGCTCGTCGACGACGAGTCCCGCCCCGGATTTTTCCACATGAAAGGCATAGCCGCAGCAGGCCGTGACGATCAGGGGAACTCCGGCGGCCACGGCTTCAAGAATGACCGTTCCGGTGTTTTCCGAATAGGCAGGGTGTAAAAAGACGTCGGCAGCGGCCAGCATGTCGGGCACGTCGCTGCGCCCTGCAAGAATGCGCACGTTGTCTTTGACCCCAAGTTCTCCGGCGAGCGCCTGGAATTTTTCAGGCGCGTCCTGTCCGACCGTGATGTAGACGACGCGTCGGCGCACATCCTGAGGAAGGGCGGCAATCGCGCGAATCGAGCGATCAACCCCCTTGCGGGCGAAGTCCGAGCCCACCTGCAGCAGCATCAGTGCATCGGGGGTAATGCCGTTTTCCCGACGAAAACGCTCGCCAAGACCGGCCGGTCGATTGGAGTACCGGCGATCGGGTGCAATGCCGGGCGGCAACAGAACGAACCGTTCGGGTTCGGTGTTGTAGTACTTGGTGAAGTCCGTGATCTGGCTTTGCGCAATCATCATGAGGCGCGTTTTGCGGCCTCGCCCGTAGGTTTCTTCTTCAAAGTGCGAAAAGTGCCGATAACGCGGCGTGAGGCGGTACAAAAGCCCTTTAAGACCCTGCTTGGAAGAGTCGACCTTGAGCTTGTAGCACACGTCGGCCGCGTAGTAGACGTCAAGGCCGGGCATCTTGTTAAAGCCCACCAGAACGTCCGCGGGATGCTTGGCAAGGTGCGCATGCACCCAGTCGGCAAACTGACGGCCCTGGCCGTGATTTGTGAGCGCGGGCGTCGGCACGAAGATGATTTCAAAAGAGTCGGGCTTGTCGCCCTCCCAGCTTTGCACGTAAACGCGCACCTGATGGCCGCGGGACTCGACCGTCTTGGCAATGCGCAGAAAATCGCGCTGCAGTCCCCCGTAGGGGAAGTATTTAAAGAGGCAAAAGGCAACAAGCATCGATCGTTCAGGCGCGGAGAATTTTGTGCATGGCCGCAAGCACCTCGTCAACGGAGGGCCAGCCGTTTTCCGAACCCAGAACCACGGCATCCGGATTCCAGGGGCTCGTGCGCGTGGGATCGGTAACGCCCACAAGCGTGATCTGAGGCGCGCCGACGGCAGCGGCAATGTGACTGACCCCCGAATCGTTGGCGACCACCACGCGGGCTCTGCGGGCAATGGCGGCAAAATTGCCGAGCGAAGTGGGCGGCAGAATGCGTGCATCGGGACAGGCGGCTCGGCACAACTCTTCCTCGCGGACCGAGGGGAAGACGAGCGGTTCAATGCCGGCTTCGCGCAACGGTGCAACGAGGTCGTTGAAGTGACTCCAACTCTTGACTTTTCCCTTGTGCTTGCCGCGGGCAACGGGTGCCAGCAGCGCAAAGTTTTCGGGCAGCCCCAGAGCTTCGAAAATATTTTTGGCGGCCGCTTCATGACGCTTGAGGCTCAAAAGCCCCAGACGGCTCGGCACCTTGTCAAACGCAGGCGTACCGCCCCAGGCTTTGATGGCTTCATGGGCGACGTAGAAAAAACGCTCAACTTCGTGCATGGTGCCCGGTTCGGGGATCGCCTTGTCCAAAAGAAAAAAGCGGCAGTCGGTTTTCAGGCCCGCAGTCGCTACGCGCCCGATCTTAAAAAGCAGCGCCGAGGCAAATGAGTTGGGAAAGACGAGCCCCTTGGCGGCGCCGGCGTTTTTGACCAGATAGCGAATGCGGTTCAGGTCGTCGGAAACATGCCCTTCGATGGGGTCAAAGCGCCAGCCCATTCCGGCCACAAGATCTTCAGCCCAGCGTTTGCCCACGAGTGCAGGCGTGTAGCCGCTCGCCTGAAGAAGTCGCAGAGCAGGCAGACACATACAACAGTCGCCCACGTGGTTGGGCAGTCGACACAAAACAGTAGCCATGGGTTGTCTCGATCAGAAACACAAAAAAAACGGTTGGCCCATTATAGCCGCGGCCCCGAATGGACTTGCCGTCGGAAGGCGCTGCGAAAGACGCGTCGAAAATCGGGCGTTTGCAAAGATGCAAGCTTGTACAATGCCCGTCGCGAATGCCACAGCGCCGATCGGCGCCCGGTTTTTTTAAAGTGCAATGAAATGAGCGAAAGAATTGAAGACGACGACGGCGAGGAAGTCAAAATCCCCGGTCTGCCCGCCAACACTAAAAATTACATGACACCCGCCTGCTATCGTCGGCTTCTCGACGAGCGCGAGCACCTTGTCAACGTCGAGCGCCCGGAAATGGTGAACGTTGTGAGCTGGGCCGCGAGCAACGGCGATCGTTCGGAAAACGGCGACTATCAGTACGGCAAGCGGCGTCTGCGTGAAATTGACCGCCGAATTCGCTTTCTTAATAAGCGCATCGAATCGGCCGAAGTGGTGGATCCCGCAACGCGCCCTGCAACCGATCAGGTCTTTTTCGGAGCGACGGTTGTGTACGAAAATCTGACGACGGGGACCGAGCACACCATCCGCATCGTCGGCATCGACGAGGCTGCGCCCGAAAAGGGGGAAGTGAGTTGGGTGAGCCCCATTGCGCGTGTTTTTCTGAAAATGCGTGAGGGTGACACCGTCAAACTTCCGACCCCCGCGACAGTCGACCATCCGGCCCGGGTTGAAATTCTGGAGATCGTTGAAGTTTCGTACCACTAGCAAGCCTCAGGACTCGGAAGGATCCGAGTCTTCGGATGACAAAAAGCCGCAGGCCTCTTTCCGAAAAGGAAGGCGGCCGGCGGCTTTTTCCCGTTGGATGCGTCGTTACTCGTTATTCGGCGCTCGAGAGGCGAATACGCTTGTCGCCGTCGAGCTTACGGGCGATAGAGCGAATCGTTCCGATACGCGCAAGGCGACGCAGCGTATGCACGAGATGCAGGCGATTGGTGACCTGAATGATGACGGTCATGGTGTCGAATTCTTCACCGGGCGCCTTGTCGCCCATGTTGACGCCTACGATGCTTGAGCCTTCCTGCGCCAAAGCCGCGGCCACAGCTGCGATGGTGGCGCGCGAGTCGGTGACGGTGAGCTCAACGGGAACGGCGAACATGGCCTGTGTGGGCAGATCATCCTGCCAGCCGATCGGCATCCAACGCTGCGGATCGGTCTGTTTGCCGCGCGTGACGTGCTCGCAGTCGGCACGGTGTACGGACAAACCGTGACCGCGGCGCATGAAGCCCCAGATCTTGTCGCCGGGGATCGGATGACAGCACGAACCGAGCTGCACGGCTACGCCTTCCGTCCCGCGGATGGTGACGAAGGCTTCCTGCGGATGGTCGTGGTGCTGCGCCGTCACGAGATTTTTCATGCGTGCGGCAACAGCGGCAGCAAACTGCTTGCCCTGACCGATGTCCAAAAAGAGAGCATCGCGGCTTTCGGTGGAGGTGTCGGCCAAAAGCTCGCTCCAAACTTCGTCGGGCAGCGCATCGATGTCGAGCTTGAGGGCGACTGCGGCCTGGGCGAGAGCCTTGCGGCCGGCTTGGCGCGAAGCGTCGGGATGGCGGTTACGCAGATACTGACGGACTTCGGCGCGCGCCTTGCCGCTGCGGGCGTAATTGAGCCAGTCGGGATCGGGTTCTGCGCCGGGGGCGGTGATGATTTCAACCATATCGCCGTTTTCAAGCTGCTTGGAAAGCGGCTGCGCTTCGCCGTTGATGCGGCAGCGCACGGCTCGGTTGCCGACGTCGGTATGAATCTGATAGGCAAAATCGACCGGACACGAACCCATCGGCAGACTGACGATGCGGCTCTTGGGCGTAAAGACATACACCCGATCCGGGAAGAGATCGATCTTGATGTTTTCGATGAATTCGTTGCTGTCCTTGCTGGTGCGCTGAATTTCCATCAGGTTCTGCAGCCAGGCTGCCACCATGCTCTGCAGCTCACTCGTGTCGAGCCCGTCGTTGTAGAGCCAGTGCGACAGAATGCCCATCTCGTCGATGCGGTGCATCTCTTCGGAACGGATCTGGTATTCGACGGGCGTGCCGTGCGGGCCGATCACAGTAGTGTGCAGACTGCGGTAGCCGTTGGCCTTGGGAATGGCAATAAAGTCCTTAAAGCGCGAATGCACGGGCTTGTAGAGCTGGTGCAGTGCGCACAGCGTCAGGTAGCACTCTTCGCGCGTGCGCACGATGATGCGAAAGCCGTACAGATCGAGCACGTCGGAAAACGATGCGTGCGTGTCGCGCATGCGGTTGTAGATGCCGTAGATGGTTTTATCGCGCCCCTGCACCTGCGCCATGATGCCGTGTTTGGGAAGCATCTCGCGCGTTTCGCGCAGAATGCGCTCGAGCACGGCGCGTCGGTTGCCACGGGTGCGCAGCACGTTTTCGCGCAGAACCTCGTAGCGGCGCGGGTAGTGATTGATGAAGGAAAGTTCCTGCAGTTCGCGAAAGACCTGATTGAGCCCCAGGCGGTGCGCAATGGGGACGTAGATTTCCAGCGTTTCCTTGGCAATGCGGCGCCGTTTGTCGGGACGCATGACGCCGAGCGTGCGCAGATTGTGCAGGCGGTCGGCAAGCTTGACGAGAATGACGCGCACGTCGCGGCACATCGCAAGCAGCATTTTGCGAAAACTTTCGGCCTGGGCAACTTCGTTGGATGAAAAACGCAGTTTGTCGAGCTTGCTGACACCGTCCACGAGTTCGGTCACTTCGGCGCCGAACTTTTCGGCCATTTCAATTTTTGCAATGCGCGTGTCTTCGAGGACGTCGTGCATCAGCCCCGCGCACACCGTGACGGCATCCAGATGCCAGCCCGCCAGGATGTTGGCAACGGCCAGAGGGTGAGTGATGTAGGGCTCGCCGGATTTTCTGAACTGCCCGAGGTGCGCCTCGTCGGCGTACTGAAAGGCCTGACGGATGCGGTCGACGTCGGCACGCGACAGATATTGGCTGCAACGGTTGATGAGTTCGGTGGCCGTCACGATCGACGTGGTTTCGGTGACGGGCGAGTAGAGCGGCAGATCGGCGTCGCAGCCGACAACGTCGTCGGCTCGCGCGTCAAGGTAGGCCGCGTCGTAGTCTTCTTCGTCCGACTGCCCGGCTGCGGGCAGGGGAGTGCGCTTGATGCGTGCGACGGAATTGAGCGCTTCGGCCGTGGACAGAAGTCCGTTGGGAAGCTGATGGGCTGCCGGTGCGCTTGAAGCGCGTTGGGTGTCGTTAAAAAGCATG
This sequence comes from uncultured Sutterella sp., assembly GCA_945834535.1. GTDB lineage: Bacteria > Pseudomonadota > Gammaproteobacteria > Burkholderiales > Burkholderiaceae_F > Duodenibacillus. The sequence goes on along the minus strand of CAMAHM010000020.1, from coordinate 6,852 downwards.
AATAAGCGGTTCCCCGAGGAAGAAAACCAAAACGCCGCACGAGTCCGTGTGATCGACTCGGGCGGCGCTTGATGGGTGCGCTCTTATCGGCGCAGTCTGCGTGCGAAGCGGAGGATGAAGGGCATGCACATGGCTTGTCTCGCCACTCCGGTCGCGCGCTCGCAGTTACGAAACGCGTTCGAGCATTTCGCGACCGATGCTGCCTTGGGCGATTTCGCGCAGGGCGATCACGGTGGGCTTGTCCTTGGCGTCGATCTTGGGTGCGTGTCCCTGGCTCAGAAGGCGGGCGCGGTAAGCCGCGCACAGCACCATTTCAAAGCGGTTGGGGATCTTCTTGAGGCAGTCTTCAACAGTAATGCGTGCCATTTTTTCCTGGTCTTTGTTTTTTGTTCTGTAAAAAGTCGGCAGACGTGCTCGGGCGTTACAGCGGGACGCCGAGCGCGATCAGCTGCTCACGGTGACGTGCAGCCTGATGTGCGTACGTCAGACGCGCCGCAGACACAATGCTGCGCAGCTCGCCGAGGGCGGTTTCAAAGTCATCGTTGATTATAACGAACTCAAATTCAGGCGCATGCGCGATTTCGGCGCCCGCGCCCAGAAGGCGGCGCGTGATGGTCGCTTCGCTGTCGGTGCCGCGCTTATAAAGTCGCTCGGAGAGCACTTCGATCGAGGGCGGCAGAATGAAAATGCCGACGGTTCCGGCAAACTTTTCGCGCACCTGACGGGCCCCCTGCCAGTCGATTTCAAGCAGCACGTCGCGGCCTGCGGCCATCTGTTCTTCAATCCAGATGCGGCTTGTGCCGTAGTAGTTGCCGTGCACAAGGGCCGATTCGAGAAATTCCCCGCGCGCTTTGCGCTCTTCAAACTCGTTGACCGAGATGAAGTGGTACTCGCGGCCGTTCACTTCGCCCGGGCGCGGAGCTCGCGTGGTGTGCGAAATGGAAAGCTGGATGCTCGCGTCGTTTTCAAGCAGCGCGTGCACAAGCGAACTCTTGCCCGCGCCCGACGGAGCGGTGACCATGAAAAGACGCCCGGCGTGTTTGGCGGGCGTGCGCAAAGGGGTGGAGGACATGCGTGGCTCCCGAAATAGAGCGTGTCATTTGATAGGGGCCCGATTGTAGCATTGGCCTCGGCACCAAGGCCCCCGCGCGCCGACGGGCGGGTGAGTTTGCGCATGGCTTGTGAGACAAATACCTTATACTGCGGGCACCTTTAAAAACCTGCGCGCGAGCGCGCAGCCGGTGTTGTTGTCTCCGATTTTTGCGTGCACTGCACGATACCTTTCTCGGACCGCATTTTATGAAATACCACTTTCCCATCGTCATCATCGACGAGGACTACCACTCGGAAAACGTTTCAGGACTGGGCATTCGCGATCTGGCGCAGGCTATTGAAGCACAGGGCGTCAAGGTGCAGGCCGTGACGGCTTTTTCGGATTTGTCGAGTCTGGCGCGACAGGCAAGTCGCGCTTCGGCCTTCATCGTGAGTCTTGACGATGAAGACATCAGCGACGGGGGCGAGGAAAGTGACGCGGTGCGCGAGCTGCGGGCTTTCGTGCGCAAGGTCCGTCACTCCAACCCGGATATTCCGCTCTTTTTGTTTGGTGAAACCAAGGACGCGCCGTCGATTCCCAACGACGTGCTGCGCGAGCTGCACGGCTTTATCCACATGTTCGAGGATACGCCCGACTTTGTGGCCCGCTACATCGTGCGCGAGGCCAAGGAATATCTGAAGAGCCTGCCGCCGCCGTTTTTCCGAGCCCTGACGCACTACGCGTCAGACAGCTCCTACTCCTGGCACTGCCCGGGCCACTCGGGCGGCGTGGCCTTTTTAAAGAGCCCCGTGGGGCAGATGTTCCATCAGTTTTTCGGGGAAAACATGCTGCGCGCCGACGTTTGCAACGCCGTCGAAGAACTCGGCCAGCTGCTCGACCATACCGGCCCCGTTGCCAAGAGCGAACAGAATGCCGCTCGTATTTTCGGCTGCGACAATCTGTTTTTTGTGACCAACGGCACTTCGACCTCCAATAAGATTGTCTGGAACTACACGGTCGCCCCGGGCGACATCGTTGTTGTGGATCGCAACTGCCACAAGTCGATCCTGCACGCCATTACCCTCACGGGCGCCATTCCCGTCTTCCTGATGCCCACGCGCAACCATTACGGCATCATCGGTCCGATTCCGCGCAGCGAATTTGACTGGGAGACGATTCGCGAAAAGATCGCCCGTAATCCCCTCATCAAGGATAAGAACGCCCGTCCCCGCATTCTGACGATCACGCAGTCGACCTATGACGGCATCGTCTACAACGACGAAGAAATCAAGGCCAAGCTGGACGGTCGCGTCGACATTCTGCACTTTGATGAAGCGTGGCTGCCGCACGCGGCGTTTTCGCCCTTTTACGACAGCATGCACGCGATCGACCGCAGTAAGCCCCGTACCCGTGACAGCCTTGTCTTTGCCACGCACTCGACCCACAAGCTTCTGGCAGGCATTTCGCAGGCAAGTCAGATCTGCATTCAGGACTCCGAGACCCGCAAACTTGACCGTGCGGGCTTTAACGAAGCGTTCATGATGCACACTTCCACGTCGCCGCAGTACGCGATCATCGCCAGCTGCGACGTTGCCGCGGCGATGATGGAAGGCCGCGCCGGCACGGCGCTTGTGGAAGAGTCGATCGAGGAAGCCGTCGATTTCCGACGCGCCATGCGCGAGGTCGGTCGCAGTTACGACGACTGGTGGTTTACGGTCTGGGGGCCCGATCAGCTGCCCGAAAAGGGCCGCGGCTCGCAGCGCGACTGGATGCTCGGCGCCGGAGACGCCTGGCACGGCTTTGGCGACGTGGCCGAGGGTTTCAACATGCTCGACCCGATCAAGGGCACGATCGTGACGCCGGGGCTCTCGGTTGACGGCAGCTTTGCTGAGACGGGCATTCCTGCTTCGATCGTGACGAAGTACCTTGCCGAACACGGCATCATCGTTGAAAAGACGGGCCTGTACTCGTTCTTTATCATGTTCACGATCGGCGTCACCAAGGGGCGCTGGAACACCATGGTGACCGAACTGCAGCAGTTTAAGGACGCCTACGACGACAACGCCGCCCTGTGGCGCGTGATGCCCAAGTTTATTGCGGCTTTCCCGCAGTATGAAAACATGGGCCTCAGGGATCTGTGCCAGAGTGTGCACGAGGTTTATCGCGAGTACGACGTGGCCCGCCTCACGACGCAGATGTACACCTCCGAAATGGTGCCCGCGATGCGCCCCACGGATGCTTACGCCAAGTTCACGCACGGGGAAGTCGACCGTCTGCCGATCGATGAGCTTGAAGGCCGCGTTTCGGCCGTGCTTCTGACGCCTTATCCGCCGGGCATTCCGCTTTTGGTGCCGGGCGAGCGCGTCAACGCCAAGATCGTCGAATACCTGCGCTTTGCGCGCGACTTCACGCGTCGCTTCCCGGGCTTTGAAAGCGATGTGCACGGTCTTGTGAAGGTTGCCATGCCCGACGGCACCGTCAAGTACATGCTCGACTGCGTGCGCGAATAACCTTTTTCGAAAACTTCTGGAAATCTGTGGAAAGAGCCATGGCTTTGGATCTTGTCTTTTTTGAAAAAATGCCCGTCACGGTGCTCTCGGTTAACAACGCCGAGCGCTTTTTGGCCCGCCTTCTGACGAGCGACGTGCGCAAAATGCCCGTGGGCGGCCTCGAGCGCAGCGTGATGTTGAATGCAACGGGCGGCGTCATCGGTCTGCCCTGGGTGGTGCGCAAGAGCCTGACCGACTGGGATGTCGTGCTCATGGGCGAAGAAGCCGACGCCGAAGAGGCCTGGATCCGTCAGGTGGCCGTGGCCTTTGATGCCGAAGTTGAAGGAGCTCGCCTTTCGGGAGCCTCCTTTGTAGGGACGCTTCCTGTGGAAGGTGTGGCATTAAAGCCTCAGACGGCCATTGAAGCGTGCGGTCTGCGCTTTTTGTCGCTCAGCTGGATTAATCTCGTTGTCGGCGCCGACGAAGCCGTCTCGGCGCTCGTTGACAATCTGTTGCGCGCGGGCGCACATAAGGGAGAAAAGACCGGGTACGACGCGATGCGCATTTTTGCGCGTGAACCGGCGATTGGTCTTGAACTTACCGAAGGCGCCAGTCCCCTTGAAACGGGACTGGAAGATGCGGTCGACTTTTCCGATCCCGAACGCATTTTCATCGGCCGCGCGCTCACCGAGGCCCGCGCCAAGGCGGGCAATCATCTCACCATGCAGCTTGTGGCCTTCGACGTCGCATTTGATCCCAATCTTTTGATTGAGGTTCCGTCGATTTTGGTCGAGGGACAGGCGTACCCGCTCACCTCGATTGCCCGCGTGCCCGAAGGTCCCTTTACGGTGGGACTGGTGCGGCTGCCCGCGAGCGTGGCCATCGGCGCCCACCTTGAATGTTCCGTGACGACTGATCCGCGCACCTTCTGCAAGGGCGCACTGGTGGTCGACCGTCAGATTTAATCGATACGGGGCCTTCGGGCCCCGTATCTGTCCTCCGGTTCTAACCCGGTTTCGACGTTGATAAAAATGACTCAGAAAATCTATCTTCGCAGCTTCGGCTGCCAAATGAACGATTACGACTCTTCGCGCATTCTCGATTTGATGCGTGAAGAAGGCTATGAAGCCGTCGAGGCGCCCGATGACGCCGATCTTGCCGTCGTCGTGACCTGCTCGATTCGCGAAAAAGCGCAGGAAAAGACGTTTTCCGATTTGGGGCGTCTGCGTGAAATGAAAAAAGCCAAACCCGACATGCTGATTGCGGTCGGCGGGTGCGTTGCCAGTCAGGAAGGGCGCAAAATTCTTTCACGAGCACCGTGGGTGGACGTTGTGTTCGGACCGCAGACGCTGCACCGCCTGCCCGCGCTCATTGCCGAGCGCCGCAAAACGGGCAGGGCGCAGGTCGATATTTCTTTCCCCGAAATTGAAAAGTTCGATCACCTGCCGGCGCCCTGCGCGCACGGCGCGACCGCTTTTGTGTCGGTGATGGAAGGCTGCAGCAAGTACTGCTCCTACTGCGTCGTGCCCTACACGCGAGGCGAAGAAATCAGCCGGCCTCTGGTGGACGTTCTTGTCGAATGCGCTCATTTGGCCGAGCAGGGCGTCAAGGAACTCACGCTGCTCGGGCAGAACGTCAATGCTTACCGCGGTCGCGGCCCCAACGGCACGACGGTCGATTTTGCGCTTCTTCTGGAATTTGTGAGCGACATTCCCGGCATCGAACGCATTCGCTACACCACGAGCCATCCCAAGGAATTTTCCGATCGCCTGATTGAAGCCTACGGCTATCTGCCCAAGCTCGCCAATCACGTGCATCTGCCGGTGCAAAGCGGCTCGGACCGCATTCTGGCGGCCATGAAGCGCGGCTATACGCACGACTGGTACCTTGATCGCGTGGCGCGTCTTCGCGCCGTACGGCCCGACATCAGCATTGCGACGGACTTCATCGTGGGTTTCCCGGGCGAGACGGAAGAAGATTTTGCCGAAACGATGCGTCTTATTGACGAAGTCGGCTTTGACGCGAGTTTTTCGTTCGTCTACTCCAAGCGTGCGGGCACGCCCGCCGCGTCCCTGCCCGACGATACGCCGCAGTCCGTTAAGCTCGCCCGTCTGCAGCACCTGCAGAGCGTGATTGAAGCCAATGCCACGCGTCTTTCCGAAGCCATGCTTGGACGCACCGAGCGCTGTCTGGTGTTTGGCGAAGCGCGCAAGGGCGGCGGCATGCTTGCCGCGCGCACTGACAATAACCGCGTCGTCAATTTTGCGGGTGACGCCTCGCTTATCGGTCGCATGGCCGACATTCGCATCACCGACGTCTTCCCCCACACGCTGGGGGGCGAGCTTGTTTGCGCGGGAGGCGAGTAATGACCCGGGATCAAAGCATGGTGTTTGCGTTTGACGGCACAGCAGGGGAACTGGCGGCGCTTGTCGGGCCCCTCGACGAAAACCTGCGTCAGATTGAAAACGGCTTTGACGTCACCGTCTCGCGCCGCGGCTCGCACTTTCGAGTGACGGGCGTGCGGGCCGCGCAGGCGCTGTCCGTGTTGCAGCTTTGTGCGGCACGCGTGCATGCCGGCGAGGAAATCACCGTCAACGACGTGCAGATGGCGGTGATCGGGGTAGAGCGGGGCGGCGAGATCGACGACGAATCCTGGTGTCTCAAAACCCGTCGCAGCGGTCTGCAACCGCGCACGATCAATCAGAAAAAGTATCTTGCCTCGCTCATGCAGACCGACGTCACCTTCGGTGTGGGACCGGCGGGCACGGGCAAGACCTATCTTGCGGTAGCCGCCGCCGTGGACGCGTACGAGCGCGACAGTGTCGAGCGCATCATTCTGACGCGCCCCGCGATTGAAGCGGGCGAACGGCTCGGTTTTCTGCCGGGCGATCTTGTGCAGAAGGTCGATCCCTATTTGCGGCCCCTTTATGACGCGCTTTTTGACCTTTTTGGTTTTGAAAAGACGCAGCGCCTCATTGAAAAGCAGGTGATTGAGATTGCGCCGCTTGCGTTTATGCGCGGCCGTACGCTCAACAATGCCTTTGTCATTCTCGACGAAGCGCAGAACACGACCTGCGAACAGATGAAGATGTTCCTGACGCGCATCGGTTTCGGTACGCGGGCGGTGATTACGGGGGACGCGACGCAGGTGGACCTGCCCAAGGGGGTGCGCAGCGGCCTGGCGCATGCCTGTGAGGTGCTTGAAAACGTGCGCGGGATTTCCATCGTGCGCTTTACCGCCGAAGACGTGGTGCGCCATCCTCTTGTGGGGGCTATTGTCCGCGCCTACGAAAAGGCGCAGGAAAAGGAAGATGCGCTTGAAGCGCGTCG
>CAMAHM010000019.1 GCA_945834535.1 uncultured Sutterella sp. | reverse complement strand
TAAGCGCTTTTGCCTACTGCACTGTGCTAGAGTTCGAGTGTGAAAAAGTGGGAGAAAGTGGGGTGAACTTTCTCCGTCGCACATTTTGAATCACGGCAGAACCGGCTTTGTCGGGGACTGCGGCAGGCCGAGCGCACGACGGTGCAGCTCTCGGGTCGGACGCGCAGACGTGCGCATCCTGCGCCCAACGGCAGGGACTGGGGTTCCTGCGGCCGACGCATTCCCTGCGGAGTCGGTTTGAAGTGCCCCGTGCGCGCACACCCCGGCGCGTGTCGCGGCACGCATGCTCGGCAGATGTTTCAGGGAACCAGTCTTTTATCGCTTGACGCCAAAGGGCGTATGACGATGCCCAGCCGCCATCGGGACGGTTTGGCGTCCGTCTGCTCTCTTGCCGTCACCCTGACCCGCCACCCCGACGGGTGTCTGCTCATTTATCCGCGTCCCATCTGGGAAGAACGCCGCAAAGCCCTGATGCAGCTCGGTTTCGGAGCTAGGGCGCTGCAGCGCATTGTTCTCGGAAGCGCCGTCGACTGTGAGCTCGACGGTGCCGGGCGCCTGTTGATTCCGTCCGATCTGCGCACGCTCGCAGGCCTGGGGCGCGAAGTTGCGCTCGTGGGCTTGGGCGAGCACTTTGAAGTGTGGGATGCCGCGCGTCTTGCTCAGGAGGAGCAAAAGGCGCTTGAAGCCGGACTGGAAGCCGCAGCGGCGGGGTTCCGTTTTTAAGAGGAGACCGCCATGCAGGATTTACCCGTCGCATTCGTTCACCGCTCGGTGCTCGCCGACGAGGCGCCTCGCGCCGTCGTGTGTCGCGACTGGTCCGAGCCCGTCGTGTACGTTGACGCCACCTTTGGCCGCGGCGGTCACAGTCGCTCCATTCTTTCCCTGATGGGGCCTGATGATCGGCTGTACGCTTTTGACCGCGACCCCGAGGCGGTGGCCGCTGCCCGATCGATTGACGACGCGCGGTTTACGATCATTCATGCGCCCTTTTCGCACATGCGCGAAGAATTGACCGCCCGAGGCGTGACGCGCGTGGCGGGCATTTTGATGGACATCGGCGTGTCGAGCCCGCAGATTGATGACGCATCCCGCGGTTTTTCCTTCCGTGCGGACGGCCCGCTCGACATGCGCATGGATACGACTTCGGGCATCACGGCCGCCGAGTGGCTGGCCGAGGCGCCCGTCGCGGAGATCGAACGGGTGCTGCGCGTGTACGGTGAAGAGAAGTTCGCCGGGCGCATCGCGCGCGCCATTGCCGAGAGGCGTCGTACGGCGCCTCTGACGCGCACCGCCGAGCTTGCCGATCTCGTGGCCGCCAACGTGGTCAAAAATAAGCGAGACGCGCTCCAGAACCCTGCCACGAGAACCTTTCAGGCCGTGCGCATCTTCATTAACGGCGAACTCTCTGAGCTCGAGTCGGCTCTTGCGCAGGGCGAGTCGTTGCTTTCACCGGGCGGCACGCTGGCGGTGATCAGCTTTCATTCGCTTGAAGATCGAATCGTCAAGCACTTTTTTGACGCCGGTGCGCACCCTGAAAAGCGTGTGGACGCGCGCATTGCACTGCGTGCGGCCGACATGCCCGCGCCCGTTTGGTCCGAAGTGCGCCGCATTAAGCCGTCGGACGCAGAGTGTGAGGCCAATCCCCGAGCCCGCAGCGCCGTGATGCGTACGGGCGTGAGAACTTCGGCCAAGGGGGAGACGCCATGAAGTTCAACCTCGCCTTCATGTCCGAGCGGCTCCTGTTTCTGATCGGATTTGCATCGGCTCTGGTGTGCGTCATCAGCGCCGGGGTGCTTGTCACCACGCAGTACCGCGTGCGCCTTCTTTTTGTGGAAATCGAGCGCGCCAATGATGTGGCCCGTCGCCTTTCGGACGACTCGAGCCAGCTTGCGCTCGATCTTTCCAAAGCCGCCCTTCCGGCGGCCGTCTCCCGCAGGGCCCGCGAAATGGGATTTGCGCCCGCGGACGTCAACAACACGGTTCTTCTGGAGGTAGCGCCCAAAGCACTGGTGCGTGAACACATGGAGATCCGCAAGAACCCGACGCAGGGCAGGTAGCCGAAGCGATCGGGGGGACGGAAGAGTGCGATGACGGTCTCGGACTTGTTCGGCAGCTTGTGGCAGCTCGCATCCGACAGGGTGCGTGCCTTTTGGCGTGCCGACAATGCGCCCAAAAAGCAGCAGGCCGACGGCGAAGAGTCCGTGCTTTTGGTGCCCATTTCCTCAGGTAGGAGCAAATTCGTCTTTCTGATGTTCTTCCTGCTGCTGACGGCCGTGGGGCTCAAAGCCTTCTGGCTGCAGTGCGGCATTTCGACGGCCTTCCTGCAAAAGCAGGGCGAGGCGCGTTATGCGCGCACGCTTCCTGTACCCGCGCAGCGCGGACAGATTCTCGATCGCAACGGTGTGGTGCTCGCCTCGACCATTCCGGCGCGCAGCGTCTGGGCCGATCCCCAGGAAGCCATCCGTCTCACGGAGCCGCAGTTGGAGACGCTGGCTGCGGTACTGGAAACGACTCCGGCGGTCATTGCCGAGAAAATCCGCTCTCGAAGCGGCAAGAGTTTTGTATACATCGCCCGTCAGATCGATGTGGAAGCGGGCGAAGACGTGCGGCGTCTGCAGCTGCCCGGCATCTTTGTCAGCAACGAAGTGCGCCGCAACTACCCGGACGGTGAGATTTCGGCTCATGTGGTGGGCTTTACCGATTCGGACAACAAGGGGCGCGAAGGGGTGGAACTTGCCAACGACGCCGTGCTCGCGGGGCGTCAGGGCTCGCGGCGCGTCATCCGCGACCGTCTCGGGCGCATCGTCGAAGACATCTGGGTCAAAGAAGCAAGCGTCGGTGCCGACGTCGTGCTTTCGATCGACTCGCGACTGCAGTTCATCGCCCACAATGCGCTCAAAGAAGCCGTCGAACGGCATAAGGCCAAGGCCGGGGCCGTCGTTGTGGCCGACGTGCGCACGGGTGAAATTCTGGCGATGAGCAACTGGCCCACCTATAACCCCAACGTGCGCCGAACGATGCGCTTTGAAAACATCCGCAACCGTGTGCTCACCGATACCTTTGAGCCGGGTTCGACCATGAAGCCCTTTGCCGTTGCCAAGGCGCTCGATCTGGGCATCGTGCGTCCCGACACACTCGTGCAGACGGCGCCGGGCAAGCTCACGATCGGCGATCGTACGATCGGCGACACGCACAATAACGGCATGATTACCGTCAGTCAGGTGATCAGTAAGTCTTCCAATATCGGCACGAGCAAGATCGCGCTTGAGATGACGCCTCAGACGTTGTGGTCGATGTACAGCCGCCTGGGCTTCGGGCAGATGCCCAACATCGGTTTTCCGGGGGCTGTTGCCGGTCGCCTGCGTCCGGCAGCAAGCTGGCGGCCCATTGAACAGGCCACCATCAGTTACGGGCACGGTATTTCCGTCTCGCTCATGCAGCTGGTGCGTGCCTATACGGCGCTCGCACGCAACGGCGACGTGATCGATCTGACGTTCCGTCGTACCAATGTCGAAGCGACGGGTGAGCAGGTATTCCGACCCGAAGTGGCCCGTCAGATGCGCGCCATGATGTCGCAGACCGTCCGAGCGGGCGGTACGGCCCGTCGCGTGTCCGTCGAGGGTTATACGGTCGCGGGCAAAACCGGGACGGCCAACAAGATTGAGAACGGCGAATACGTCGACAAATATGTTTCGAGCTTTGTCGGCATGGCGCCCGCGGGGCACCCGCGCATCATCGTGGCGGTCATGATCGACGAGCCCACGCAGGGCAGTTACTTCGGCGGCACTGTTTCGGCTCCCGTCTTTAATGCCGTCACGGCGGGCGCGTTGCGCCTGATCGGAGTGCAGCCCGATGCAGCCGGATTCGGTGTGGCACCCGGGATTCTCGTGAAGGGGTTGAGAAATGATTGATAAGGCGAACTCGGTGCAGCAGGCCGTCGCCTGGCTCAGAAAGCATGCGCAGATCGGAGCAAAACTCGTGATCGATTCGCGTGCGGTACAGGCGGGCTCGATTTTCGTGGCTCTTAAGGGCAGACACGTCGACTCGGCGATTTTTTTACCCGAAGCGGCGCAAAAAGGTGCCGCTGTAGCACTTATTGAAAAGCGCGACGACATCGTCAAGGCCCCCCTGCCGGTGCTGAGCGTCGGGAATCTGGCGCACGGACTCGGCGACATTGCCTCGCTTTGGTACGGCGAGCCCTCGGCGCACATGCGCGGCATTGCCGTCACGGGAACGAATGGGAAGACGAGTACGAGTCATTGGATTGCCGCGCTTTTGACGGCGCTGCACCACCCCTGTGCGGCGGTGGGCACGATCGGAGCGTTTTTGGCATCGCGCCGCTTTACGACGCCCGCGCTCACGACGCCCGATGCGGCGAGCAACCAGGCGCTTTTTCGCGATCTTTTTGAAGCGGGTGCTCAGGCTTTTGCGATTGAGGCAAGTTCCATCGGACTTGAGCAGGGGCGACTCACAGGCACGCGGTTTGAAACCGCTGTGTTTACGAATCTGACGCGCGACCATCTCGACTATCACGGCACGTTTGAGGCATATGAAAAAGCCAAGGCGATCCTTTTTGACTGGCCGCAGCTTAAAAACGCCGTCATCAATGCCGACGATGAGGCCGGAAGGCGTTTTATTGCGCAGTCTCTGGCGCGCGGCGTTCGTACGCTCGCCTATACGACGCGAGGGCAAAGCGTTGCGGGAGCCGAAATGCTTGAAGCCCGCAACGTGCGACCGCTTGCGCACGGGACGGCCTTTGACTTCGTCTGGCAGGATCGCTCGTACCCGGTGTCGACGCGCCTTCTGGGGCGCTTTAATGTGGAAAACGTGCTCGCGGCCGTCGGAGCCGTCCTCACGTTGGGAGTGGCGCCCGAAGCTGTCGTCAAACGCCTTGAAACGCTCAAGGCCCCGGCCGGGCGTCTTGAAGTCGTCAACGAAGAAGACAGTTGCGGGCCTTTGGCGGTTGTCGACTACGCCCACACGCCCGATGCCCTTGAAAAGGCACTCACAGCGCTGCGCGATTCGGTCACGCTGCGAGGGGGGCGACTGACGGTGGTCTTCGGCGCCGGAGGCGATCGGGATCCCGGAAAGCGGCCTCTGATGGGACGCGCGGCGGCGCTTGCTTCGGACAACGTCATCGTGACCAGCGACAACCCCCGCAGCGAATCGCCCGGCATGATCGCCGTGGCCGTTGCCGAAGGAGCGGGGTCATGCCTGGTGATTTTGGATCGCCGTGAGGCCATCCGTAGGGCGATCCTAGAAGCGCGCGACGAAGACATCGTGCTCATTGCAGGCAAGGGACACGAGGATTATCAGGAGATTGCGGGCGTCAAACATCACTTCAGCGACTTCGAAGAAGCCGAGGCGGCACTGATTCTTCGTGCGGCAAAGTATGGGAAAAAAGGGAAAAAATGACGCATACCACGCACTGGAGCATGCGCTCGATTGAAGCGGCGCTCGGAGAGCTGCTCCTTCATACCAGAGGGGACAGCGGCGCGGCGTTTACGAACATTACGACGGATACGCGCGAGCTCGCCCCGGGATCCGTGTTCGTGGCCTTAAAGGGCGAGCGTTTCGACGGGCACGCTTTTGCCGGCGATGCGGAGAAAAAGGGCGCCGGGCTCGTCATCGTCGAACACGAGGTCGCCGTCAAGTGCCCGCAGATCATCGTGCGCGATACTCTCGAAGCCTACGGTGCGCTCGCTGCGGCCTGGCGGGCGCAGTTTTCGGTGCCCGTCATCTGTGTGGCGGGCAGCAACGGCAAGACGACCACGACGCAGATGATTGCGGCGATTTTGCGCACGGCTTTGGGTGAGGAGCACGTGCACGCCACGCGCGGGAACTTCAATAACGATGTGGGCGTACCCAAGACGCTTTTGGGAATGAGTGCGCGCACCAAGGCGGCGGTGATTGAAGCCGGGATCAGCCATCCGGGCGAAATGGCGCGTCTGGCGGGCTGGATCCGCCCGACGGCGGTGGTGCTTACCAATGCTCAGCGCGAACATCAGGAGTTTCTCGACGGCGTCATGGGCTCGGCTCGGGAAAACGCCTTTGCCCTGGTGGCGCTTTCAGCCAAGGGGACGGCCGTGCTTCCGGCCAAAGACGGCGCATTTGACCTGTGGCGCGCCTATGCACGCGCCCGCGGCTGCCGAGTCGTGACTTACGGCGAGGGCGAGGGCGACTTTTGGGTGGCCGCCAGAGAAACCGATGCCGCGCTGACGCTGCGCCTTGCGGACAGACGAGAAACCTTCGAAGTCAATTTTGTGGGGGCGCACGCGGCGCACGATGCGGCCGCATCGGCCGCCGTTGCGCTTGCCGTGGGTGTGGATGCGGCGCATATTGTGCGTGCTCTGGCGGCCTTCAAGCCCGTGGCCGGGCGCGGCGTTCGTCACCGTCTCTCGAGCGGCTGCGTGCTGATCGATGACGCGTACAATGCCAACCCCGACAGCATGCGTGCGGCCGTCGATGTGCTGGCACAGATGCCTGCGCCGCGCATTCTGGTGGCGGGCGATATGGCCGAAACCGGTGAAAACAGCCGCGCGTTTCATGCCGAAATCGGCGCCTATGCCAGAGAAAGGGGGATTGAGCGGCTTTTGGCGACGGGCGATGAAATGCGTGCGGCGGTGGAGGCTTTCGGTCCCTCGGCGCGGCACTTTGACACGCTCGAGGCCCTGATTGAGGCCGCGCGCGGGGCTCGGGCAAGTGCGGGCACGCTCCTTGTTAAGGCCTCTCACTCGCAACATCTCACGCGCGTCGTCGAGGCGCTCGTCGAGGACGACAAGCACTGACAGGGCTGCTCACGAGACGGGCAGCCACCGATATTTTTAGCCAAGCGTTCTATGCTTTTACACTTTTTTCAATGGTTGAGTGGAGACATCCGCTTTTTCAGTGTCTTCAACTACTTGTCGCTGCGTGCGGTGCTCGCGGCACTGACGGCGATGGCCATCGGTCTTGCTGCCGGCCCGGCCGTGATCCGGCGCCTGAAGGCGATGCGCATCGGTCAGGCCGTGCGCGACTGCGGTCCCAAGACGCATCTGGCCAAGGACGGTACGCCCACGATGGGGGGCGTGCTGATTTTGGTGGCGATCGGTATTTCAACCTTCCTGTGGATGGATCTCACCAACCGCTTCGTGTGGGTGGTGCTCTTCGTGACGCTCGGCTACGGTCTTGTGGGTTGGGTTGACGACTACCGCAAGGTGGTGCATCACGACCCCAAAGGGATGAGCGCCCGCGAAAAATTCTTCTGGCAGAGCGTGATCGGCACTGTAGCGGCCGTGTATCTGGCGTTTGCAATTTCCATGCCCGAAAGCAGCCATATCTTTGCCGCTCTGTCGGCCTGGGTTGAAAGCGGCTTTACGCTGCACGCGCCCAATAAACTTGCTCTGACCGTGCCCTTTTTTAAGCAGATTGCCTTTCCCTTCGGCGTTTGGGGGTTTCTGCTTCTGACCTATATTGTGATCGTGGGAACGTCCAACGCCGTCAACCTCACGGACGGGCTGGACGGACTGGCGACGCTGCCCTGCGTCATGGTGGGCGCGGGCCTGGGGATCTTTGCCTACGTTGTGGGGCGTCCCGACTATGCGCACTATCTGTACTTTGAATACATTCCGGGCGCAGGCGAACTCGTGGTGATCTGCGGGGCTCTGGCGGGCGCAGGGCTCGCGTTTTTGTGGTTTAACTGCCACCCGGCGCAGGTCTTTATGGGGGACGTGGGAGCGCTTGCCTTGGGCGGGGCTCTTGGAACCATCGCCGTGATCACGCGTCAGGAAATTGTTCTGGCCATCATGGGCGGAATCTTCGTCACCGAAACGCTTTCGGTGATGATTCAGACAACGTACTTTCGACTCACGCACGGCAAGCGCGTCTTTTTGATGGCGCCCATCCACCACCACTTCGAATTGAAGGGCTGGAAAGAGACGCAGGTCGTGGTGCGTTTTTGGATCATCACGTTCGTGCTGGTGCTTGTGGGCCTTTCGACGCTCAAGATCCGCTGATCGGTCTGCGGTCGGTGACTTCAATCATTGGGGACTCAATCGATGCGAATTGCCGTCAATCAACACGCGCTGGTGCTCGGTGCCGGCGCCAGCGGCGCAGCCTGTGCGCTCTTTCTGCATTCCCGCGGCTGGCGCGTGACGGTAGCCGATACCCGCCCGACCCCGCCTGACGCGATGCGTCTGGCGGATTCGGGCGCCGACATGGAACTCGCCTTCGGGCGCATGGATGCCGATTTGGTCGATGCCACCGTGACGCTTGTTGTCGTCAGCCCCGGGCTGTCTCCCGAACACTCTTTGGCGGCTGCGGTTTGCTCTGAAGCCCGCGCGCGCGGCATCGCCGTGGTCGGAGAAATCGAATTGTTTGCCCGTGAGCTCAAGCGCCTGGCGACTTTTCGCGGGTATCGCCCGCGCGTGATCGGTATCACCGGTACCAACGGCAAAACCACAACGACAACCATTACGGGGCTGATGTGCCGGGCCGCCGGGGCCTCGGTGTGCGTGGCGGGCAATATCGGCCCCAATGCGCTCACGGAACTGACGCGGCACCTTGAAGCCAACACCCTGCCCGACGTGTGGGTGCTTGAGCTCTCAAGCTTTCAGCTTGAGACCACGGAGAGTCTTGAGTGCACCGCCGCCGCGCTTTTGAATCTCACCGAAGATCACGTGGACTGGCACGGTTCGATGGAGCGTTACGGTGCGGCCAAGGCGCGTATCTTTGCCGAAAACACCGTGCGCGTTTTAAATCGCGACGACGCTTTCAGCGCCACGCTCGTGCGCAAAGACAGTACGGATCGCACGTTCGGCGACTCCGTCCCCGAAGGCAGCGGGGCCTGGGGAATCGACAATGACGGCCGCATGGAGTGGCTTTCCTTTGTGCCCGTGCGCCCCAGAGTTGAAACCAAAGCCGCAAGGATTGCGGCCGAGCCCGAGGAAGTGCTGCGCCTTATGCCCGTCGAGGCTCTCAAAATTGCAGGGCGCCACAACGCCATGAATGCCTTGGCGGCGCTTGCGCTGATGGATGCTGCAGGACTGTCGGTTGCCCGGGCTCTCACGGTGCTTGCCACGTATCGGGGCGAAGCGCACCGTGTCGAGAAAATCAACACCGTCGACGGGGTGGACTATGTCGACGACTCCAAGGGCACCAACGTAGGGGCTGTCGTGGCGGCGCTTGAGGGTTTTGCCAAGGCGGGTAGAACCGTGCACCTTATTGCGGGGGGCGACGGCAAGGGGCAGAACTTTGCGCCTCTTGCTCAGAGCGTGGCCCGTGCCTGCCGAACAGTGGCCCTTATCGGGCGCGATCGTGCGCAGATTGCCGAGGCGCTCGCTTCGACGGGCGTCAAAATCGAAGACTGCGGCACCGATTTCGTGCGTGCCGTCACGGTGTGCCGCGAGGCGGCCCGTGCGGGGGACGTGGTGCTCCTGTCGCCTGCGTGCGCGAGCTGGGACATGTTTAAGAGCTACGCTGAACGCAGCCGCCTCTTTATCGAGACGGTGGCCGGGTTTGAGCATGCCGCGGACAAGGGAGGGGCGGCGTGAAGCTTTTTAGCCGCCGCAATGACGGGGACGCCGCACGCCAAGCGGGTGCCTACCACGCCTGGGCCGATGAACCCGTGCTGCGGGGACGCCGCAGCTCGGCCGTGCGTCCCGAAGGAGCGGACGCCGTGGTGCTTCTCATCACGGCGGCCCTGCTGTGCTTTGGGGCGCTGATGGTCTATTCGGCGTCGATTTCGCTTGCCGACAGCCCAAAATACAACACCACGCAGTATCACTTTCTGGTGCGTCACCTCATCTCGATCGGGGTGGCCGTAGTGACGGGCAGCGTGCTCTATCGGATTCCGCTGCGCGTGTGGCGGCGCATGGCGCCCTACCTTGTGGTGATAGCCGTGGTGCTTTTATTTGCCGTGCTCCTGCCCGGGCTCGGCAAGTCGGTAAACGGTGCCCGACGCTGGATCAATCTGGGCGTCATGAATCTGCAGGTCACGGAGTTTGTGAAGTTTGCGGTGCTGACGGGCGCAGCCTGGTACACCGTGCAGCAGCAGGAATACATGCACTCCTTTACCAAAGGCCTGATGCCGATGGCCTTTGTGATGTGTCTTATTTCGGGGCTGATCAGTCTGCAGCCCGACCTGGGGGCCATCATGGTGGTCGTGGCGATCGCCATGGGCGTGCTCTTTTTGGGTGGGCTCAACATGCGCATTTTTCTGGTGGTGTCGGTGGCCGTCATCATCGTCGTGTCGCTCATGATCTACGACTCGCCCTGGCGAGTGCAGCGCGTGATGGCCTACCTCGATCCCTGGTCGAGCGAATATGCGCTCGACAAGGCTTACCAGTTGAGTCACTCTTTGATTGCCTTCGGTCGCGGTGAGCTTTTGGGGGTGGGACTGGGAGCTTCTGTGGAAAAACTTCATTACCTGCCCGAAGCGCACACCGACTTCATTCTCGCGGTGGTGGGCGAAGAGACGGGGTTTGCGGGCGTGACGGTTGTGCTGGGGCTCTATTATTGGCTCGTGCGCCGTGCGTTTGCCATCGGCCGCCAGGCGATCAAGCTTGATCGCATTTTCCCCGGACTCGTTGCCGAGGGCGTGGGCATTTGGATCGGCGTGCAGGTGGTGATCAACGCAGGCGTGGCGACGGGGCTCTTTCCGACCAAAGGGCTGACATTGCCGCTGATGAGTTTCGGCGGATCGTCGCTGCTGTCTACAATTGCAGCCATCGCACTGCTTTTGCGCGTGGATCGGGAAAACCGCATCCTGATGCGCGGCGGTCGCATCTAACAACGGGGGCTCGGATGAGCAACAGTCAAAACGGTAAAAAGAAGCTTCTGATCAGTGCGGCGGGCACGGGCGGACACGTCATGCCCGGGCTTGCGGTGGCGCGGGAAATGATCGAGCGCGGCTGGCAGGTCGAGTGGATCGGTACCCGCACGGGAATGGAAGGGCGCCTCGTGGGCGAGCGCAGCATTCCCTTTGAAGGACTTGATTTTCAGGGCGTGCGCGGCAAGGGACTCGTGGGCATGGTGACGGGACTCATCAAGCTCATCAAGGCCACATACGACGCGCGCCGCATCGTGCGCGAGATTGCTCCCGACGTGCTCTTTACGACGGGCGGCTACATTGCCGTGCCCGTGTGCAAGGCTGCCGCCAAGAATCGAGTGCCCGTCACGCTCATGAACTGCGACGCGGACGTGCTGATGAGCAGCAAAATCGTCATGGGACAGGCCGCGGCCGTTGCCTGCGGTTTTGCCGGGTCGGCCCGCTCGATCGCCGGCCCCAAGGGACGCATCACGGGCAATCCCGTGCGCAGTGAAATTGAAGCTCTGCAAGCCCCGGAAGTGCGCCTCGCCGGCCGCGAAGGACGCCTGAAGCTCCTCGTTTTCGGCGGCAGTCTTGGGGCGCGGGTGTTCAACGAAGTCGTGCCGCAGGCGCTCGCGCTTTTTGACGACGAACACCGTCCCGAAATCGTCCACCAGACAGGCACGAGTTCCGTCGAAGCCGTGCGCCGCCGCTACGAAGAGCTCGGCATCAAGGCGACGGTCATTGACTTCATCGGCGACATGGCGGGCGCCTACCGCGACAGCGACATCGTACTGTGCCGCTCGGGTGCCATGACGGTAAGCGAACTCTGTGCCGCGGGTGCTGCAAGCATCCTCGTACCGCTTGTGGTGAAGACAACGCGCCATCAGCTCGGCAATGCTCGCTATATGGCCGAGCGCGGGGCCGCGGTGCTGCTCGAGCAGGAGAGCCTCACGCCCGAGCATCTCTTTGGCATGCTGATGAGCTTAAAGCGCGAGCGCATCCTCAAGATGGCCGTCGCCGCCCGCAGTCTCGTACGCCCGCAGGCCGCGCGACTTGTGGCCGACATGATTGAAGAAGTCGCCCAAAGCGCACAGGCAAAATAATTTTGGTCCCGGGACGCGATCCGGGACGCAACCTCTTAATTGGAAAGGCTTATGAAATTCGTGCTCAAGCACCTGCATTTCGTCGGCATCGGCGGGACGGGTATGTGCGGCATTGCCGAAGTGCTGCTCAATCTCGGCTACACCGTTTCGGGATCGGACCTCGCAGTGACGCCCGTCACTGAGCGCCTCTGTGCCCTCGGTGCAACTGTCTATCAGGGACACGCGGCTGAAAATATTGAAGGGGCCGACGCGATCGTCATTTCGAGTGCCGTGCACGAAGACAATCCCGAAGTTGTGGCCGCTCGCCGCCGCCACCTGCCGGTGGTGCCGCGTGCTGTGATGCTCGCAGAACTCATGCGTCTGCGCCGCGGCATTGCCATCGCGGGCACCCACGGCAAGACCACGACGACTTCGCTTACAACGGCCCTTTTGGCTGCCGGGGGGCTCGATCCCACCTACGTGATCGGCGGGCGCCTGAACAGCTCCGGGGCCAATGCAAAACTCGGCGCCGGTGAATATCTTGTTGCAGAAGCCGATGAGTCGGACGCGAGCTTTTTGAATCTGACGCCGGTCCTTGCGGCCGTTACCAACATCGACGAAGACCATATGGACACCTACGGGCACGATTTTGCCCGTCTCAAGCAGGCCTTCGTGAACTTTTTAGGGCGCCTGCCTTTTTACGGCGTGGCGGTGCTCTGTGCCGACGACGACAACGTGCGCGGTATTCTTGCGCTCGTCAGCAGGCGCGTCGTCACCTACGGTACGCGCGAAGAGTGCGACGTGCGCGCAATCAACGTGCGCAGTGAAGGCGCCCGCATGCACTACACGGTGCTCAGGCATGACCGCGAGCCCCTTGACGTGGTGCTCAATCTTCCGGGCGTACACAACGTCGTCAATTCCTTGGCGGCAATTGCCATCGCGACGCTTCTGGGCGTTTCTGACGAAGCAATCCAAAAGGGGCTCATTGAATTTACGGGGGTAGGCAGGCGCTTTGCGCAGTACGGTACTGTCGAAATTCGGGACGACGACGGAAAAACCGGCACCTTTACCCTGGTGGACGA
The DNA here is from genome assembly GCA_945834535.1 of uncultured Sutterella sp. Taxonomy (GTDB): domain Bacteria; phylum Pseudomonadota; class Gammaproteobacteria; order Burkholderiales; family Burkholderiaceae_F; genus Duodenibacillus. Next base: position 10,056 of record CAMAHM010000019.1, on the reverse strand, counting down.
CTACGGACACCATCCGCATGAAATGGCCGCCACCATTGCCGCGGCCCGCGGTGCCTGGCCCGACAAGCGTCTGGTGCTCGTGTTTCAGCCGCACCGCTACACGCGTACGCGCGACTGCTTTGAGGATTTTGTGAAGGTACTCGCCTCGGCCGACGCGGTGGTTCTTGCCGACGTGTACCCCGCAGGGGAAGCTCCCATTGCGGGCGCCGACGGCAGGGCTCTGGCGCGTGCCGTGCGCATGGCAAGCCGCAGTGATCTCGTCTTTTGCGAGAGGGTTGAGGAAGTGCCCGCGGCCGTACACCGCATCGTGCACGACGGCGACGTGGTGCTCACGATGGGCGCGGGCAGCATCGGGCGCGTGCCGCAGATGCTCACGCACCCCGAACAGTAATGAGGACAACGACTGCACAAGTAGAGGATATTGATGCAAGAGTGCGATAAAACCGAGACGTGCAACCTTGATCCCAAGAGTCTGGGCCGTGTGGCCGTGCTGATGGGCGGTATGAGCAGCGAGCGCAAGGTGTCGCTTTCAAGCGGCGCAGGGGTGTTGCAGGCGCTGCGCGACAAGGGCGTCGACGCGCAGCCTTTTGATCCTGCGCTCGAACCCGTGGAGTCCCTGAGAGGGCGCTTTGATCGCGTCATGATCAGCCTGCACGGGCGCTTCGGCGAAGACGGCACCGTGCAGGGCGTTCTCGAATATCTGCAGATTCCGTACACCGGGCCGGGAGTGGCGGCCAGCGCCATTGCGATGGATAAGGCCATGACGCGGCGCGTGTGGACGGCCTGCGGCATTCCCGTGGCGCGCGGCATGGTTGTAAAAAGCGCCGACGAGGCGGACGAAGTGCTCGCGCGCCTGGGTGCGAACGTCGTCGTCAAGCCTTCGGGCGAAGGCTCGTCGGTGGGCGTGGTCAAACTCAAGGACGCCACGCGCGATGAGATCGCTGCAGCTCTGTCCGAGGCGCTCAGGTTTGATGCGACGGTGCTCGTCGAAGAGCGCATCTTCGGCCGTGAACTTACGGTGGCGGTGATCGACGGCAAGGCTCTTCCCATCGTGGAAATCTGCGCCCCGGACGGCACGTATGACTACTACAACAAGTATTTTGGGGACGCCGTGCACTACGAGTGTCCCGCCAAACTTGAGGACGATGTTCAAAAGCGCATTTGCAGCACCTGCGAAGAGGCTTTTGCTGCCCTGGGTGCCCGCGGTTGGGGGCGAATCGACGTGATGCTGCGCGAAGACGGCTCCTTCATTCTTTTGGAACTCAACACGAGCCCGGGCATGACGCCGCACTCGCTCGTGCCGATGGCCGCGCGTGCCGTGGGACTTGACTACGGGAGCCTGTGCGTGAAGATTCTTTCGCTTGCAGGGCTCGACCATATCAAGCCCGAGACCGTCGAGTCGTAATCTTTGAACGACGGGAACGCCCGAGCGATGGTTGTTGAGATTGAACGCCCTAAGTCTCTGCGCGAGCGTGCGGCACGCCCGCTGCGTTTTGCCGCCCTCGCGGCGGCCGCAGCGCTGCTTGTCTGGGCCGCGCATGCGCTTTGGGCGAGTCCCTTGTTCGCCATCCGTTCGATTGAGGTGCGCGGGCCCGTTGAGACGCTCGGGCTCGAAGAAGTGACGCGCGCTGTGCGGCGCGCTCTAGCCAGTGAAGGGCCCGTGGCGCGCGTTTTTCCCGTCAACATTGCGTCGGCCGATATTGAGGCCGTCAGGCGCAGCGTCGAAGAACTCTCCTGGGTGCGCGAAGCGCGCGTGCGCCGACTGTGGCCCGATGCGCTGCACGTGGACGTGGTGCGCCACCGTTCGGTGGCCATTTGGGACGACGGACGACTCGTGTCCGAAGCAGGGCGCCTTTTTTCGAGCAACGATGAGCCCATTGAGCGTCTTGTTCGCCTGCCCGCCTTCGGGGGTGACCCGCAGTACGTGGCGCAGGCCGTGCACTATCTGCCTCTTTTTGAAGAGCAGGCACGGCGGATCGGCGCCCGCGTCAAGGGCGTGCACATTACGTTTCGCGGCAGTTGGTCGGTGACGCTCGACGCGGATCGCTTTCAGACGCTCACGATTGAACTCGGGCGTGCACTTTCGGTGAACGGCCCCGTCGTGCGCCTTGCGCAGGTGGTGGACAATTTTGAGCGCATCTGCGGCATGATGCAGGGCTACCCCGAAAAAATCGACGCGCGCTACCAGAACGCTTTTGCCGCCAAGATTCCGACCGAGCGCGCCCATCAGGCCTGGAAACAGCATGCAAGCAAGGCTGAGAGGACGGATGCCGCCAAGACGAGCGAGACACTTGCGATTGATCTCGGAGAAGTGCGTACACCCGCGCCCGATCAGACGCAACGCCCGTAACGGCGGCGCAGATGTTTGGCACAATTGACGGACGACACCACAGTTTCTTTTTCGGCCTTACCGGCCATGATTGACAGGCAACATGCAGACGGCGCAGCAACAATCGATCATCGCGGCTCTTGATATCGGCACCAACAAGATCACGGTGGCCGTGGGGGAAGCCGACGGACAGGACGCTTTGTCGGTTTTGGGCTTTGGCAAGGTGTCGGCCTACGGCGTGCACGCCGGCAGCGTCCAGGACGTGGAGATGCTTGTCGATTCGATCCGCAAGGCCGTCGATGAGGCCGAACAGATGGCGGGCTGCCGCATCACTTCGGTGACGGCCGCTCTGACGGGCAAACACCTGCATTCGATCAATAAGGTAGGCCGCCTGGTGCTGCCCGAAGGGGAAGTCGACAACAACGCCGTCAAACGCGCCACGCGCCTGGCGATGACCTTTGACGCCAAGACCGATGCCAAAAGCGAAGACGATCGGCTCGTCAGCCACGTCATCAAGGGCTATACGATCGACAACGACGACGACAACCTCCTCGAAGATCCTGTCGGGATGGCGGGGAACGTGCTGCAGGCGCATGCGCACCTTGCAGTCGGCTCGGACAGCGTGGTGCTCAATCTCGTCAAATGCATCCGTCGCGCGGGGCTCGACGTCGAGGGCCTCGTGCTGCAGCCCTGGGCCAGTGCCGCGGGGACGCTGACGCCGACCGAACGCGAGCTAGGCGTCATCATGCTCGACATCGGCGCAGGCGCCGTGGACGTGGCCTGTTACGAGAACGGCCGCATCAGCTACACGGCCGTGGTGCCCTACGGGGGCGACCTCATCACGCGCGACATCGCCTCGGGCCTGAACTGCTCAATCGCTGCGGCCGATGAAATCAAGCTTACCTACGGGCATATCGGCGTGCGTCGGGAAGATGCCTACGAGACGATCCGCTACACGTTCGAACCCACGGGCGAAGAAAAAACCGTCACCAACGAGCGCGTGGTCGAGATCATTACCGCGCGCTGCGAAGAGATGCTCATAGCAATCGGCAAGCACTGGCTGGCGCAGGATCGATGGTTTGAAAAGGCAGCCGCCGGCATCGTCATGACGGGGGGCGTCACTAATCTGCCGGGTTTTTTGGAACTTGCGCAGAGCATTTATCACCTGCCCGTGCGACAGGGCCTGCCCGCCGCACAAAAGGGGGCGGCACTTTCGCTTGCCGCGCCCGAAGACTCGACGGTGATCGGTGTGCTTCTGGAGACGCTCAGGCGCCGTCGCCTTTCGGGGACCGAGCTGCGTCGGCACGGTCGCTGGGATGCCTTTACGGGCGCTTTAAAGCGCATCGTTTTCGGTGACTTCTCGGGCTAGAACGTTTTTCTTGCCGCGCTGCAACTCATACATACAATCAAGGGAGACACATCATGGGATGGCTTTCAGGCTTGCCCGTCATCGTACAGGCGGGCTTTTTGCTTGTGCTCAGCAACTGCTTTATGACCTGGGCCTGGTACGGTCACCTCAGAACGCTCGCAGCGAGCCCCTGGTACATCGCGGCCATTGCGAGCTGGTCGGTAGCGCTTTTTGAGTACCTGCTGCAGGTACCCGCCAACCGCATCGGCTACACCGAGATGTCGCTCTCGCAGCTTAAGATTCTGCAGGAAGTGATTTCGCTGACGGTGTTTCTGCCGTTTTCCATCTTCATCATGAAGGAGTCCTTCAAGTGGGACTACGTGTGGGCGGCGCTGTGCATCATGGGAGCGGTGTACTTCATCTTCCGCAGTCATTAAAGCGGTCGGCAACGCCGAAGCATTCAATGAAGGGCGGCGTCGTGCGGTGCCTTGTTTGAACTCAGAAGCCAGGCAAGCGCGTTGGTCTGAAGGATGCCGTTGTAGTCCATGTCGGGATCGTCGTCGAGCGTGAGCAACAGCTTGGGGTAATGATCTTTGATTTTTTTCAGAGGTCGCAGTTCCCGCTCCAAAGTTTCCGAATTTCGGACCGTGGCAGAGACCTGTATATACAGAAAACCTTCCGAAGAGCGCGCGACGAAGTCGACTTCCGTGTCTTCGATGCGTCCCACAAAAACTTCGTATCCGCGTCTTACCAGTTCCAGATAGACGACATTTTCCAAACTGTGGCTGACGTCCGTTGCCTTATTGCCCAAAAGGACCCGTCGCAGCCCCGGATCGACCAAATAGTATTTTTCCAGGCGGGCGAGCTCGGCTTTGCCGTGGATGTCAAATCTCACCGCTTCGTACATCACAAAGCAGTCTGTGAGGGCTGTTAGATATTTATCGACGGTCTTAACGTCGCATTTTCTTCCCTGAGTTGTCAGGGTGTCTGCAATGCGTTTGGGGGAAACGATGCTCCCGATGTTTTCAAAAAGAAATCGGCAGATGCTCACCAGAAGCGATACATCGGACAACTTCATGCGTTGCGCCAAATCTTTTAGGAGAATCGTGTTGAAAATGCCTTCAAGACACAGGCGCACGGCTTGGTTGTCGGAAAGCTGCAGGGCGTAGGGAAATGAGCCGAGCTCAAGATAACGCCGATAGTGCTCGGCAGGCGAGAGGGGAAGGCGGCTAGCCTGACAAAATTCGCCAAAAGAAAGCGGGAGCATGTTGATTTCAACATAGCGCCCGGTCAGCAACGTTGCCAAATCCGAGGAGAGCATGGCACCGTTGGAGCCGGTGAGATAAATGTCTGTCCCCTCCCGAATATAGAGACTGTCAACGACTCTTTGAAAGTCACGAACATTCTGAATTTCGTCAAGGAAAAAGAACACCGTTTTTCCCGGCAGCAGTTTGGATTTTAAGAAGGCATGCAGCGCCTTGGGCTCGGTCAGTTCGATTGCATCGTAGTCTTCGAAGTTGACGGTCACAATCTGCTCGTCGGCGACCCCGTCTGCCCTCAGCTCATCCATGAAAATCTTCATCAGCGTGGTTTTGCCGCACCGGCGTACGCCCGTGATGACCTTAATGACTGCTTTTTCTCGGAAAGCACGCAGTCGCCGAAGGTAGTCATTTCTTGGAATTAATTCCATTTTTATGCAAATTTCCATGATTTATTGGAATCGATTCCAATAATCTAGAAAAAGTGCTCGTGCAGCATGCCCGCTTGAATTGAAAAAGCGCACAGTTGGGTTCCAGAGAACGACACGACTCGAGCGCAGAACGAATTCGAGCACTGTTATTGCCGTGCGCAGCAAATCGCACGGCTGTTAACGAGTTTGGGCGTGCTCTGACCTACGCGGCTCGGTCGCTACAGCACTTCGTTGGCGTGATCGGCAAGCCGACTTCTTTCGCCGCGCTGCAGCGTGATGTGGCCGGCATGCGCCCAGCCGCGGAAGCGGTCCACGACATAGGTGAGCCCCGAGGAGCCCTCGCTCAGATAAGGCGTGTCGATCTGCGCGATATTGCCCATGCACACGATTTTTGTGCCGGGGCCCGCGCGGCTGATGAGGGTCTTCATCTGCTTGGGCGAAAGATTCTGTGCTTCGTCGATGATGACGAACTTGTTGAGGAACGTGCGCCCGCGCATAAAGCTCATCGACTTGACGCGAATGCGGCTACGGATAAGGTCGACCGCCGCGTTGCGGCTCCATTCGCCTCCGGTGCTGTTCGACTTATTGAGCACTTCGAGGTTGTCTTCAAGCGCTCCCATCCAGGGAATCATCTTTTCTTCTTCCGTACCGGGCAGGTACCCGATCTCCTCGCCGACACTCACCGTCGCGCGGGTAAAGATGATTTCCGTGAATCGCCTTTCGTCGAGCGTCTGCGAGAGGGCCGCCGCCAGCGTGAGCAGCGTTTTGCCCGTGCCGGCCTGGCCGAGCAGGGTCACAAAGTCGATTTCGGGGTCCATCAGCAGATTGAGTGCCATGGACTGTTCCATGTTGCGGGCGTGAACGCCCCAGACGGCGTTTTTGGGCTGCTGGTAGTCGCGCAGCGTTGCCAGCGTCAGGCTGTCGCCTTTGATGGACTTAACCTGCGTGATAAAGGAGCCGTCTTCGGTGGCGATAAAGGAGTTGACGGACGTCTCCAAGGCCAGGGGCGAGCGCAGGCTGTACCAGGTTCTGCCGTCAAGCGTCCAGCTTGTGAGATCTTTGGCTTCGCGGGACCAGAAGTCGGAGGGCACCGTAGTGCGTCCGGTGTAGAGAAGATCCGTGTCGGCGATGGTTTTGTCGTTGAAGTAGTCTTCCGCAGGCAGCCCGAGCATCGTTGCCTTGATGCGCATGTTGATGTCTTTACTGACAAGGACAACGATCAGTTCGGGATAGAGCGGTTGCAGGGCCTGCGCCACGGCGATGATGATGTTGTCGGGCTTGCCCTGTGCAAGGCCCGCCGGCAGCTCGGAAACGAGCTTGCGGGTTTCAAAAAAGAGGCGCCCGTGCGCGTCAATGTGTCCGAGCGCATTGAGGGGGACGCCCTGCTCAATACTTCCGGTAGCGGCGGCAATGAGCTGATCGAGGCTGCGGCTTACCTGACGCGCGTTGCGTGCCAAGTCGCTCGTGCCCGTTTTGTGATGGTCGAGCTCTTCGAGCGTCATCATCGGCAGGAAGACGTCGTGCTCCTCAAAGCGAAAGAGGGACGTCGGATCGTGCAAAAGGACGTTGGTGTCGAGTACAAAGAGGCAGCGCTTGTGCTCATCGCCCGTGCCGCCGCGACGGCGGTGCGCGTGGGCGGCCGCAGGTTTGGCGGCGCAGAGATGCGCCTTAACCTCGCGGACTGCAGATTGAGGAGCGGGCGCTTCGACTGGAGCCACTGGGACGGAGCCTGCTGAAGCTTTCGGGGGCGCCTGAACGGGGGCAACGGGTGCTGTCGGGGACAGTTCTTCCAAATCGACAGGGGATGTCGAAGGCACCTTTTCCGTGTCGACGGAGTCTACGAGGCAGGCAACAGAAGCGGCGGGGCCGAAGTAGCGGGCTTCAACGCGGTCGTCCGGTTTTTTGGGGGCGGGCGGAAGAGGCATGACGATTGCTGTTCCAACGTAAGGACGCACGGCGTCCGAGTCAAAGGTTCCCATCGCTGATGCAAGGGAAGGTGTATAGGCGATTCTATTCCGAGCCGAGTGACGATCGCGTGACGAACGGCGCGCGATCAAAGAGTTTTTGTAATGTTCGGATACTGACGCCAGAAGGCCCGCACACCGTCCAAAAGCGCCTTGGCCATGCGTGCCTGTTGGCGCGAATCGCGCAACTTGTTTTCTTCCGCGGGATTGCTCAAAAAGGCCGTTTCCACAAGAACCGAGGCGATGCCTCGGGCTTTGAGCACGGCAAATTCGGCCTGTTCGATACTTGACTTGTGCAGGGGGCCGACCTTGGCAAGTTCGGTAAGAAGCTTGCCGGCAAGCCTCGTGCTGTCCGTGAGTTTGGCATCAGCCTGCAGGTCGATGAGCGCAACGTGCGCACTCTTGTCGATGCCCTGAAACGACACGCCGCCGATTTCGTCGGCCTTGTTCTGGGTCTGCGCGAGCCAGCGCGCCTGAAGCGACGTTGCCTCGCCCGTGCTGAGGATGTAGACCGAGGATCCTTTGGCGTCGGTGTTGGTCCAGGCGTCGGCGTGGATGCTGATAAAAAGATGCGCTTTGTTTTTAACGGCCACCTCGGCGCGCTTGTGCAATGGCAGGAACACGTCTTTGGAGCGTGTCATCACGGCGCGCATGCCGCGCGTGCGGTTGATGTCGGCTTCCAGTTTTTTGGCGATTGCAAGCACCACGTCTTTTTCACGCGTCTTGTTGCGGCCGACGGCGCCAGGGTCTTCGCCGCCGTGTCCGGCGTCAATGACGACAACGAGCGTTTCCGTCTTGCCGCTTCGTTTGGCTGGCTTGGTCTGCGTTCGGGAAGTGGTCTCACGCACCTTGTTGGGTTCGGCGGGCTTGCGCTCAGCCGTTGTCTTGGAAGCGGCTTTGTTGAAATCCCTGTCGGAGGCGTCGATGAGTTTTTTCATGACGTCCGCATTGGTGGGCGAGAGATCAAGAATGATGCGGTGCCCGAAATTTTCCACGGGCTTGGCGTAGTGCACCGATGCGCTCACGTCGCTTCGAAGTTCAAACACGATGCGCAGCACGTCGGGCTTGAACTGTCCTGCCCGGATGGACGCGATGAAGCGGTCGCGGCTTTGAATGGCCTGCAGATTCTTTTGCATGGCAGGCGTCATCTGCACGCCCTGCAGATCGAGCACAAGCCGATAGGGCTTGGCCGTGCGCAGAATCATGTGCGAATAGCTGAGCTTTTTGGACGACTCCACAAAAATACGCGTGCAGTCATCGTCGGGCCAGACACGCACGGCGATTTTGGAGGCGGCCAGAGCACGCACAGGAGTGGCAAGCAGTGTCGCCGCTGCCCCGGCGAGCATCAGCGAGCGGCGGCTGTGATCAGTTTTCACGCAGCACCTCGGCAAACACTATGTCGGCAAGTTCCGAATGCAGTTCAATCCGAGCGCGGCGCGAGTCCGGCGTCGCGCCCTCGTTCGTCAGGGTGATCTGCGCATCGCACGCAGGCAGATAGGGAGCGGCTTTTTCACTCCACTCGCACACAGTGATGCGGTTGGTGCCGAAGAGATCGCGAAATCCCGCCTCGTCGAATTCAACGGGGCTTTCAAAGCGATAAAAATCAAAGTGATGGAACTCGATTCCGTCCAAAACGTCGTAGTCTTCGACGAGCTCAAACGTCGGACTGCGTACGCGCCCCGTCACGCCGAGCGCGCGCAGCAGCGCACGCGTAAAGGCCGTCTTGCCGGCGCCCAGGTCGCCCGTAAGACGAAGATTAAATCCATGGGAACGGACGGCCGACGTATGCGCTTCAAGCGAGCGGGCAAGCTGCTGCGCCAAACGCACGGTGGCGGCTTCGTCGACAAGTTCCAAAGGGGGAATTTCGTGGTCCAAATGCATGGCGCAAGTGTACCAAACACCACAGCCTAATCCATGGCGCGGCAGGTACTTGCAAGTGTGTTTGACATGGCGGGAGGAGCCCAAACACGGTACGATTGCCGCACTGCTGCTTTCTGTGTCTTTCGTGATGCTTCGCGCCTTTTTTTCACGCCTGCGTGCCTCTCTGACGACCGTCCTGGTGTCAGGGGCGGCCCTGTGCGCGTCGGCTGCGGAAGTCACTGTGGGGTACGTTGATCTGATGGAACCCGGCTTTTTCTCGCAAACCGTCATGTCCGCCCTGACGGCCGTCGCGCAGGAGAGAAAAGACGACCGCGTTCACTCGCTTCGTCTGTCGCCCATGATTGCTCTGCAGGAAATTCGTCAGCGCAGGCCTGACATTGTCATTGCGCCGGCTGAAATCTATATCAATCTGGCCACGGACATCGGCGCGCATCCCATCGCCATACGCAAGACTCGGTACGCCAAAGACCCTGCAAGTTCCGTGGCGGTGCAATCATTGTGCGGGCCGATCGGACGGAGTTGCAGACACTTCCGGATTTGAAAGCCAGGTGTGTGGCAGCCTCCGATCCCTCCGACATTGACGGTTGGCTGGCTGTGAGGCGCGAAGTGCTTCGTCGGACAGGGAGCGAGCCGACGCGTTTTTTCAAAACTATCGATTATCTGGGCGTCGGCTTTCCCGATGTGGTGCTGAGCGTGGCTTCGGGGCACGCCGATGCGGGGGTCATTGCCGACTGCGCGCTCGAGCGGGCCGAAGAGATAGGGCTCATTGCGCCGGGCAGCCTCAGAGTGATCGACGACAAAAAGAGTGATGCACTGGCATGCAGACATTCCACGGATCTCTACC
>CAMAHM010000018.1 GCA_945834535.1 uncultured Sutterella sp. | reverse complement strand
GTCGCGATTCCTCCCTCGCCTGAAGGCGAAGGTTTCCTCGCGGATTTTCTATGAAGAATTTAAGGGTTTTTACCTATAAGAATATCCTTAGATCTAGGGTAAAGTGTGTAGCGCAATAAGGCGATGCCTTGATTGCCTCCCTGTGCGGCAGACTCCCGAGGGGCCGTTTTCGAAGTTCTCCCTCTTCGAAAGCGAGCATTGAAGTCTGCTGCATTCTTCGGGCTCGATCGATTCCCTGATCGAGCCTATTTTTTTCGTCAATTCCGTGGTTTAGAGAATCACCACGTCGTACTGCTCCTGCGTGTAGACAGGTTCGACCTCCAGACTCACCGGCTTTTCTACAAAGTCCTGCAGCAGATTGAGTGCGGCCGACTCTTCCTCAAGGAACATGTCGATCACCGTCTGACTGGCCAAAATCTTGAACGAGCGCGCTTCACGGTACTGTCGGCATTCACGCACGATCTCGCGCATAATCTCGTAGCACACGGTGCGGGCCGTTTTAATCTCCCCCCGACCGCCGCACACCGGGCACTGCTCGCACATCACATGCGCCAGACTTTCACGCGTGCGCTTGCGGGTCATTTCCACCAGACCGAGCTCGGTAAAGTCCGAAATCGTATGCTTGGTGCGATCCGAAGCTGCCGCCCGACGCAATTCCGAGAGTACGGCGGCACGATGCTCGCTGCTCGTCATGTCGATGAAGTCGATGATGATGATGCCGCCCAGATTGCGCAGTCTGAGCTGACGGGCAATCGTCTGCGCTGCCTCAAGGTTGGTCTTAAAGACGGTCTGCGAAAAGTCGCGCTTGCCGACAAAGCCCCCCGTGTTGACGTCGATCGTCGTCATGGCCTCGGTCTGATCGACCACCAGATAACCCCCGGACTTTAGGGGCACGCGGCGGCCGAGCGCCTTTTCAATCTCTTCATCGACGCCGTACGCCTCAAAAAGCGGGCGCTCGCCCGTGTAGTGTGCGATCCGCTCAAGCGAGCCCGGCGCAAATGTACGGGCAAATTTCACCATGGCGTCGAACGTCTGACGGCTGTCGACGAGCACCTGACGCGTGTCGACCTGCACCATGTCGCGCAGAACCCGTTCGGTGAGCGACAGATCGTCGTACAGGAGCGCGGGGGCGGGCGAAGTCTGCGCCTTCGTCAGAATCTGCTCCCACAGGCGCGACAGATAGGTCATGTCTTCGAGAAATTCTTCGTCACTCGCCCCTTCTTCGGCACAGGTGCGCACGATGTAGCCGCCCGCCTGTTCGGGCGAGCGCAGTCTCGTCACCTGCTCTCGAAGCGCTTCGCGCTGCGCGTCGTCCTCGATGCGCTGACTGACGCCGATGTGCGTGTCGCTCGGCAGATAGACGAGCTTGCGGCCGGCCAGACTGATCGTCGTCGTCAGGCGGGCCCCCTTGGTGCCGATCGGATCCTTGGCCACCTGCACGAGCAGCCGCTGCCCGTCGGTGAGAATCTTTTCAATCGGCTTGTGCTCGCCGTTTTCAAGCCGCGAGCCTTCGATGTCGAGAATGTGCAGAAACGCCGTGCGTTCCAGTCCGATGTCGACGAACGCCGACTGCATGCCGGGCAGAACGCGCAGCACACGTCCCATGTACACGTTGCCTACGAGGCCCATGTTGGCCCGTCGCTCAATGTGCAGGTCTTCCAAAATGCCGTCGACCATGACGGCAACACGGGTCTCGCGGGGCGTGCAGTTGATGAGAATCTCTTGCATGGAAACGAATCGAAGAAAGGATCGTTAATGGGAGTCGCACTGGCTGCAGTCCCTGCCGCAGCACTGTTGGGCCGCATGCCACTCGGGCTGCAGCGTGAGGTGGTCGATTCCAAAGCGCGAAGCAATCGTCTCGCGGGCCTGCGTGAGCACCCGGCCCCAGTCCGCGTCGGGCGCCATGCACAGATGGGCACTCACGGCACCATGCCCGGGTGCGATCGTCCAAACGTGCAGATCGTGCACGCGCATCACGCCGGGAAGCGTCGAGAGCGCGTCGCCCACTTCGTCGTACTTGACGTCTTCGGGCACGGCGTCCAGAAGCACGGCCGACGAATCCTTGAGCACTTCCCAGGTCGCGTGCAGCACAAGGGCGCAGACGGCAAACGACAAAATCGGGTCGGCCAAGGCAAACTTCTCGCCGCCAAAGTAAATCAGGGCGCCCGCAGCGATGGCGGCCACGGACCCCAGCATGTCGCCCATCACGTGCAGCAAAGCGGCACGCGTGTTGAGGTTCTTTTTATCGCGCGACAGCGACCAGGCCACACCGATATTGATGCAAAGACCGATGACGGCCACCGTCATGACGGACCCCCCGGCCACGGCAGGCGGATCACTCAAACGCTGCACGGCTTCGTAAAAGATCCAGCCCACCACGCCGAGCATGACAAGACCGTTCAAGAAGGCCGCGAGCACCTCGATGCGGCCGTGGCCGAAACTGTGGTCCGCGTCTGCTCCCTTGCGGGAGATGAAGTTGGCAATGAGCGCAAACAAAAGACTGGCCGCATCGGTAGCCATGTGACCGGCGTCACCGATCAACGCCAGAGAATTCGAGAGCCAGCCGCCGACAAGTTCGACGGCCGAAAAGCCAAGCGTCAGCACCACTGCCACGCCGAGCACGCTCAGCTTAACTTCATCGGCGCTGTGGTTGTAGGCACTGTCTCCGCGGCTGTGCGCAGAGTAATTGTTGTTGACAGACATGATTTCGTATTTTCGTCCCTGCTTCGGAACGACTCCTTTCAACACCTGTCGGGCTCTCGGAACGCGGTCCTCGGGCGACTCGACAGTGTTCGAAACAAAACCCGTGCTCGCACGGTCGCTGGCGACCTTGTGCGGCACGGGCCGAACGGGGAAGGACACCTCGCCTGTCTGGTACGTGTCCCTCCTCTGACGGTCGGGCGAACCCGTCCGATTACTTCTTGCTGCCGGTCAGCATCGGCACCACGGAGCCTTCACCGCCCGTGAGCAGGCCGGTCTTGGCGTACACGTGCAGCTTGGCGCGCGTGTCGGTGATGTCGAGGTTGCGCATGGTGAGCTGACCGATGCGGTCGACGGCCGTGAACATCGAGTCGCCCTTTTCCATCGTCAGACGTTCGGGTTCGTACGTCAGGTTGGGCGATTCGGTGTTGAGGATCGTGTAGTCGTTGCCGCGACGCAGTTCGAGCGTGACTTCACCCGTAACGGCAGCCGCCACCCAGCGCATGGCGCTTTCGCGCAGCATGATGGCCTGGCTGTCGAACCAACGGCCCTGATAGAGCAGGCGGCCGAGCTTGCGGCCGTTGATGTGGTACTGCTCGAGGGTGTCTTCGTTGTGGATGCCGGAAATAAGACGCTCGTAGGCAATGTGCAGCAGCGCCATCCCCGGAGCCTCGTAAATGCCGCGGCTCTTGGCTTCGATGATGCGGTTTTCGATCTGATCGGACATGCCCAGACCGTGACGGCCGCCGATGGCGTTGGCTTCGTACATCAAGTCGACAAGGCTCGGAAATTCCTTGCCGTTCAGAGCGACCGGCATGCCTTCTTCAAAGCGCACCGTGACCGTTTCGGGAACGATCTTGACGTTTTCGTCCCAGAAAGCGACGCCCATGATCGGTTCGACGATCTTGATCGAGGAGTTGAGGTGTTCGAGATCCTTGGCTTCGTGCGTAGCGCCGAGCATGTTCGAGTCGGTCGAGTAGGCCTTTTCGGTCTTCATACGGTACTCAAAACCTTCGGCGTTGAGGAATTCGCTCATTTCCTTACGGCCGCCGAGTTCCTGAATGAACTGCGTGTCGAGCCAGGGCTTGTAGATCTTGAGGTTGGGGTTGACCAGCAGCCCGTAACGATAGAAACGTTCGATGTCGTTGCCCTTGTAGGTCGAGCCGTCGCCCCAGATGTCCACACCGTCTTCGCGCATGGCGGCCACCAGCATGGTGCCCGTCACGGCACGGCCGAGCGGGGTGGTGTTGAAGTACGTCAGACCGCCCGTGGTGATGTGGAAGGCCCCCGACTGGATGGCGGCGACGCCTTCGGCAACGAGCTGCGGACGGCAGTCGATCAGGCGAGCATTCTCGGCGCCGTATTCCATGGCACGGCGGGGAATGGCTTCGTAGTCGTCTTCATCGGGCTGGCCGAGGTTGGCCGTGTAAGCGTACGGAAATGCGCCCTTGTTCTTCATCCAGCGCAAAGCTGCGCTCGTATCCAGGCCGCCCGAAAAAGCAATACCGACCTTTTTGCCGACGGGAACGCTTTGCAGAATCGTTTGAGACATGTTTTCTCTTCAAAGAATAATGATGGAACAGCGGCAGATGCCCCCCGACACGGGAAGGATGCCGCGCTTTGGTTGCACGCGTTGAGTGCGCCCGACCGCTGGCAGGAGCGGTGACCGGCGGTCCGAGAAGGAGACATCGGTGCCGATCCGCGTGCAATTCAATCTCTAATTATGGCGGACTTGAGCCGAATTGTCGTAGGTTTTTGCGCTTAGATTGCATCAATTCGTGCAACAAACCTACATTGCACTGTGCTCGGGCATCACGGCATGCGGAATGTCGATGGCCATCGTCACGCCACGCGTCGGATTGGCAGTGGCTGTCAGTCGCCCGTGATGGCGTTCGACAATATTGGCCACGATCGAAATTCCGAGTCCCAGACCACCCTCCTTACTCGTGACGAGGGGCAACAGGAAGCGGTCCACCTCCTGCTGGCTGATCTTGGGGCCGTTGTCGGTCACTTCGACGCGCCAGAAGCGCTCGTGCGGACGCACGCTCACGTGAATTTCGGGGTCGGGCACCGACTCGGTGGCATCGGCCGCGTTCTTGAGCAGATTGAGAATGGCAAGTTCAATTTCCCAGCCGTCGATGTCGGCCCACAGATAGGGCGTCATGTGGCGGTGAATGACGGCTTCGCTTCGGCGACTCCTTTTAAAGGTTTCAATCGCCCGATCGATCGACACGCTCATGTCGGCCATCTTGAGCTCGGGCGTCTGGTGCTTGGCATAGGCGCGCACGCGGTTGACGATTTCGCTTGCGCGTGTGCCCTGCTCGACGATTTCCGTGAGCACTTCCTCGGCCACATGGGCGTCAAAATTGCCGCGCTTGATGCGGCGCAAAAGCCCGTTGGCAAAGTTCGTGATGGCCCCGAGGGGCTGCTTGAGCTCATGCGCAATCATGGTCGACATCTGACCGACGATGCCGGTGCGTTCAAGTTTGGCGATGTGGTCGCGCGAAGCGTTGGCAAGTTGCTCGATGCGGTCGCGGTCGGCAAGCGCCCTGTCGAGCATCTTGGTGCGACGGCGCACCAACACCGAAAGCGAGCCGGCATAAAAGACGATGAGCAGACTGACGATGAGAAAGACCGACACGGTGAGCGTTTGCTCGCGGGCAAACTTCGACAGACGCCACGCCGAAAGATCGGCGTAGGGCCCTGCCTTGAGGTCAAACAGAAGTTCATGCACGGGGCGGTTTGTCACGCGCACCGTCCAGTCCGTCTTGTCGGACTGCGCATCCATTGTGAGAAGCTGCGTAGCCAGAAGCTTGCGCAGTCCGAATCCGGTGTCGGCGAGCCCCGCAAAATAAAACGACGGATACAGTCGGGTCGAGCGCACGCAGCTTAAAAGCGGTTTCGTACGGGTGCCGACGATCTTGAAGGCTTTGGGATCAAACCCGTCGCTGCCTGTGAATTTTTCAAAATCACAGGCCGTCAGCATGCCCACATCGGCGTTGCCGTCCAAAACGGCGCGCAAAATCATTCTCGGATTGCTGCCGTAGAAAATCACGCGGTTGTCGAGCGTTTCGAGAATCACGCCCTGCTTGTACATCTCGCGCAGACCGATCTGATAGCCGGTAAAGCTGTCGGCGTAGTTGGCCGCAATGCGTTTGCCCACAAAATCGGGAATCCTCTGAATGCTCTCGTCATCGGCTCTGGCCACAAAGGCGGTGCCTGCCGCAAGCAAAGGATCGACGGCCTGCATCGGGAAAAACGACGCCACAGCCGACAGATGGTCCGTCGTTTCCAGACGCGAGTACCAACCCGCGTCAAGAATGAAAAATTCGTACTGCTTGTCCCGTACGGCGCGCTCGATCTGGTCTAAGCGCAGCACCTCGGTCTGCACGTGGTTGGGCCCCAAAAGTTTTTCCAGACGGCGAACCGTGGCCTGCATGGGGCGCCCCTCGTCAAGAGCAGCAAATTCGCTTTGCACCGCAAGCCGAATGAAACGTTCGCGAACCTCGGCAGACTTGTGCGCCGTACCGCGCGGGCCGAACGAGGCCTGCTGCTGCTCTGCCCCGGCGAGCACATCGGCTCGAATCCAGGGGCGATGATCGGAATACCCCTCCTCGGAGCGCTGCGAGCCCGCGCCGAAGGACGGGTCGGCGGCCGTAGCAGAAGTGCCTGACAGAGCGCATGCGGCCAGGGTCGTCAAAAGGACACAAACATAAGCAACAAGTCGGATCGTCTGCCTCTTCACGGCGGCGGCTCCCAGAAGTCGGTGGCAAGAATCGGCGGGAAAACCGCCGAAGGCGCGTCGCAGGCACCGCGCGCGGTTAGAATGCATCGCGCTTTGTCCGCGCTTTTATCAAGGAGCGCGACAGGCTGTTGCGCCCGTTCTGCGGCCCACGACTGCCAAAAGATGTATTTTAGGCCTGTTGCCTCCGTCTCGTTTTGTCCCATGTCTTCGAGCGTTCTTTGCGTCACACCAGAAACCGCGCTTTCCGAGGCGCTGCCCGATTGCCTAGCAGGGCGCGTGCTTGCGCCTTTGGCGGAAATGGACATTCGGTCGGTCGAGGATCTCTATGACTGCATTGCCGGCGTGGGCGGCAACTGGTATCGACAATTTGCCGGCATCACGCGCGAAGACGCCTCGGCGCTCGTCGACTGGCTTGCCGAGAATGCGCGCGAGGTCGGTGAAGTGACGGAAGTCTTCTACCCAAGCGGTTGCCGTCGAGCGGCCCTGCCCGCAGCAACCGAATCGGTCGTGACCGCACTTGAGACGCTGCACCTGTCGGAGACGCTGAGCGGGCGCAGCCGCAGCAATCGGGGCGCGAGCAACGAAATCGACGCCGACGATGACCTGGACGCCGTGCGCGTGTGGCTCGACGCCCGTGCCGCCAACCCCAATACGCGCGCACAGTACCAAAAGGAAATGGAGCGCTTCGTGCTGTGGTGCACGGTCGAACTCGGGCGCGCCATGAGCGACGTGACCGCCCGCGAAGCAGCGCTCTACCCGAAGTGGCTCGAAATGCTCGGCCGCACCGCTCCCAAGGTTTGGGAGCAAAACTGGCGGGTGGCGCAGGACAGATGGATCGGTCCCAAAAACGTCGAGCGTCTGAGTCCGCTGTGGCGCCCCTTCAACGGGCCTCTTGCGCACGCAAGCCGCAAGAGCGCACTCACCATTGTGCGTCTGGCGTTTGGCTTTCTCACGCGCACGGGTTATCTGCGCTTTAACCCCTTTGACCAGATTTCCTCCAAGGTGCGCTTTCTGCCCGGCGAAGGCGCTCCCAAGGCCTTTGCCGATCGGTCTCTGACGCCCGATCAGTGGCAGGCGGTGCTCGACTATCTCAACACGCTCGAAGTCAACGCCTCGAGTCTGCGGCTGCGGGTGATTTTCGCCCTGGGCAAGGGACTCGGCATGCGCGCGAGCGAAATGCTCAATGCCCGCACGGGTTGGATTGTCGAGCGCAGAATCGGCGACGAGAACATGCGCATGATCGAAATCGTCGGCAAGGGCGACAAAATCCGTCGCCTGCCGCTTTCGGATGAAGCCTACGCCGACATCAATGCCTACCTTGCGGCGCGAGGGCTCGATATCGCCGAACTCAATCCGGCCGACACGCCGCTACTGGCCAATCTCGGCATCGGCCGCAAGAGTACGCACCCGGGCATGTCCCGCTCGGGGCTTCATCGGGCACTGCTCACCTTTTTTGAAGGGGCCGCCGCGCGCGCGCAGGAAACGAGCCCGGCCGATGCCGCCAAGCTGCGGGCCAGCTCGGCACACTGGCTGCGCCACACGTTTGCCACCTCGGCGCTTAAAGTGATGGACATCAACGTTGTTCAGAATGCGCTCGGGCATGCCTCGATCGGCACCACAAGCCGCTATCTGACCCCCGAAGAAAGTCAGATCGCAGCCGGCCTCAAGCGTCTGGGCGGTTTTTGAGACTACTTTTTGACTTTAAGTCCCGCGAGCACCGCAAAGGGATTGGGCTTGGCGAGCGTTTCAGCCGTTTCCTGCGTTTGCAGGCGGCTCACGTCGGGCGTGCAGTCGTCGTGCTGAGCAAAGGCGGGAAGCGACAAAATGACCTCTTCCTGCACCCAGGCGGCCACATTGAATTTGGTCGATCCGACGACGATTTCAAACTCGCCGTCCTCGTCGACGGGCATCTTGTCGGCCTCTTGTTCGGTGCGTGTAAAAAGGAAAGGCACCGTCTTGTCGATCACAATCTCAACGGGTTCGCCGCAGCGCACGCAGGCCGTCACGGCCCGGGCACTCAGCGTCAGCTCGGCACCGGGCAATCCGTCGCGCCCGGCCGTGCCACGCGCGCTGTAATGCACGCGAATGTCGGCCGCAGGGCCTTCAAGAAGCGAAAAAGCTTCCGCCAGATCGCTTGCATCCAAATCCCCTTCCAGACTCGAACGGGTACGGGAAAAATCGAAAATATCAACACTCGTCACAGGGCACACCATGCAAAAAACAATCTTGCAGCGCTCAGTCTACGGCATGCGCAAATCTCACGCGCTCACCGCGCGTGCGCTACACGCCCAAAAAACCGATGCACTTTTTTAGAATGCACGCATTATGACAAAACCCACTCTTATTCTTGCTTCCTCCTCGCGCTATCGTCGCGAACTTCTTGACCGACTGGGCCTTGCGTACACGTGCGTGAGTCCCAACATTGATGAATCCGCCCGCGAGGGTGAGACGGCGCTTGCGCTGTCCGTGCGTCTGGCGCGCGAAAAAGCGCTTGCCGTGGCAGCACAGCACCCGGGCGCCGTCGTGATCGGGTCCGATCAGGTGTGCTGCCTTGAAGGCCGAGCTCTCGGAAAACCCGGCAACTTCGAAAAAGCCTGCGCACAGCTTCAGGCCATGCAGGGACGTGAGCTCGTCTTTCACACGGCCGTGTGCGTGCTCGCAGCCGACGGCTCTTTGCAGGAATGCGTCTCCGACACCCGCATCCGCATGCGCCCTCTTTCAGATCAGGCCATCCGCGCCTATGTCGAGCGGGAACAGCCCTACGACTGCGCGGGCAGCGCCAAAATTGAAAAGCTCGGCATTGCGCTTATGCAGTCCGTTCAAAGCGATGATCCCACGAGCCTCATCGGCCTGCCGCTCATGAAGGTCACCGACATGCTGATTGCCGCCGGACTTGCTCCCATTGAAGGCCTTGTGTGAGGACTCGAAAGACCGCCATGACCGCTTCTTTGCTGCTTTTGCCCAACCGCATCAGCCTCACGGCCGAAGACACGCTCCCCGAAGCAACGCTCTGTCAGGCTCGCCGCTGTCGGCGGTTTCTCGCGGAAAACGCCAAGAGCGCCCGCGCCTTTTTGAAGTCAATCGGGCACCCCGGCCCCATTGCCGAGCTTGAAATCATTGAAATCGGTCATGCGCCTGATCCGACGCAGTTTGACGCCTGGCTGGCGCCTCTTTTGGAGGGCGTCGCAACGGCCGTGGTTTCCGAATCGGGCTGCCCCGGCGTGGCCGATCCCGGCGCCGAGCTCGTTGCGCGCGCCGCAGAACTAGGGATTGCCGTCAAGCCCCTCGTCGGTCCGTGCTCGATTCTTTTGACGCTCATGGCAAGCGGCATGAACGGGCAGAACTTTCGCTTCGTGGGCTATCTGCCCATTCACGAAGACGAGCGCCGTACGGCGCTTCTCAAGCTTGAAGCCGAGAGCAGGCGCGGTGAAACGGAACTTTTTATCGAAACCCCCTACCGCAACAGTCAAATGCTTGCGGCCATGGTCGAGCTGCTTGCTCCCGACACCCGCATTACGGTCGCAACCGACGTGACGGGCATCGAGGAAGCCATCGTCACACACACGGTGCGCGACTGGAAAAGGCTCGAGCACACACTCCCCAAGCTGCCGACGGTCTTTGCGATGAGTGCCCGCCGCACACCGCAAGCAAAAGCGTCGAGCGGCCGGCCGACGCAGCCGCGCACGCGCTTTAAGCCACGCTACAACAAGTCCTGAACACCCAAAACGGCGGCAAGTTCCTCGACGGTATGCGCAATACCGACGGGGTTGCATTGAGCGAGCGTCTCCACCGATGAGGCGCCGAATGTCACGCCGACTCCGGCAGCGCCCGCATTGCGGGCCATCTGCAAATCAAACACCGCATCCCCGATCATGACCATGCGCTCGACGGGCACCGCGCAGCGCACGGAGAGCTCTTCGAGCATGGCCGGGTTGGGTTTGGAAAAGCTCTCGTCGGCCGTGATGGAGTCTTCAAACACCTCACCCAAACCCGTGCGCGCAAAGACGCGGTCAAGCCCTCTGCGGCTTTTACCCGTAGCGACGGCGAGCCTCAGCCCGGCCGCGTGCATGTTGCGCAGCAGCCTTTCGAGTCCCGGGACCACGGGGACATCGCCTTCGCGCGTGAGGTACCAGGCGCGGTAATGCTCGCCGAACTCGGCGTAGCGCGACACGGGACACTCGGGACAGGCCCGTGCAATGATGTCGCCCCACGACAGCCCGATCGTACTTTTGCAAAGCTCCAGACTCGGCTCGGGATAGCCCATCGCGACACAGGCCTTCTGAATGCCGATCGCAATAAGGGCCGTGGTGTCCATAATGGTTCCGTCCCAGTCAAAGACAAAAAGATCCCACCGACGCTCAAGGCGGGGGCTTCGCTCGGAATTGAACGTCATGCCGACCTCCCGCGCGCCCTGAGAGTTTCAACCAAGGCCGTAAGCGTGGCGTCCATGGGAGCCACGATCGTAAGGGGCTCGCCCGTGACGGGATGACAAAAATCGAGGCGCCACGCATGCAGGAACATGCGCGAAAACTTCATGCCCAAAGCACCCTTGGCAAACTGCTCGTTGCGTGCATAGTCGCCGTACTTGTCGTCGCCCACAAGTGCAAAACCGCTTTGGCTTGCGTGCACGCGAATCTGGTGCGTGCGGCCGGTTTTGAGTTCGGCGTCAAGAAGCGTCACATCCCCAAAGCGTTCGATCACGGTAAAAATGGTGTGGGCCTTAAGTCCGTTTTCTTCATCGACTTTGACGCGTCTCTCACCCGAAGCCAGGGTGTACTTGGTGAGCGGCAAGCGCACGTGCTGACGTTCATTGACCCAGTCGCCGTCCACCAACAGCCGATAATGCTTGCCGACCTTTCCTGAGCGCTGCATCTCGTGGATACGCACAAGTGCGCGGCGCGTCTTGGCCACGATAAGCGCCCCCGACGTGTCGCGGTCAAGGCGGTGTGCCAGTTCAAGGAAAGGCGCCGCAGGACGCTGGGCGCGCAACCTCTCAATGAGGCCAAAACGAACCCCCGAGCCGCCGTGCGCAGCCAATCCCGCGGGCTTATTGACGATCAGAAGGTCCTTGTCTTCAAAAAGAATCGGCAGTTCGTCTTCGCCGATGCCGGGCACCTCGCGCCTTTGAGCGGTTTCGCGGGCCACACGGATGGGCGGAATGCGCACAAGATCCCCCTCGGCAAGGCGCGTGTCGACGGCGGCGCGTTTTTTGTTCACGCGCACTTCACCGGCGCGAACAATGCGGTAGATGTGACTCTTGGGCACACCCTTGAGGATGCGCACGAGAAAATTATCGAGCCGCTGCCCCTCGGAAGAAGCGTCGATGTCAACAAAATTGACGCGATCAAATGCGCCCTGCGGGGAGCGCTCGGAACCATTGTCCGCGGGGCCTGCGGCAGGGCCTGAAGAACGAGCAATCGTAGGCATAACTCTATATACTTAAGGTCGGTTCGGAATCGCATTTTGCGACGACTGTCCGTCCCCATTCGGATCGGGAGATTTTCCCGATGCGGCGGGGCGCAGAGCAGAGCTTTCCGAACAAAGTTGTCAGGCATTTTAGCCTGATGCGGCAGTCGGCCGAGGCACCTCGAACAAGGCGCCTCGGATTTGTGTTGCCGCAACCCCTGATTGCGATGAAACTGCCGCACGTCGTTGCCGCAAGTCCCGCAGCAGGGATTGAAACAGTTTTTTGTCAACGCCCGCTGTCGAAAAAAGACGGGGCCGCAAAGTTTCCGACCGACAAGGACACGGGATGTCCTGCGGCTCGGCAAGACCGGCCTGATTTTTGCGACCGACGGGCAACCCGCCTTCTTGCGGTGATTGCCGAGCCCGAAGCCCGCAATGCCGCACGGGCGGATGTCGGCAGATTTCGTCAACGAAATTTTTGCAGAACGATTTTTAAGGAACGATCCTTGCTCAGAAGCTCGGTTTTGGTTGCGATCACGCTGATGCTCGGCACCCTCTTCGGAAGTGCCGGGCGTTTTGTCGTGCGCACCGCCGGCACACAAGGTGCGTTGCTTACCCTCCACGGTCTTGTGGGGGATCGAGCTGTCGCGGACGGCCTGCGGGCCAAGGTCGGCGAATTGCGCAACCGGGTGCTTTGCACCGCGTCTGTTGCCAGGTGCTCTCCCCAGAGTGCCGTACTGTCTCCACGGTACGGCCAACACAACCGATGGATCACAGCTCTGTTGCGCGGCGGCCCGCTGCCCCTTGGGGGTTGCGTTGCGGCTGATTTTTGCATTCCGCGCCCCGTCGTTCTCATCAGTTGACGTTTCCTGCCGGCACGTTTTGATGAGCACCCGCGTCAGTGGTGCTCGCCAAGGAGTGCACAATTGAAACGCATGTTATTCAATGCGACCCACGCTGAGGAAACCCGCGTGGGGATCGTCGACGGCCAGAAGCTCATCGATATCGACATCGAAACGCTCGGCCGCGAACAGCGCAAATCCAACATTTATAAGGGCGTCATCACCCGCATCGAGCCCAGCCTCGAAGCGTGTTTCGTTGACTACGGCGAAGAGCGTCACGGCTTTCTCCCCTTTAAGGAAGTGTCCCGTGCCTACTTTAAGGACGGGGTCGAGCCGCGCACGGCCACGATCCGCGATGCGCTTTTTGAAGGTCAGGAACTGATCGTTCAGGTCGAAAAGGAAGAACGCGGCAACAAGGGTGCTGCGCTTACGACCTTCATCAGCCTGGCGGGTCGCTACCTTGTTCTGATGCCCAACAATCCCCGCGGCGGCGGCGTGTCGCGCCGTATCGAGGGCGAAGAACGTCAGGAACTGCGCGAAGCGATGGATCAGCTCGACCTGCCCGCCGGCATGTCGACCATTGCCCGTACCGCCGGCATCGGCCGCACGGCCGAAGAGCTGCAGTGGGACCTCAACTACCTGCTCAAGCTCTGGAGCGCCATCAGCGAAGCGGCCACGCCTCAGTACGAATACCGCACGACCGAAAAGGGCCGCCCGGTCACGCACTACGTCACGGACGCCGTGCGCGACGGCAAGAACCTCAAGCGCGCCAATCCTGCGCCTTTCCTCATTGTCGAAGAAAGCAATCTTGTGATTCGCGCCATTCGCGACTACTTCCAGCCCGACATCGGCGAAATTCTCGTCGACACGGACGATATCTACGATCAGGCCCGTCAGTTCATGGCCCACGTCATGCCCGACATGGTCAATCGCGTCAAGCGCTACCGTGACGAAACGCCGCTTTTTTCGCGTTTCCAGATCGAGCATCAGATCGAAACGGCCTATTCGCGTACCGTTCCCCTGCCCTCGGGCGGCGCCATCGTGATCGACCACACCGAAGCTCTGGTGGCCGTCGACGTGAACTCGGCCCGTGCCACGCGCGGCGCCGACATTGAAGAAACGGCCCTGCGCACCAATCTCGAGGCGGCCGACGAAGTCGCCCGTCAGATGCGTCTGCGCGATTTGGGCGGCCTCATCGTGATCGACTTCATCGACATGAGCGATCCCAAGAACCAGCGTCAGGTCGAACAGCGCATCAAGGACGCCATCCGTCCCGACCGCGCCCGCGTGCAGATCGCCAAGATCAGCCGCTTCGGTCTGCTTGAACTGTCGCGCCAGCGTCTGCGTCCGTCGCTTTCCGAAGGCAGCCACGTCACCTGTCCGCGCTGCAACGGCGTGGGCGTGATTCGCGACACCGAAAGCTGCGCGCTGCAGGTGCTGCGTATTCTGCAGGAAGAAGCCGCCAAGGAAGGCACGGGAGCTCTGCACGCTCAGGTGCCCGTGGACGTTGCGACCTACGTGCTCAACGAAAAGCGCTCGGAAGTGGCCAAGATTGAAGCCCGCTTCAAGGTGCCCGTCGTGCTGATTCCCAACACGACGCTCGAAACGCCCCACTACTACATCGAACGCCTGCGCGCAGACGACGAACGTCTCGACGACGATGTGTCGAGCTACAAGCGCGCCGATGACCTCTCACCCGTGGCCGACGATCCCTACGCTCTCAAGAGCAAGGAAGACAAGCCCGCCCGCAGCAAGCAGGTCCCCGTGATCAAGAACGTCCTGCCGCAGGACGTGGCTCCGACGCACGAACCCAAGCCCGAGCCCAAGCCCGAAAGCAAGGGATCGTTCTTTGACCGGATCCTCGCCTTCTTCGGTCTCGGTTCGAGTGAAGACAAAGACGTCAAGCCCGCCGCCAAGGCCGAAACCCGCAAGGCAGATCGCCGCGGCAAGCAGCGCCGCACCCGCGACGAAGCCCGTTCTGCCGGCAAGCGCATGGAACGCCGTCAGGCGGCCCGTGCCGAAAAGACCGTCGAACGTCGTCATGAGGATGCGGTTGAGACCCAGCAGGCCGCTCAGAGCGAAGCCGCACAGACGAGTGAGCGCCGTCAGCGCCGCACGCGTCGCCCGCGTGCCGAAGCACCCGTGCAGACTGTGACTGAAACAACGGATGCCGTGCAGACGACGGAAGTGACAGACGTGTCCGAACAGGCTCCCGAAGCCGCCAAGCCGCAACGTCAGCGTCCGGCCCGTCGCCCGCGCGTTCGCGAGGAAGCAGCTGCCGCGCAGAAGAGCGTCGCAGAAGAAGTGCCGACTGCACCCGTGACACCTGTCGAGCAAGACCTCGCCCAGGCCGGTGCCGTTGAACTTCCCGCTGAGGCTCCCGTTGCCGCCGTTGAAACCACACCCGTCGAAGCAACGGAGCTGCCCGAAAGCGATGCGCCCGAAAACGATGAACAGCCCGTGGTTGAAAGCGACACCCGTCGCCGCCGTCCGCGCCGCCGTCGTCGCCCGACGCGTCTCAATGAAGCCGTCTCCGTG
Source organism: uncultured Sutterella sp. (assembly GCA_945834535.1). Taxonomy (GTDB): domain Bacteria; phylum Pseudomonadota; class Gammaproteobacteria; order Burkholderiales; family Burkholderiaceae_F; genus Duodenibacillus. The sequence continues at coordinate 8,170 of CAMAHM010000018.1, read as the reverse complement.
ACGCCCGCGCAGGAAACGGTGCAGGCCGTTGCAGAAGAAACCGCCATCAAGACGGTCGAAGAAGCTGCCCCGGTTGAGACCGAATCGGCTCTGGCTACGATCGAGCCCGTCTGCGGTCAGGAGCCTCAAGAAGCGCCCGTCGCCGAAGCGGCGGCCTCTCCCGAACCCGTGGCCGAGGCTGCAGTCGAAACTGTCGGCGAGACGCCCGCTCAAGCTGCTGCGGTTGAAGAAGCGCCCGTGCTCGCTGCCGTCAGCGTTGTCGAACAACCCGTGACGAGCGCCATCGCCGAAGGGCTTGAAGAGAATCTGCGAGCGGCCGGCCTGGAACAGGTGCACACCGATCCGGCCCTGTGTCAGCCCGTGGACTACTCGCCCGTCAAGTACCCGGGGCGTCCCCGTCCTGCCGTTGCCGCCGTCGAAGAAGGCCCGCTCGTGCAGGTGCATACCGACCCGAAGTACATCAGCTAAATCGCCGCCGCACTGCGTCGCAGGACCTTTGAATCGATCCTGCGGCGCGCGCAAAAAAGAACGGAGTCAGAAATTTTCTGCTCCGTTCTTTTTTGTGCTCTGCTCGAGAAAATATCAGGGAAAGCGCCTGCCGCAGTTGCCGCACTGCCCGCGCTGACGCAGCACGGCGTCGATCATGACGAGCGCCGCAACGGCTTCCAAAACCGGTGCCGCACGCAGCCCCACGCAGGGATCATGGCGCCCCACCGTCACAACGTCAACGGGCTGCATGGCGTCATTCAGGCTCTCGAGCGGGAGCCGCACCGAAGGCGTGGGCTTGATCGCCACTTCGGCCGTGATGGGAGCCCCATTGGAAATGCCGCCCAAAATCCCGCCGCAGTGATTGCTCACAAACCCTTCGGGGCGCATGCGGTCGGCGTTCTGCGTACCCGTCAGGCGCGAAGCGGCAAATCCGTCGCCGATTTCCACTCCCTTGACGGCGTTCACCCCCATAAGAGCATGCGCGAGAGACGCGTCGAGACGGTTGTAGAGGGGATCGCCGAGCCCGGCAGGCACGCCGAGAATTTCAAGGTGCAGACGCGCACCGATGCTGTCGCCCGATTTGCGCGTGGCGTCAAGAAGCTCCTCAAGCTCGGCAATCTGAGAGACGTTCGGAGCAAAGAAGGGATTGGCGTTCACGTGCTCCCAACCTTCAAACGCAACGGCTCGGCCGGCAATTTCCGTCACACAGGCTCTGAACGTCATGCCGAGATTTTCCGCAAGCCATTTGCGGGCCACAGCCCCTGCGGCCACAGTGGGCGCCGTCAGACGGGCCGATGAACGGCCTCCGCCTCTGGGGTCTCGAATTCCGAATTTGGCGTCATACCCCCAATCGGCGTGCGCGGGACGGTATTGATGCATGACCGCGCCGTAGTCTCGGCTTCGCTGGTCTTCGTTGTAGATGACAAGGGCAATGGGAGTGCCCGTCGTGCGGCCTTCGTAAAGGCCCGAGAGTACGTGCACCGTGTCGCTTTCGCGACGCTGCGTCACGTGGCGGCTCGTGCCCGGCTTGCGGCGATCGAGTTCACGCTGGATGTCCTCGGCCGACAGATCCATCCCCGGAGGGCAGCCGTCGATCACGCAGCCAATGGCCGGCCCGTGACTTTCCCCGAAATTGGTGACAACAAACATTTGTCCGATGCTCGAACCGGCCATGAAGACTCCCTATGGATTGTTGTATTCTGCTGTGCCCACCCGTCTGCGGCGGGCGCAGTCTCGATCTTAGCCCGTTCGGCTGCATTTGTGGCACACAGCACCGTGCCGCGCCCCATTGCCTCGGACTACAATCGTCCCCTGTCAATTAACTTTGCAATGACGACCGATATGACCGAACGTACGCCCGAGATCGACGCACAATGGCTTCTGACAACGCTTGAAGACGCCGCCGAAACACTCAACACGGCTATTACCCTCATCGCCGAAGAACCGCGCCGCGCTGCCGGCGTACTCGAGCACGAAATTCCGGCGCTCTACGCCAAGCTCAACTACGCGGTCAACACCGCCCGCATGGGCCCCGTTAATCTCGACGAGGTCGACCATGACGAGCTCATCAGCTGGCCCGAGGAAATGCCCTTCGACCGTCACGCCGCCGAAGACAACGAAACGCTCTGACGTTTTCAGGGCTGCGCGAGCGCCTTGCGGTAGGCGTAGGCCGTGATGTTGCTGTCGTCCTGCCAGCAAACCTCCGCGGCCCTCTGCCAGCCGGTCTTTTCGTAATAGCGCCAGTCGCAGTGCGTATCCGTGCGCAGCATGCACCAACTCTGGCGGTGCCGGCACATGTGTTCGGCCACGGCCTGCACAAGGCGCCGCCCGACGCCCTGCCCGCGACAGCTGCAGCTTGTCAGAAGCAGGTTCAGCTCCACTTCCCAGTTCTTGCCGTGTTCCTGCATTCTGTCGACGAGCGCATCGAACACCTCTTCGAGCTTGTCGTAAAAGGCAAGCATGCCGCGGCCGTGCGCGTCAAGACTGAGCGCGTGCGCCTTCATTTTGAGAACCGTCATGTAGGCCGCCCGATTGATGCGGTCCTCACGCGGCGTCTTTTCCGTTAAAAAAGCGCAGCCCACAGCCGTTCCACCCACATCGGCCACCAGAAGCGTCGTACTCTTGGCGACGATACCTGCGACGTAATAAGCCGCCAAATCCAGCTTGACGCTCTCGGGCCCTTCGAGTTCCCACCCCCAGGTTTCATGAAACATCCCGGCGACGGCCTCAAAGTCGCGGTCTTCAAACGGTCGAATCACCACGCTGCTCATGCCAAAACCCCCGGTATTACGTAAAGAAGCACCGAGAAGAACTGCAGTGCAGTTCCGAGCAGCACGAAGCCGTGCCAGATGGCGTGGTTGTAGGGAAGTCGCTCCCAAATGTAGAAAAGAACACCCGCGCTGTAGGCTACGCCCCCGGCGACAAGCAACCACAGGCCGGTGCTCTGCAGATTGTCGGTGAGGGGCTCGATCACGAACATCACCATCCAGCCCATGATGAGGTAGAGCAGACAGTTGACCCAGTCGCTCTTTTTAAGAAGGAGCGACTGCAGCGAAATCCCCAGAATGGCTACCAACCACTGCACGACGCAAAGGACAATCCCCATAATGCCGTCGATCACGATCAGACTGAAAGGCGTGTAGGAGCCCGCAATCAGCACGTAGATCATGCTGTGGTCAAGCACCTGCAGCACCTTCTTGGCACGGGGATTGGGAATGGCGTGATACAGGGTCGAAGCCGTGTACAGAAAGATCATGCTCGCCCCGAAGACACTCACACTGGCAATCACCTTGGGCGAGCCGGAAAAGGCGACGGCAAAGGCCACCAAAACCGTCAGCCCTGCGACCGACAACAATGCCGCCACGCCGTGGGTGACGGCGTTGGCAATTTCCTCTCCGACCGTGTAACACGCCGTGGAAGCCGTTCTTTTTTCGGGGTGCTGTACGTACTGCATAGTCCTTTCCATACAATCGGCGCATCACAGCCAATGCGCCGAATCAAACGTCCGCAGGGGACAAAAGAGAATTAAATAATCACGGGCTCGGGTTCGAGTTCAACGCCAAAACGGCGCTTAACCTTGAAAACCACTTCGTCGGCAAGCGCCTTGATCTGCGCCCCCGTGGCCGAACCGTAATTGACGAGTACCAGTGCCTGACGCTCGTAAACGGCGGCGTCTCCAACGCGCTTACCCTTCATGCCGACGGCTTCAATGAGCCAGCCCGCAGCAAGTTTGGCACGACCTCCGGCCATCGGATATGTCACTATTTGCGGGGTTTCCTCTAGGAGCGAGACCATCTTGATGCGCGAGACGACGGGATTTTTGAAAAAGCTCCCGGCACTGCCGATTTCTTTGGGATCGGGCAGCTTTCGGCGACGGATCGCCTTCACGGCTTCGGCCAGCTCCCGGGCGTCGGCGGGCGTACGGTCGGCAAAATATGCCTGCATCTCCTTGTAGCCCGCCACGGGCCGGAAGACCTTGGGAAGGGCCAGTGTCACAGCCGTCACGACCAAGTGGCGCTTGTCGGTCTTAAAGACGCTCGTGCGGTACCCGTAGTCGCATTCCTGCGCCGTCAGGCGAACCTTCTGCAACGTGACCGAATCGAGACACTCCACTTCACTGACGCGCTCGGCAAATTCCACGCCATAGGCGCCGATGTTCTGCACCGCGGCGCCGCCCACGGTTCCGGGCACGAGCGAGAGATTTTCAAGTCCGCACCACCCCTTTTGAAGGCAGTCGTCCACAAAAGCGCTCCAGTCTTCGCCCGCCGCGACGCGAACGAATCGGTAGTCGTCGTTTTCATCAACCACTTCCACGCCGCGCGAGGCGATGCTCACAACAAGCCCGTCGAAATCGCGCGTAAAAAGAATGTTGGAGCCGCCCCCGAGCACCAGCACGGGAACGTTGTCGCGTCGAGCCGCCTCATAGAGGGAGACGAGCGTTTCATCGTCTTGAGCACGGGCAAAAAAGCGCGCCACGGCATGCACCCCGAACGTCGTCAGGGGAGAGAGATCCACGTCGCACCGGACGGCCGAAAGGCCGGTAAGAAATTGAGCTTCAGACATATCGCGTATGTTTTGGCTGGTCAGGACAAATCCGCCCGTTATGGGCGTGAAAAAGCATTTTTTTGGGAAACAGCGAGAGTTATGCGTGCTGCGACTCTACGCGCTCGAGCGCCTTGCGAATGCGTTCGAGCATGCCGTCTTCGTCGAGTCCGCACTCGGCAAGAAGCGTCTTCGTGTCGCCGTGCTCGATAAAACGGTCTTCAATCCCGAGAACGAGCGTCGGCGTGCAGACCATCTCCTGCGAGAGCACTTCCAGAACGGCACTGCCTGCGCCGCCCATGCGAACCCCTTCTTCGGCGGTAACGACAAGGTCGTGCGTACGCGCGGCCTCAAGTACGGCATCCCGATCCATGGGCTTGACAAAGCGCATGTCGATGAGCGTGGCCTGCAATGCGTACGCCGCCTTTTCAAGCCGCGGCACCATGGCACCGAATCCAAGAATCGCCACACGACGCCCCTTGGGCGCAGTCCCCTTCAAAAGCGTGCGGCTTTTTCCGAGCGGCAGCCTCTCCAGGGTCGAAGTCACCGGAACTCCCGGTCCCCTCCCCCTAGGATAGCGCACGGCCGCCGGTCCCGAACACGCATATGCGGTGGAAAGCATTTTGCGACACTCGTCTTCGTTCGAAGGCGTCATCACCACCATGTTGGGAAGACTGCGCAAAAAGGCGATGTCAAACACGCCGTGATGCGTGGGACCGTCGGCCCCTACGAGGCCGCCGCGGTCGATGGCAAACACCACGGGCAGGTTCTGCAACGCCACGTCGTGCACGATCTGATCGTAGGCACGCTGCGCAAACGTCGAATAAAGCGCCACCACCGGATGCATCCCCTCACAGGCCAGGCCTGCGGCAAACGTCACGGCATGCTGCTCGGCGATCGCTACATCGCTGTAACGGTCGGGAAAGCGCTTTTCAAACTCAACGAGCCCCGACCCCTCGCGCATGGCCGGTGTAATGGCGTAAAGCCTGTCATCGTGCGCGGCCTGATCGCACACCCAGGAGGAAAAGACCTCTGTGTAGGTGGGCTTGCCCGCCCCCGAAGCCGAGCGGATACCGACCGACGGATCAAAGGGACTGACGCCGTGGTACAGGGTAGGATTGGCCAAAGCGGGCGCGTACCCCATGCCCTTGTGGGTCTTCACATGCAGCACGCAGGGGCCCTCAAGGGCACGCAGATTTTCGAGCACCTCGATGAGCGAAACAATGTCGTGCCCGTCAAAAGGCCCCCAGTAGTTCAGATCAAAGCTCGAAAAGAGCGTCGACGGGGGCGACAGAAAGTTGACGGTCTGCTTTTCAATGCGCTTGGCAAAATCCCACAGAGTGGGCAGGGGGCGCAGAAGGGTCTTGCTCATTTCGCGCACGCGCCAGATGGGCTGCGTGGACACGAGTTTCCCCAGACTGCGGGAAAGAGCTCCCGCAGGCGGCGAAATCGAGCAGTCGTTGTCGTTTAGGACGATGAGAAGCCGGAGATTGTCCTTGTAGACGCCGACATGGTTGAGTGCTTCAATAGCCATACCGCCCGTTAGCGCCCCGTCTCCGATGACGGCAACGTGCCAGCGCGTGGTGTTGCCTGTCTGCGCATCGGCAACGGCCATGCCGAGAGCGGCCGACACGGAAGTCGACGAGTGGCCGGTGCCAAAGGCGTCGTATTCGGATTCGCTTCGCTTGGGAAAGCCTGAAATGCCGCCCGTCTGACGAATATGATCCATTGCCTCGCGGCGGCCTGTCAGAATCTTGTGGGCATAGGCCTGATGACCGACGTCCCAAATGATCCGATCGTCGGGAGTATGAAAAACATAGTGCAACGCAATCGCGAGCTCCGTGGCACCGAGCGAACTCGACAGATGCCCGCCGGTGCGGCTCACGGAGTCCACCATGAAGGCGCGCATCTGCGCGGCAAGCGTTGTCAGCTTCTCGACGGGAAGCCGGCGCAGGTCGTCGGGACTGTTGATCGACTCGAGAAGTTCAAACCGTTCCTTGGGCATGGGATAACCGTTGCACTCCTTTTTCATCAGCAGTTCCTACCGATCACGTAGTCGGCCATCTGCGCAAGACGCAGTGTACTCGCGGGCTCGACCAGTCCCTCTTCTTCGAGACTGGTCAGCGCCCCGCGGGCTCGGCTCAGACACTCCTGCGCCAACTCACGAGCCTTCTCGAGACCGAGCACGGACACATAAGTGGGCTTGTCGTTGGCTTCGTCCTTGCCGGCTGTTTTGCCGAGCGTAGCCGAATCGGCCGTGACGTCCAGAATGTCATCGATCACCTGAAAGGCAAGACCCATGGCCTGTGCATATGCGTCAAGCCGCGGCATGACGGCGCGCGCGAGCTCAGGCGTGCCGCACAGCGCTCCCATGCGCACCGCAGCTCGCATCAGAGCGCCCGTCTTCATGGCGTGCATGCAGCGCAGCGCTTCAAGATCCATCGCGCGGCCGACATTGAGAAGATCCACCGCCTGGCCGCCGCACATACCGGCTACGCCGCTCGCGTTACTGAGTTCGCTCACAAGCGCAGCCTTGACGGCATCGTCGACCTCAGCCGAACAGAGCACGCTGAAGGCTTCGGGCTGAAGCGCGTCGCCCGCAAGCATGGCCAGAGCTTCGCCGTAGCGCACGTGCACTGTGGGTTTGCCGCGGCGCAGCACGTCATTGTCCATGCAGGGCATGTCGTCATGAATGAGGGAGTAGGCGTGCACGTATTCGACAGCAAGCGCCGCCTTGTCCAGATTGGCCGGATGGGCGTTCGTCAAAGCACCTGCAGCGTAGACGAGAAGCGCACGCACGCGCTTGCCGCCGTCCAAAACCGCATAGCGCATGGCCTGCGCCAGAAGCGCGAGCTCGGCGTTGGGGTTGTCGGCCGCGGGCAGCGTCTGCTGCGCCTGCGCCTCAAAGTGTTCGCGCCAACGCTGCGCCCAGGTTTCAAAGTCAGGCAGTGTAGGAGAAGTATGCGACATGAAGTTCTTTCGCCATTCGTTGAGGGATAACGAACTCAAAGGGGCTGGCCCGAAGAGGCCGTCGTGGACTCGAGTTTTTGAATCTTGGCCTGCGCCGCATCCAGTTTGGAGCGGCATACGTCAATAAGCGCCACTCCCCTCTCGTAGGCTTCAAGGCAGGCTTCAAGCGGCATCTGGCCGTCTTCCATCTGTCGGGCAATCTGCTCGAGCTCGGCCATCGCTTCTTCAAACGTCGGTACTTTTTTGTTCTGCGCCATCTTGCAAACCCGCACAACGGCACTGTAGCAGTGCCGCTTTTTCAGACCATCGAGGCGTTCGGTTTGACGAAGAAATCCAAGCTTCTTTCATCAAATCCCAACGCACACCCAATCGAATCATTCTAGCCAATCGAGGCGACAATATCGAAGGTTAAAAAACAGTGAAAAGACGATTTTTGTCCCAGAAATCGGGCGCAGATACGAAAAAAGACGCCGTCGGCGTCCTTTGCAAAACTTGGAGCGGGAGACGAGTCTCGAACTCGCGACCTCAACCTTGGCAAGGTTGCGCTCTACCAACTGAGCTACTCCCGCATCGGATCGATGCGCTGCATGTCTTGAGAACATGCACGAATCAAATTTTGGAGCGGGAGACGAGTCTCGAACTCGCGACCTCAACCTTGGCAAGGTTGCGC
>CAMAHM010000017.1 GCA_945834535.1 uncultured Sutterella sp. | reverse complement strand
TAACATGCTTCGAGAACGTCTGTCCTTCGTCGGCTGGCTTGTTGCGCTCACCGCTCTCGTCCTCACGGCGCTGTCTTTTCGTTTTCTCTCCTCGGGCCCGGATCTGTCCGCGTGGCAGAACCTGCACTTTGCCGTCTATTCCGTCGGCCACTACGCGCTTTTAACGCTCCTCATTGATACTGTGCTCGTGCTCGGAGTTGGGCGCCTTGTGCCGCTCAAATTTCTTCCCGTCTGGGCAACCGTTGTCACCTGGGGGTGGCTCACGACCATCGTGGCCGACACCTTCGTGTTTGAGCTGTACCGCTTTCATCTCAACATGGCCGTTCTGGATCTGTTCATCCACGGCGGCAGCGAAATCATCCATTTCTCCTTTGAGATGTGGTGCCAGATCATTCTCATTGCCGGCGGCGTGGCAGCCGCGGCGGCGGCCGTCGTTTGGGGCGCGCTTTACCTGAGTCGCAAACCCGTTCGCGCCCGATGGAGTCTGGCGGCACTTTTTGTGTGCCTTCTTGCGGGCAATCTGACGCACGCCGTCGGCGTGGCCAAGAACCTGCCCGGCATCACCACCATTGCCGAAAACGTTCCCTGGGCCTTCCCGCTGCAGATGAACTCAGCCTTCAAAAAGTTGGGAATTCTTGAAGTCGTCGAGCAAACCAAAGTGAAGTCGGTGGACGCCAACGGCTCACTTTCCTATCCCCTCCATCCCCTCACGTTTGCCAAAGCGTCGGAAAAGCCCCTTAACATCGTCATCATTCTCAATGACTGTCTGCGCTCGGACATGCTCAACGAGACTGTCATGCCCTATTCGGCCAAATGGGCACGCCAAAGCCTTCAGTTCACCGACCATTATTCGGCGGGCAATGCCACGCGCGCGGGCGTCTTCGGTCTGCTGCAGGGGCTGCCGCCCAACTACTGGCACTCTGCTCTTGCAGGCAACGTGCCCTCGGCCTTCATCACGGCACTGCAAACGCGCGGTTACGACATCTCCACCTTTGCGTCGGCTTCTTTGGCCAAGCCTGAATTTTCCAAAACCGTTTTTGCCTCCGTTCCCAACATCCGTCTGCACTCGCAAGGATCGAGTGCGTGGGAACGTGACATGAACAGCATTGCCGACTTTTCCGCCTGGCTTGAAAAGCGCGATGCCTCCCGTCCGTTCTTCTCCTTTGTCTTTTTGGACAACATCCACGGCTACAGTCTCAATCCCAAAGCCGAACAGCCTTTTGCTCCGGCCTGGCAGAGCGTGAACAATCTCAAGCTCAGCAAGGACATGGATCCGACGGAGTACTTCAATCTCTACAAAAACTGCGCGCACGAGGCCGACAGAAGTGTCGAGATGCTGCGTCGGTCGCTTGAAAGAAAAGGCCTTTTAGACAATACCGTCGTCATCGTCTCTTCCGACCACGGGGAAGAATTCAACGACAACAAACTGGGCTTTTGGGGGCACAACAGCAACTTCACGGACGCTCAGATCAAAATCCCGCTCTTTATCCACTGGCCGGGCAAAGCGCCTCGCGTCTACACCCATCAGACGACGGCCTACGACATCACGGCAACGCTCATGCCCGAGGTTCTTGGCGTCACCAACCCGACGGCCGATTACTCCGTCGGCCACTCGCTGTGGACTGAAAATCCCCGCTCCTGGTTCATTTCCGGAAGCTATCAGAACACGGCAATCGTGGAGAAAGACCGCCTCGTGCTCATCAATTCTGCGGGACTGCTTTCGTTCAAAGACCGTACGAACCGCGCAACCGACAATAACAAACGCACGGCAAACCTTCTTGAAGCCATTGAGCTTTTAAGCCGCTACCGCAAGCGCTATTAAGAGCGAAACGGCTCGGGAACTTCACGAGCCGTTTTCCTCACACTCACGCGCACATCAAAGATCAACGCCTTTGTTGCGTATCTTCATTTGAAGCTTGTCCCAGTGGCGTGCAAGCTTGCGTCGCCCCCACCAGGGCAGGTACTGGCACAGCGGAATAAAGTCCATGGTTCCGAGTCCGTCGATGATCATCGGATGCCAGGAGCCGTCGGCGCGATGCTGCAAAAGAATGTTGCTCCCGTTGATATCGCAGGACACGATGTTCCAGCGCATGAGGTAATTTTTCAGAATGTCCAGCAGTCGGCGGACTTCGTCAAGACTGATGCTGCTGCATCGGTCTTCCAGAAGATAGTAAAAAAGCGTTCGGGAGGGGGTGCCGTCCGCATCAAGAACCGCTGCCTGCTCAAAACCCTCATGCCCCTCGATTTCCAACGTGCGAATAATTTCAGGCAAATGCGTGAGCGGCACGCCTTTTTTCTTTAAAAAGGCGTAGTACGCGATCTCGCGCTGCGTCTGGATACTGTCTGCCTTACCCGACTTTTTTGCGTTGCAACTGAGCTTAATGACCGTAGCCGGATTGTCGGGGTTGCGGTAGCACCGCCGCTCGGATCCTGCGCCGATCAGATAGGCCTCAAGTCGCTTCAGTGTCAGTTCCATGGGTTATTCCTTGAGCTGGCAAACCACTGGCTGGTTGTAGAACCGCGCAAAGAGGCGTTTTTGCTTAAGCCGACAGAACCAGCGCATGCGACTCGCGATCGGAATGAGGGAGGCTTCTCCGAGGTTGTCACAGACAACCGGAAAAATCTCCGTTTCCGAAAGGCGATGACAGAGCACGTTGTAGGGTTTGAGTGTCATCGTCACAATGCGGTTGACGTACAGGTACTTGAAGAGCTTTTCGACCAAGATACGCAACTCTTCCTTTTGCGCCGAGGTCAACCTTCCCTGATAGCGCTCGATGATGGTCTGCGACGGTCGCCCGTCAAAATCGACGATGCGGTCGTACACATACCCTGTCCCGAGATCTGTCTCGACACTGCCGTGATAGCGAGGAATCCCGCGCCAGTCCCGTAGATACGAGTCCAACACTTTGTAGTAAGCAAGCTCGCGCTCAAGCTCCTTGTCGCCGCCGTGACCGGCATAGTGCACGACCTTGATGCACTTGGCGTCATCCTCGGGATGCCTGTAGCAGGTCCTGTGACGGCCTTTGCCGATGATGAGGGTGTCGTCTTTTTTGAGTTCAAACATGGAGCTTCTTTTACGTCGTGGTCCGGCGTGCGCCGAAAGAAAAAAGGTTGGCGTTTTATTTAACCGCAATCAGCTTCGGTAGTCAGCATTGATTGTCACATATTCATGCGACAGATCGCTCGTCCAGACCGTTTCGGACGCTGTTCCGCGTCCGAGCGCGATACGCACGTTGATTTCAGGTTTGGCCATCACACGCACGCCGTCTTCTTCACGATAGTCGGGGTGGCGCCCGCCGTCCTTGGCCACCCACACCTCGTCGAGCCACAGGTTGACGCGGCCGCTGTCAAGATCCTCCACCCGAGCGTTGCCGACAGCCGCAAGGATGCGTCCGAGATTGGGGTCTGACGCAAAAAATGCCGTTTTAACGAGCGGCGAATGCGCCACGGCGTAGGCGACCTGCAGCGCTTCCTCGGGCGTGCGGGCTTCTTCGACATCAATGGTGATGAACTTCGTTGCGCCTTCGCCGTCGCGGATCATGTTCTGCGAAAGCGTCTGCGCCACACTCGTGAGCACCTGCACAAGCGCTTCAAGTCTGGGATCTTCCAAAGAGACGATCGGCTCCATCTGCGCCCTGCCGGTAGCGGCGATGACAAAGCTGTCGTTGGTGCTTGTGTCACCGTCGACCGTAATGCGGTTGAAGCTCTTGTCGGCAACGCGCTTGACGACGACTCGCAGCACATCCCCTGCCACCGCGGCGTCGGTGGCAAGGAACCCCAACATTGTCGCCATGCGCGGTTCAATCATGCCCGCCCCTTTGGTCATCCCCGTTACGGTGATGCGGGCCTCGCCGATCATAGCCTTCGTGGAGACGCACTTATTGACCGTATCGGTCGTCATGATGGCTTTGGATGCGTCGATCCAGTGTTCAGGCGCGCAGTCGGCTACGGCCGCAGGAATGGCCTTCAAAAGCCGATCCATGGGCAGGGGCTCCATGATGACGCCGGTGGAAAATACGAGCACTTCCTCAGTTCGGCAACCGCTCACGGCGGCAAGCTCGGCGCAGGTACGGCGCGCATCATTGAGCCCGATCGCTCCGGTGCCCGCGTTGGCAATCCCCGTGTTGACGATGAGCGCACGAACGTCGGTACCGATCGCCTGATGAGCGCGGCACACTTGAACGGGAGCCGCGGCAAAACGATTGCGGGTAAAAACGCCTGCAACCTGAGTCCCCTCATCAAACCGCATCACCATCACATCGCGTCGGCCCGCCTTTCGGATCCCCCCTTCGGCAGTCCCCAGAAGCACTCCGGGCACAGGAAAAATCGTCTTAGGATCGGGAGCCGACAAATTGACCGACATTCTTTTTTCTCCAACAATACATAAGCGCAAACCGCGCTAAATCGACACGCTGCCAATTGCAAAAGCAGCCGCGGACAATTATGGCAAAAAGCACGGGGCCTGAAAGTCAAACGGCCGACCCGCTCACCGCGAAATCGACCGTTTGCTCGTACTCAAAGGACGGGCGGCTTAGTGAAGCTTGCCGTGGCAGTCCTTGAACTTCTTGCCCGAACCGCACGGGCAGGGATCGTTGCGGCCCACGTGGCTGAAGTCCACTGCAGGAGCATCTTCATGGTTGCCCTCGGCGGCACCGACGCGCTCTTCGGCGGCCGTGCGGCCGGCCTCGGTTGCGGCCTGCGCTTCTTCGGGCAGCTGAATCTGCACGTGCATCAGCACGCGGCACACGCCTTCGCGGACCATGTCGAGCAGCGTCTCAAACATCGAGAAAGCTTCACGCTTGTATTCCTGCTTGGGCTGCTTTTGTGCGTAACCGCGCAGATAGATGCCCTGACGCAGAGCGTCGAGCGCGGTGATGTGCTGACGCCACGTCGTATCGAGCACCTGCAAAAGGACGTGGCGCGCAAAGCCGACCCAGGCTTCATGACCGACGAGTTCTTCCTTGGCCTTTTCGATGCCCGCGGCCGTCTCAATAAGCTTGGCAAGCAGATCCTCGTCCGTCACTTCGTTGGAGGCCTCGAGCATGCCCTTCATGTCGATATCGATGCCCCAGTCGTTACGCAGCGTCTGCATCAGACCGTCCAGATCCCACTGCTCTTCCACCGTTTCAGCGGGCACGCTGTTGCGGAAGAGATCGGTGAAGAACCCGTCACGCAGACCGTTGATCATTTCGCCGACATCGTTGCTTTCGAGAATTTCGTTGCGCAGACGGTAGATTTCGCGACGCTGATCGTTCTGCACGTCGTCAAACTCCAGAAGCTGCTTGCGAATGTCGTAGTTGCGACCTTCAACCTTGCGCTGAGCGCTTTCGATCATGCGGGTGAGCATCTTCGATTCGATCGCCACCCCCTCTTCGAGCTTGAGACGATCGGCAATGGCACGCATCCTGTCGCCGCCGAAAATACGCAGCAGCTGATCTTCCATCGACAGGTAGAACACGGAACTGCCCGGGTCCCCCTGTCGGCCCGAGCGGCCGCGCAACTGGTTGTCGATACGACGCGATTCATGGCGTTCGCTGCCGATGATGCGCAGGCCGCCGGCCTTGACGACTTCTTCGTGCAGGGTCTGCCATTGGGCCTTCAGAGCATCGATTTTTGCCTTCTTCTCATCTTCGGAAAGAGAAGCATCGGCACGGATGGCATCAATGTGGCTGTTGATGCCGCCGCCCAAAACGATGTCGGTACCGCGACCGGCCATGTTGGTGGCAATCGTCACCATGCCGGGGCGACCGGCCTCGAGCACAATCTGAGCTTCGCGGTCGTGCTGCTTGGCGTTCAGAACGTTGTGTTCAATGCCTTCGGCCTTGAGAAGCTGCGAAATGCGTTCGGAATTTTCGATCGAGGTCGTGCCGACGAGCACGGGCTGACGGCGGGTCTGACAATCCTTGATGTCTTCGACGATCGCCTGATACTTTTCGTTCTCGGTTCGGAATACCTTGTCCTGCGCATCGACGCGGATCATCTGGCGGTTCGTCGGAATCACCACGGTCTCAAGACCGTAGATGTCCTGGAATTCGTAGGCCTCCGTGTCGGCCGTACCGGTCATGCCGGCCAGCTTCTTGTACATGCGGAAGTAGTTCTGGAACGTGATCGAGGCCATCGTCTGGTTTTCCTGATGCACTTCCACACCTTCCTTGGCTTCGACGGCCTGATGCAGACCCTCGCTCCAACGGCGGCCGGGCATGAGGCGGCCCGTGAACTCGTCCACGATGATGACTTCACCGTTCTGCACCACGTACTGCTGATCGCGGTGAAAGAGCGTGTGCGCACGCAGGGCGGCATTGAGGTGGTGCATCAGAATGATGTTCTGCGGCGAATACAGGCTCGAACCGTCGCGCACGAGACCGCGTTCGGTGAGAATGGCTTCCAGATGTTCGTGACCGCGCTCGGAGATATAAACCTGATGGGCCTTTTCGTCGACCCAGTAGTCGCCGTCGCCCTTTTCATCGGCCTGACGCGTCAAAAGGGGCGGAATTTCGTTGATGCGCTTGTAAAGATCCGTATTGTCATCGGCCGCGCCCGAGATGATGAGCGGCGTACGGGCTTCGTCGATCAGAATCGAGTCCACTTCGTCGACGATGGCATAGAAAAGACCGCGCTGACGACGATTGGCGACTTCGTACTCCATGTTGTCGCGCAGGTAGTCAAAGCCGAATTCGTTGTTGGTGCCGTAGGTGATGTCGGCTGCGTAGGCGGCCTTTTTGAGTTCGGGCTGCTGTTCGCCCGAGCTGATCACGCCCACGGTCATGCCGAGGAAGTTGTAGAGGCGCCCCATCCAGGCCGCGTCACGCCCGGCCAGGTAATCGTTGACCGTCACCACGTGCACACCCTTGGCGGGCAACGCATTGAGGTACACCGCAAGCGTCGCAGTGAGGGTCTTGCCTTCACCGGTACGCATTTCGGCAATCTTGCCGTCGTTGAGCACCATGCCGCCGATCAGCTGCACGTCAAAGTGACGCATGCCGAGCACGCGCACGCTCGCTTCACGCACCACGGCAAAGGCTTCGGGCAGCAGTGCATCGAGCGTTTCGCCCTTTTCCAGACGCGCACGGAATTCGGCCGTCTTGCCGCGCAGCTCTTCGTCCGAGAGCGCCTGCATGGCCGGCTCGAGTTTGTTGATCTGCGCACAGCGCTTGCGGTACTGCTTGACGAGTCGGTCGTTGCGGCTGCCGAAGATCTTGGTAAGAAAGGAATCAAACATAATGGTCGCGTCTTCTTGGAAGGCTCGCCGAGCACTCACACTGCCGTGCACACTCGCCGAACCGGGCTTTGCAAAATCATGAAAAAACGCCGCCCGCATCCCCTCACTTCAGGGCACGGCTCGCATCGCGGTCTTTTAAAACCAAAGCCCGTGATCGGCATGCGCAGGCGGCGCGCATACAATCGGTTGATTATAAATGAGGGGAATCTGTGTGCGCCATGCGTTGATTCACCCAACCATGAGAGTTGTTACGAGTCTTCTCAGAAACCAAAGCGGCCTTTTGCCGTGTGCATGCGCTAAAGTTGACGCAGTTTCACTTTCGTCAGGCATTGTCCCGTCATGAGCTTTGATGTCGTCCGTCGTTCCCGCATGCGCTCGATTCTGCAGATCACTCTTGATCGCTCGCAGGCCGACACTCTGGCCGAAGAGCTCGCTCAGTCGCGCCGCGTCGGCCGCCTGCTGCAGCCCGCGCTGCGGGGACTGCCGCTGGGAATTGATCTCACCGATCCGGGCGTTTTGCGCCGCAGAGACGGTTTTGTGACGATTTACGTGCACTCGGCCGGTCAGTCGGCCAAACTGCGCCAGCTGGTTCCGCGTTTGGAAAAGGTACTGGCTCAGGAGGGACTGCGCGACCAAATCGTCGTCAAGATCCTTCCCAAGGAGACGCTCGCCGAGCGTCCCTTTTCGAGCGCAACGGGCCCTGCCCGCAAAGGATCGCAGGCGGGCGCCGAGGCAATTGAGCGCGATGCTGCGGCCATGCCCGACTCGCCCCTTAAAGAGGCGCTTTTAGCATTGGCAAAGACACTCAGAGTCGGCTGACCGACACCGCGTCAGGCAACTTCGTTGCGCTTGTCTTCCTTAAAGGGGTGGTCTTCAAGCTGCACGGTCGCCACTTCGTACGAGTCGGGATCGGCCAGAAGCGCACGAAGAAGCTTGTTGTTGAGTGCGTGGCCGCTCTTATAAGCGCTGTAGCGGGCAAGCAGAGGTTTGCCGAGCACATACAGGTCGCCCATGGCGTCCAGAATCTTGTGCTTGACGAATTCGTCGTCCGAGCGCAGCCCCCCGACGTTGAGCACGCGGAATTCATCCATCACGATGGCGTTCTCCAACGTGCCGCCCTTGGCAAGGCCCATTGAACGCAAAAGTTCCACATCCGACACAAAGCCGAACGTACGGGCACGCGAAACGGCCTGCTCGTAGGTGACTTCGCCCAAATCGACCACGGCATGCTGAACAGTCTGATCAATGGCCGGATGCCCGAAGGCAATCAGAAAATCCAGAATAAAGCCTTCGTGCGGATCAAGTCGGGCCCACTTGTCGCCGTCGCGCACTTCCACCGTCTTTTTGACGCGCACAAAACGCTTGGGCTTGGGTTGCTCCAGAAGCCCCACGCTGCGCAGAAGGTACACGAAGGTCGCGCCCGAGCCGTCCATAATGGGGATTTCGGGGGCGTCCACATCGACAATGAGGTTGTCAATGCCCAGCCCGCTCAACGCGCTCATCAGGTGTTCGATGGTGGCCACCACCACTTTGCCCTCATTGAGGGTGGTCGCCATACGCGTGTCGTTGACCGCTTCGGCCCGTGCGGGGAGCTCTACGGTCGGCGTCAGATCCACACGACGAAACACGATCCCGGTGTCGGGTGCCGCGGGACGCATGACAAGTTTGACTTTGCGTCCCGAATGCAGGCCGATGCCGACCGCCGAAACCGTTTGTCGAATGGTGCGCTGTTGAATCATGTTCCGTCCTTGTACCTTCGAATGCAAAACATCATCCTCGGGAACAGAGCTGCGTCTGTTCCCGATGTCCGCTCTTAACTGCCGCTCTTGCGGATGAACGAAGGAACGTTGATGGTCGGGATCTTGTCATCGGCGCCGGCCGCAGTGCCGGGACCGCTAAAGGGGTTGGCAGGGAAAGCCACGCCCTGCGGGGCCGATGCGGGAGGCACCGTCGAAATAGGATCGACGGGAGCCTGAGGCTGACGCAGCGGCGTTTGGCTCTGGGCATAGTGCGAAGAGCTCTGGGTCGCCTGTCCGTACACGGAACCGCTCGATGCAAAACCCGGATAGAACTCGGGAACAACGGGCTTGGCGGGCGCGGGTGCCGGAGCGGGAGCAGGCTGCGGTTCGGGCTCAGGCTGCGGAACACCGGCGGGCGCAAAACCCTGAATCACCTGAGTACCGCGGCCGACATTGCCCGAACCGGGCCAGCCGCCCTGCATTTGTGCAGGGATGCCGACGGTCGGGATGTTGGAGTCGGGACCGTCGAGACCGGTGGCGACCACCGTGACGCGCAACTCGTCCCCCATCTCGTTGTCAAAAGCCGTACCAACGATCTGCATGGCGTCTTTGCTCACGAAATTCTTCATGATGCTCATGACGGTGTGCACTTCGCGCTGGCTCATGGTTTCGGCCGAAGCGGTCACGTACACCAGCAACCCGCGGGCGCCCTGCAGGTTGGCGCCTTCCAGAAGCGGACAGGCGATTGCCTTTTCCGCAGCCAGACGCGCACGGTTTTCGCCGCTTGCCGTGGCCGTGCCCATCATGGCCGTACCGCGCTCGCTCATGACGGTGCGCAGGTCTTCAAAGTCGACGTTGATGAGGCCGGGCGTGTGAATGATTTCGGCAATACCGTTGCAGGCCTTGTAGAGCACATCGTCGGCAGCGGCAAAGCACTCGAGCATGGTGGCGTTTTCGCCGACCTCGTCTTCGAGCTTGTCGTTGAGAATCACGATGAGGCTGTCGACCTTGTCCTTGAGGTTTTCGATGCCGCACTGCGCCTGACGCATACGGCGCGAGCCTTCAAACTCAAAGGGCTTGGTCACCACGGCCACCGTAAGGATGCCGAGCTCCTTGGCAATCTGCGCGATGACGGGCGCCGCACCCGTACCGGTGCCGCCGCCCATACCGGCGGTAATGAACAAAAGGTGCGTGCCTTCGAGCGCTTCACGGATCTTTTCCGAGGCGTCCATGGCCGCAGCCGCCCCCACTTCAGGCTTGGCGCCTGCGCCGAGACCGCTCTTGCCGAGCGGAATGACGATATTGGCGCGCGAACGATTGAGCGCCTGCTGATCGGTGTTCGCCGCAATGAAGGTAATCCCCTGGGCGTTCTTGTCGATCATGTGTTCGACCGCGTTTCCGCCGCCGCCGCCGACGCCGATCACTTTGATGCAGGCGTTGAACATTCCGGGATGTTCTTCAATCATGGTGAAAGACATGCACTAATTCCTTCAAACTGTCTTTGCAAATCTTGCCGCTGTTCGGGCTTCGGACGGCCCGCATCTGGCAAGCGGCCGACCGATGGAAAAATCGGTTAATTATCGCCGATTTTGCACTTCAACGGGAGGACTTCTTCCGCAAGGCGCGCTCGCCGCCTCAATGACCGGCGGCTCCCGTCAAAAGAGTTCCCCCTGACGGCTGTTGCCCGTCGGGCGTGACGCGCTTTTCCCGCCATGGGGCAGCGACGTCTGCCGGAGTCCCTCAGGCTCGTCGGCGGACGCAGCGGGCGAGGACAGATCTCCAAGCCAATCAATGGGCCGCGCTCCGTGCGCCTCTAAAAAGGCGTTAGCCTGTCGAAAGTGCCCGCAGCCTATAAAGGGGGTCGGACCGCGACGGGCGGACAAGGGCGAAGGATGGTTGCTCGTGAGCACCAGAATGTTTTTGTCGCCCGCAAGTCTGTTGCCGGCGAAGTGGTCGACGGCTGCCATCTTGGCCTGCGCCGATGCGCCCCAGAGCATCAGCACCAAGGGAGAAGCGTTGCGGCAGCTTGCTTCAAGCACGCAGCGAACAAACTGGTCGGTCAGCGTCTCCCAGCCCATTTTGGCGTGGCTGGCAGCACTTGCCTCACGCACTGTGAGCACGCTGTTTAAAAGCAGAACCCCCTGCCGCGCCCAGTCCGACAGATCGCCTGCCACACGCAGACGCGCGTCGTACTCGCGGGCCAACTCACCGAAAATGTTCTTCAGGCTCGGCGGGAGCTTTTTTAAGGATGCGGGAACGGAAAACGCCATCCCCATAGCCTGCCCGGGACCGTGGTAGGGGTCCTGCCCCAAAATGAGCACGCGGACATCCTCGGGCGCAAGCGTGCGCAGCGCCCGATAGGGATCGGGCGGATAGATCGTCTCGCCCGCGCGTTGACTCTGCTCGAGAAACGCGAGCAGTCGCTCTCCTTCAGGGCGCGCAAAAAAAGCGTCGACCGCCTGCGCCCAGGCCTGCGGCAGATTGTGCGGGTAAAAACGGTCTCGCTCAAACAACGGCGTCTCCAATGGTGTCATTGAGCGCGGGCAAAAAGCTCTGCAAGCGCCCTGCCCGGCTCGGGGGTTTTCATAAAAGCTTCGCCCACAAGATAAGCATGCACGCCCGCTTCTTCAAGCCGACGCACGTCGTCCGCCGTACCGATCCCGCTTTCACTTACCAACAGTCGATCCCCGGGCACGAGCGACTTGAGAGTGAGAGTCTGCGCCACATCCGTCACAAATGTGTTGAGGTTGCGGTTGTTGATGCCGATGAGTGCACTCGGCAGTTTTAGGGCCCGTTCGATTTCCTTGGCGTCGTGCGTTTCCACCAATACATCCATGCCGAGTTCGACGGCAAGAGAAGCAATGTCGTGCGCCCGTGCGTCGTCCAAAGCCCGCATGATCACAAGCACGGCGTCCGCGCCCCAGGCGCGCGCTTCGTAAACCTGATAGGGATCAATCATGAAATCCTTGCGCAGCACCGGAATCGTCACGCTCGAGCGGGCAACTTCCAACGCCTGCCGCGAGCCCTGGAAAAATTCAACGTCGGTGAGAACCGACAGACAGGCCGCACCGTGCTGCTCGTAGCTGCGCGCCGCACGGTGCGGATCAAAATCGCGGCAGATGACGCCCTTGGAAGGGCTCGCTTTCTTGACTTCGGCAATCACCGCACTGCGGCCTGCGGCAATTTTGGCGCGCAGCGCTCGGGCAAACCCGCGCACGGGATTGCTGCGGTTGGCCTCAAAAGCAAGCGCGGCCACGGCGGCGTCACCAATACTCGCCCGTGCCTTGGCAACCTCGCATTGCTTGACCTCCAGAATCTTTGCAAGAATGTCAGCCATGAAAATCTCCCTATTTTCCTTAAGAATCCGTTGTCTACCGCAAATAAGCTATTTTTTTGGACTGCGACTTGAAACAATAAAACTCCTTCCGTATAATAGCTAACTCTCTCGGGGTGTAGCGCAGCCTGGTAGCGCGCCTGCTTTGGGAGCAGGATGTCGGGAGTTCGAATCTCTTCACCCCGACCATCTCCTCTGTCAGGCGGATGAAAAATCTGTTCTGCCCGTAGCTCAGTTGGATAGAGCATCGGCCTTCTAAGCCGAGGGTCGCTGGTTCGAATCCTGCCGGGCAGGCCACAGCCGGTTGAGAATCGGCGCAGGACCGTTATAATGGCGGCCTCGATAGAGAAAAATTAGAACGGTGGGTGTAGCTCAGTTGGTAGAGTCCCGGATTGTGATTCCGGTTGTCGTGGGTTCGAGTCCCATCTCCCACCCCAGAATTCCTAAGGCAAGTCTTCGCGACTTGCCTTTTCTTTTTGTTCCGCGCTCATAACGAAACGGGCACGACATCGTCGTACCCGTCTGCGTTACTTTTCCTCAAAGGTCCTTGAGTCTTCTGGCCAGCACGTGCCGCACCTTCTCTCCCTGCTTTTGCTGCGCAATCACGGCGTGACCGCTCTGCTCGGCAAAAGTGCGGATATCGGCGACAGCGTGCGGATCATCGGTCAGCACCTCGATCCGCTCGCCGGGCTCGACTGTCTTAATCGCCTTCTTGGTCTTGAGTACCGGCATGGGGCACACAAGACCACAGAAGTCAAAAACGGGATCAGCCATCGTTAGAGACGCTCGGCGATCCAAGCCTTGGCCGACTCAAGCGCCGCAGGCACGGCCGCCGTATTACCGGCACCGGCCATGGCCATATCGGGCTTGCCGCCGCCCTTGCCGCCGGCCTGAGCCGCCACAAAGTTGACGAGTTCGCCAGCCTTGATACGGCCGACGAGATCCTTGGTAACGCCGGCACACAGCTGCGCCTTTTCGGCACCGATCACCGCCAGAACAATCACGGCGCTGCCGAGCTTGCTCTTGAGGTTGTCCATGGTTTCGCGCAACGCCTTGGCGTCCAACCCTTCAAGGCACGCCACCAGCACCTTGACGCCCTTGACGTCTTGGGCGGCGCTGACAATATCGGCGCCCTGCTTGGCAGCCATCTTGGCCTTGAGTTCGTTCACTTCGCGCTCGAGCTGATGCACAAGCTCGTGCATGTGTTCGATCTTGGCGGGCACTTCGACGGCAGGCGCCTTGAAGCAGGCCGCAGCCTTGGCAAGAAGATCGGCATTGGCCTGCATCAGACGCACGGCGTTCATGCCGGTCACAGCTTCAACGCGACGCACTCCGGCCGAAATGCCGGCCTCGGACACAATCTTGAAGGCGCCGATGTCGCCCGTGCGCGCCACATGGGTGCCGCCGCAGAACTCGATCGACGAACCGATGTTGAGCACGCGCACGGTCTGACCGTACTTTTCACCGAAGAGCATCACGGCGCCCGTCTGCTTGGCCTCTTCAATGGGCAGCACGCGGGTCATCGTGGCGGTGTTGGCGAGAATTTCGGCGTTCACCATGTCTTCAACGGCGCGGATTTCTTCGGCCGTCATGGGCTTGTCGTGCACAAAGTCAAAGCGCGTCACGGCAGCATTCACCAGGCTGCCCTTTTGCTGCACGTGAGAGCCGAGCACTTCGCGCAGCGCCTTGTGCATGAGGTGCGTGGCCGAGTGGTTGCGCGCGACAGCCGTGCGGACGGCGGTGTCGACTTCGCAGTTGACAATATCGCCCTTGCCGAGGCTGCCCTCGTTGATGTGGGCAACGTGCGAGAACACGGCCGCCTTGAGCTTAACGCAGTCCGTGACGGTCACAAGGGTCGTCGCGTTTTCCATACGGCCCACGTCGCCGACCTGACCGCCCATTTCGGCATAGAACGGAGTCTTGTCGAGCACGACGAGCACGTCGTCGCCCGCTTCGGCGCGTTCCACTTCCACACCTTCCTTGTAGACGGCAAGAACCTTCGCGCCTTCAAGACGCAGGCTGTCGTAGCCGGTAAATTCGTTGTTGTCGCCCGTAAAGAGCACGTCGGCGGCCACCTTGAACTTGCCCGCAGCACGCGCCTTGTTGCGCTGCTCGAGCATCGCGGCGTCAAAGCCTTCGGTGTCGACCACAAGACCGCGTTCGCGGCACACGTCGCCCGTCAGGTCGACGGGGAAGCCGTAGGTGTCGTGCAGCTTGAAGGCGATGGCGCCATCGAGCACGCCGTTCGTCGTGGCGGCCATCGCCTCGTCGAGAATCTGCATGCCGTTAGAGAGCGTCTGCAGGAAGCGCTCTTCTTCGGCGCGCAGCACTTCAGCGATGCGCGGGTTCTTGAGTTCGGGGTAGATATCGCCCATTTCGCGAGCCAGCGGTTCGACGAGCTTGTAGAAGAACGTCCCGCGGGCACCGAGCTTGTAGCCGTGGCGAATGGCGCGACGGCAGATGCGGCGCAGCACGTAGGCGCGGCCTTCATTACCCGGCACCACGCCGTCGGCAACGGCAAACGAGCACGAGCGAATATGGTCGGCGATCACCTTCAGCGACGGGCACTGCGGGTCGACATTGGTCGCGCCCACCGCTTCGACGGCCGCCTTGGCGGCTGCCATCAGATTCTGGAAGAGATCGATGTCGTAATTGGTCGGCACGCCCTGCAGCACGCTCGCCAGACGCTCAAGGCCCATACCCGTATCGATGTTGGGCTTGGGCAGGCGGTTCATATTGCCCGCCGTGTCGCGGTTGAACTGCGTGAAGACGAGGTTCCAGATTTCCATGTAGCGGTCGCCGTCTTCGTCCGGGCTCCCGGGAGGGCCGCCCTGCACGCTCGGGCCGCGGTCGTAGAAGATTTCCGAGCACGGACCGCAGGGACCGGTGTCGCCCATCATCCAGAAGTTGTCGGACATGTAGCGGGCGC
The DNA here is from genome assembly GCA_945834535.1 of uncultured Sutterella sp. Lineage (GTDB taxonomy): Bacteria > Pseudomonadota > Gammaproteobacteria > Burkholderiales > Burkholderiaceae_F > Duodenibacillus. The sequence continues at coordinate 9,183 of CAMAHM010000017.1, read as the reverse complement.
CCTTGTTGTCGCCGATGCGCACGATGCGCTCGGCGGGCACGCCGATTTCCTTATTCCAGATGTCGTAGGCTTCATCGTCCTCGATGTACACCGTCACCCAAAGCTTTTCTTCGGGGAGCTTGTAGACCGTCGTCAGCAGTTCCCAGGCCCAGGCGATGGCTTCGCGCTTGAAGTAGTCGCCGAAGCTGAAATTGCCGAGCATTTCAAAGAAGGTATGGTGACGTGCGGTGTAGCCCACGTTATCAAGGTCGTTGTGCTTGCCGCCGGCGCGGATGCACTTTTGCGCCGTCGTGGCACGCGCCAGGCTCTTGTCAAGACCAAGGAAGTTGTCCTTGAACTGGTTCATGCCGGCGTTGGTAAAGAGCAGCGTCGGATCGTCCTGCGGCACCACCGGGCTCGAGGCGATAATCGGATGTCCCTTGCTTTCAAAGAACTTCAGGTAGGCCGTGCGGATCTGCGCGGCCGTCATGTACGTATCGGGTTTCATCATGAAGGGAAGTAGGAAACTTGACGAACGAAGAAAAGCGCCGTCCCCCGAACCCAAAGGCTGAAAGACGGGCTTTTCACAAAAAATCGATTGATTTTAGCGCAGGCCTGCACGGCCCGCTTTTCCTATGCTGTGACCGAAAGCGCATCCGCCACGCGCTGCGCACACTCCTGAGCAAACGTTTTGTCGTCGGCCTCGACCATGATGCGCAGCAGCGGCTCGGTTCCCGAAGGACGAATCAACACGCGCCCGCGTCCCTGCAAAAGACGCGCAGCCTCTTGGGCCGCCTGAGCAAAAGCGGCATCGGCCTGCCAATCGTAGCCTTTGGGAATGCGCTTATTGATGAGCACCTGCGGCATCAGTCCGAGATCTGCCGTGAGCTCGGCAAGCGTCCTGCCGCTGCGGCGCACGCACGAGAGCACCTGCAGTGCGCTCACAATGCCGTCGCCCGTGCTCTGGCAGTCCAACGCAAGAAGATGCCCCGAGGATTCTCCCCCGTAGAGCCAGTTCTTCTGGACAAGCCGCTCCATGACATAGCGGTCGCCCACCTTGGCACGCTCAAAGGCAATCCCCATCTCTTCAAAGCGCTTTTCAAGCGCGTAATTGGTCATGAGGGTGCCCACGACACCGCTCTTTTTGCCCTGCGCGACGATTTTGTCGCAGGCCATGACGTAAAGCAGTGCGTCGCCGTTATAAAGATGTCCCTGGTTGTCGGCCATGATGAGGCGGTCGGCGTCGCCGTCAAAGGCAAGACCCAGGTCGCATCCCGCTTTGGCGGTGCGTTCGGCCAGGTCGTCCGTGTGCGTAGCCCCCACACCGCGATTGATGTTAAAGCCGTCGGGTTTGTCGCCGTCCACCACCACGTCGGCACCGAGCTCGTGAAACACGGCCGGCGCCACGTGATAAGCCGCACCGTGTGCGCAGTCAAGGTAGAGCTTCATGCCCTTGAGGTCAAGCCCCGCAGGGAAAGTGCTCTTACAGAATTCAACATACCGACCGGAGGCGTCCTCAAGACGCCGGGCCTTTCCGAGCGCGTCGCTCTCGACGCAGGCAAAACCGCGTTCAATTTCGGCCTCGATTTCTTCTTCCATGGCATCGGGAAGCTTGGTGCCCTGCGCCGAGAAGAATTTGATGCCGTTGTCGTGATACGGATTGTGGCTGGCGCTGATCACCACCCCCATTTCAAGGCGCAACGCCCGCGTCAGATACGCGACGGCAGGCGTAGGCACCGGACCGCACAGCAACACATCCACGCCGGCAGCCGAAAACCCCGCCTGCAGCGCAGCTTCAAGCATGTAGCCCGAGACGCGCGTGTCTTTGCCGATCAAAACGGTGGCGTGTCCGTTGGGCGTATTGCGCTTTAGAACACGCCCGGCGGCCTGACCGAGCAAAAGCACAAAGTCGGGCGTGATGGGGCTTGTGCCCACCGTTCCGCGCACGCCGTCAGTGCCAAAGTAGTGTCGTGCCATCGCCAAATCTCCTTTCCTGCTGAGTTGCAATTTGTGAAGGTTACTGCTGATCGTCACTGTCTGTCCATTGGCAGACATGCATCCGACGAAGGACATCATCTCAGACCGCCTGCGCCGCCCGCCATACGGCAAGGGCTTCCTGCGTTTCCCGCACGTCGTGCACCCGCACGATCTGCGCTCCCCGATCCACCGCAAAAAGAGCACCCGCCACGCTCGAGACAATACGCTTGGAGGCATCCTTCTGCCCCGTCACAGCCCCCAATGACGATTTTCGAGAGAGGCCCATAAGATAGGCTCGTCCCTGATCGGCAAACAAAGCGGTCTCGCGCAAAAGAGCAAAATTGTGTTCCGTGCTCTTTCCGAACCCGAACCCCGGATCCCAGCAGATGCGATCCGGAGAAACACCGGCTGCCCTGAGATCGGCGTCGCGCTCCTTGAGCCACGCGAGCACTTCTGCGACAACATCCTCGTAATGGGGCGAAGCCTGCATCGTGCGCGGGGCACCCTGCATATGCATGATGACGAGCCCCGCATCGGAATTTGCAGCAACCTGCAGCGCTCCGGGCTCGGTAAAAGAGCGCACGTCGTTGAGAATATGCACGCCCGCGTCAAGGCAGGCGCGCATCACTTCACTTTTACTGGTGTCGACCGACACGGTATAGCCCTCGGCCACGAGCGAGCGCACCACAGGTACAACGCGCGCAAGCTCTTCTTGAACAGACACATCTGCCGCTCCCGGGCGTGTCGACTCACCCCCGACGTCAAGAATGTGCGCGCCTTCATCGGCAAGCTTACGTCCCCAGTCAAGCGCCGCCTCAAGTCCAACATGCGTACCGCCGTCGGAAAACGAATCGGGGGTCACGTTGACGATGCCCATGATGAGGGGCTCACGCAAATCGAGCACGCGATCACGGCACTTCCACTGCAAAGCCTTCATGTTTGAACTAACTATTCCTATGCTGCATCAAAAAAGGGCGGCCCGCAGCGCTTCCCGCTTGTTCGGGGAGCGCGGTCGAACCGCCCGTAGTGTTCCGTCGACGGGATTAAGCCTCGTTTTGCGGCTTATCCGCACTCTTGGCTGCCGGCGTTTTTTCGTCAGCGCCTTCTTGGAGAGTCTCGTCGCGAGCCTTCACATCTTCGTCGCGCATGGCGCGGGGCGCCTCGGCCTTTGGAGCCTTGCTGCGGCCCGAGCCGGACTCGGGAGACTTGGGCGGGCGCGGCGCGCGACCGGCGAGAATGTCGTCGATCTGTTCGCCGTCGATCGTTTCCCACTCAAGAAGCGCCTTGGCCATGGCGTGCATCTCATCCTGATGCGACTCGATGATGTCGCGGGCGCGCTTGTACTGTTCGTCAAGCGTGCGGCGAATTTCCGCATCCACGGCCTGCATGGTCTTTTCAGAGACGTGCGTGGTGCGCGTCACCGAACGCCCGAGAAAGACTTCGCCTTCGTTTTCGGCGTACACCATCACGCCGAGCTTTTCGCTCATGCCGTAGCGGGTCACCATGTCGCGGGCCATCTGCGTGGCGCGCTCAAAGTCGTTCGAAGCCCCGGTCGTCATCTGGTGCATGAAGACTTCTTCGGCAATACGGCCGCCGAAGAGGATGGCGATGCGCGTGAGAAGATACTCGCGATCGTAGGCGTAGCGATCTTCTTCAGGAAGCTGCATCGTCACGCCGAGCGCACGACCGCGCGGAATGATGGTGACCTTGTGCACCGGATCGGACTTGGGCAGAAGCTTGGCAACGATAGCGTGCCCCGATTCATGGTAGGCGGTGTTGCGCCTTTCGTCTTCGGTCATCACCATCGAACGGCGCTCGGCCCCCATCATGATCTTGTCCTTGGCCTGTTCGAAGTCGATCATTTCGACAACGCGGCCGTTGCGACGGGCGGCAAAAAGCGCCGCCTCGTTGACAAGGTTCGCCAGATCGGCGCCCGAAAATCCGGGCGTGCCGCGAGCGATCACGTCGGCCTGAACGTCGCCGCCCAGAGGAACCTTTTTCATGTGCACGTTCAGAATCTGCTCGCGGCCGCGAATGTCGGGCAACGGCACCACAACCTGACGGTCGAAGCGCCCCGGGCGCATCAGCGCCGGGTCGAGTACGTCGGGACGGTTGGTGGCCGCAATCACGATCACATTGCTGCCCGTTTCAAAGCCGTCCATTTCGACGAGCATCTGATTGAGCGTCTGCTCGCGTTCGTCGTTGCCGCCGCCGAGACCGGCGCCGCGCTGGCGCCCCACGGCGTCGATTTCGTCGATGAAGATGATGCAGGGAGCATTCTTCTTGGCATTTTCAAACATGTCGCGCACGCGCGCGGCACCGACGCCGACGAACATTTCCACAAAGTCCGAACCCGAAATCGAGAAGAAGGGAACGCCCGCTTCACCGGCAATGGCCTTGGCAAGAAGCGTCTTACCGGTACCGGGTGAGCCCACAAGCAAAATGCCTCGGGGAATGTGTCCGCCCAGGCGCTGAAAGCGCGAAGGATCACGCAGAAAGTCCACGACTTCCTGCACGTCTTCCTTGGCTTCGTCGCAGCCGGCAACGTCGGCAAAACGCACCTTGTTGGCCGTGTCATCCAACATGCGCGCCTTGCTCTTGCCGAAGGTCATCGGTCCGCCCTTGCCGCCCTGCATCTGACGCATGAAAAAGATCCACACGCCGATCAGAAGCAGCATCGGGAACCAGCTCACAAAAATGGTTTCCAGGAACGAAGGCTCTTCTTCGGCCTTGCCGTAAACCTGCACGCCGTTCTTGCGCAGATCCTCAACCATCCACAGATCACCCGGGCTCGTGATGGTGTAGCTTGCGCCCTGCGCAGGCGTCACCGTAATACGGCGTCCCTGCACGTCGACGCGGCGAATCTTGCCTTCCTTGGCGTCGCTCATGAACTGGGTATAGCTCGTCTGGTCGGCGGGCAGCACCGCATCGCGGGCGCCGTCGAACTGACGAAACACCGTGAAAAGCACGAACGCAATAAGCGCCCAGACCGCAATGCGGCCGATCATCTTGTTGTCCAAATTGGTCCTCTGTTTTTATGTTTTTTGGCTTCCGGTCCCCGACGCACCGCCGTCGGAGAAGCCGAACGGGCTAAATCTAACGGAAAAGCGGCCTTTTGTGGCGGAACAATTGGTCACGGAGTGTTTCGTCCGCCTGCCCGAGAGCCTATTTTTTAAGATGCCGCGCGACGACGTACATTTCCGCGCTCGAGCCGCGGGAGGCTTCGGGCTTTCTCTGCGCGACGGACTTGAAGTGCTTCTTGCAGGCCTCGATAAACTGCGAGTAGCCCGACCCCTGAAACGCCTTGACAACAAACACGCCTTCGTTTTTGAGGTGTTCGAGTGCAAAATCGAGCGCGAGTTCGTTTAAAAGGAGGCTTGCGTTCGCATCGACCATCGGCACTCCCGACAGATTGGGGGCCATGTCGCTGATCACCACGTCCACCTTGTCACCCGCGAGCACTTCGGCAAGCTTGTCGGCCACAGCCTGCTCGCGAAAGTCGCCCTGAATAAAGGTGGCGCCCTCAATGGGATCCATGGGCAGAATGTCCATGGCGATGATGCGCCCCTTGACGCGACCGTCCTTATCTAAGAGACGCTCGCGCACGATCTGCGTCCAGCTGCCCGGAGCGCTGCCCAGATCGACCACCGTCATGCCGGGCGCAAAAAGCTTTTCACGCGCATCAAGTTCGGTGAGCTTATACACCGAACGGGCCCGATAACCTTCGGCACGGCTCTTTTTGACAAAGGGGTCGTTGATGTGGCGCTCGATCCAGGCACGGTTCGAGCGCAGTTTTTTAAGGGACTTGGGCATGATGTTGAAATACAGAAAAACCGATTAAAATGATGCACTTTCGTGCCCGAGCAGGGCCCGTGCGGATCACCGCAACAGAACCAATTTTGAACGAGCTGAAAGGATCGATGAATTTATGGCCGAACTCATTTTAGAGCGTAACGTGCGGCTCCAAATGCGCGCCGAAGCGCACAACCTCAATGCCGGCGTGCTCGTGGGCGAAAAAGGCCTCACCGATGCCGTCCTCAAGGAAATCGGACGCGCTCTGGACGACCACGGTCTTGTCAAGGTGCATGTGGCAAGCGACGATCGTGAGCTGCGCGAGGAAATCTACCTTGAAGTGGCCGACCGCCTGGAAGCGGCCCGCATTCAGCAGATCGGCAAAATGCTGGTCTTCTTCCGTCCCATGAGCGACGAGCGCCGTGCCAAGCTTGAAGCCGAAGAAGAGCGCCGCAACAGCCTTCTGGCGGCCAAGGCCGACCCGGGCGCGCGCGGTGCCAAGCGTGCCGGCGCGCCGCGCGGCAAGGACGAGAAAAAGAGCCCCAAGAAGGCCTCTTCGGGTGCTCCCAAGAGCCGCAAGGACGCCAAGCGTCTGGCGCTGCGTCGCTCACGCACGACCAAGAAGTCCGCGCTCAGCTGATTTTTTCGCGTTTTGCTTTTGTCATAAAACCGCATCATCGATCTCGGTGCATGCGGTTTTTTCATGCTCTGCGTCACCCAAAAAACACGCGCCGCCCCCCTCAAATCCTTGATTTTTTCCGCCCGCTCCTCTTTTTCATAATTTGTCACAAATTCGTCACAAAGGGCTGACAGACTCTAATTGAAACCCCGTAGATCCGCGAGGCTTTCCGCGCCTTGCTCGGGCGCTCCGTTCCCTTTTGAGGGATGCTGTTCGTTCTTTAGAGTATTGCAGTCCTTATGGTTGATTTTTATTGGGTGATTCTCGGCTTCATGGCCGTGCTTGCGTGCTTTGACCTTTTCGTCGGTGTCAGCAACGACGCGGTCAACTTTCTCACAAGCTCCATCGGCTGCCGCATCGCGAGTTTCCGCACCACGATGTGGGTGGCGAGTATGGGCGTGCTGCTCGGTGCCACCTTCAGCTCGGGCATGATGGAAATCGCCCGCTCCGGTGTTTTCCATCCGCAGATGTTCACGTTCTCCGAAATCATGGTGATCTTTTTTGCCGTCATGATTTCCGACGTACTGCTTTTGGACACGTTCAACTCCCTGGGCCTGCCCACGTCGACCACCGTGTCGATCATCTTTGAACTGTTGGGCAGCGCGCTTGCCGCGGCTCTTATGAAGCTCTACATGGCCGGCAACGGCTTTGGCGGCATTGTGGACTTCATCAATACGGCCAAGGCGATGGCCATCATTTCGGGCATCCTCATTTCGGTGGGCGTTGCTTTTGTGGCGGGCGTCGTGGTGCAGTATCTGACGCGCCTTGTATTTACCTTCCATTTTGAAGGCGCCTACCGCCGTGTCGGCGGTCTGTTCGGCGGCTTCTCGATCACGGCGATCTTCTACTTTCTGATCGTCAAGGGTGCCAAGGGCGCGAGCTTCATGCGTCCCGAATGGATCGACTGGATGAACGCCAACACCTCGACCATCCTTTTGAGCATGCTCATTGGTCTGACGGTGCTTTTCCAGTTCCTTATCCTTGCCTTCAACTTCAACGTCTTTAAGATCATCATTTTGTCGGGCACCTTCTCGCTGGCATTCGCCTTTGCGGGCAACGACTTGGTGAACTTCGTGGGCGTGCCGCTTGCCGCGCTCGATTCGATGCTTGACTTTACGGCCTACGGCACGGATCCGCTTACCTACACGATGGGGAACCTTTTAAAGGGCACGCAGGCGCCTACGTTCTTCCTGCTCTTTTCGGGGCTCGTGATGGTGGCTACGCTTTGGTTCAGCAAGAAGGCCCGCCGCGTGGTGCAGACTTCAATCAACCTGTCCTCGTCGCAGTCGGGTGAACACGAGCAGTTCGGCTCCTCCCTGCCCGGTCGCATGATCGTTCGCAGCGGCCTTGGGCTCGGCAACATCGTGCGCCAAATTCTGCCTGTGCGTCTGCAGGCCGGTCTGCGCAGCCGCTTCAAGCCCCGCGAACTTAAGCGTGACGAGCAGCCCCTGCCCTTTGACTACGTGCGTGCTTCCGTCAACCTCGTGCTCTCGTCAATCCTCATCGCTTCGGCTACGAGCCTGAAGTTGCCGTTGTCGACGACTTACGTCACCTTCATGGTTGCCATGGGCTCGAGCTTTGCCGACGGTGCATGGGACCGTGAATCGGCCGTGTACCGCATCTCGGGCGTGCTCACCGTGGTGAGCGGATGGTTCCTCACCGCCGCCACTGCCTGCACCTTCGCGGCCCTTTTGTGCACGCTCATCATGCTCGGCGGCAAGTACATGATCTGCGCGCTCATCGTCCTCGTCGTCGCTCTTTTGGTGCGCTCGAACTTCCTCGTGCACAAGAAGGAAACCAACCGCCCGGTGATCTTCCAGAACGACGACCACAACTCCGTGCGTGAAGCCATCAACACGATGGTCGGTCAGCATCTGGGCCGTACGGTCGAACTCTTCGACATGACCGTGCATGCCTTCCTCAAGGACAATGAAAGCGCTCTGCGCAGGCTCAAGGTCGAAACGACGCAGCACTTTGAGAACCTCTCCGAAGAGCGAAGCATCTATTACACGATGGCTCAGCAGCGTACGTCCGATCAGAAAATCGACCGCGACGCCAGATACGGCTACTATCGCGCCTATACCAATATGCGCGAAGTGAGCCGCTCGCTGCAGCGTCTGACGCTCGTCGTCAAGGAACACGTTGCCAACCGACACCGCGTTTACCGAGGCAGCTTCAAGCGCAACCTGATTGAGCTGTCGAACGCGCTGCAAAAACTGGGTCGCGTCTCGGACGGCAGGCATTCTCTTGAAGCCGTCAAGCTCAACGGTCCCGACATCATCGCGCTTATCGACCGCATGCAGGAACAGATGCTCACCTCGATTTCCGAGGAGAACGTCTCGATGCGCGGCTGCGAGCTCTATCTGTCGTTCCTGATGTTTGCCCGCGAACTCGTCAACCGCTACAGCATTGTGGCCGTGCTGCAGCGCGAGCTGAACGATCTGTGCGACAAGGCCGACGCCGAAACGCCGCCCGCACCGCCCCCTGCGGCCGCGCAGGCCAAAAGCGGCATCAAGCTGGAAATTCCCGGCGCCAAGTCGGTGTTAAAGGCCCTGCATGTGGGCGGAAAGAAGGATGAAGCTCCCTCTCAGGCCGTTGCCGCCGCCGACAAGAAGGAAGCTTAACGAGCATGCTGATCCTTTTTGACCTCGACGGCACGCTCATCGACAGCGCTCCCGACCTTGCCGCAAGCGTGAACCACCTGCGGCAGGTTCGGGGTCTCGCTCCCCTGCCCTTTGAGTCGCTCAGACACTTCT
>CAMAHM010000016.1 GCA_945834535.1 uncultured Sutterella sp. | reverse complement strand
CAGCGGACTCTTAATCCGTCGGTCCAGAGTTCGAGTCTCTGCGCTCCCACCAAATTTCGACCCGTAGCAGACAGCTGCGGGTTATTTCTTCCGACGCCGGTGTTCGGAAGAAAGTTAAAAATTCGACACGTCGAAATGGGAGCGTAGCTCAGTTGGTAGAGCAGCGGACTCTTAATCCGTCGGTCCAGAGTTCGAGTCTCTGCGCTCCCACCAAATTTCGGCCCGTAGCATCCACTGCTGCGGGCCGTTTCTTTTTTTTCCCGCCTTCCGCGGCCGCTACAATCCGAAGTTCCGATGGTTCTGCTTCTATCCTTCATGCGCCGCCTCCACACGCTTTTATGCTTTTTGCTTTTCCTGAGTCCGCTTTGTCGTGCACAGGACTGCCAGCAGCTTTTTCAAGCCCTGTGGCCGCAGGGAGTGGTACATGCCCAGTTTGAAGTCACCAAGGAGGTCCCCGGCGTCCCCGTCCCTCTCGTGAGCCGTGGCAACGTGACTCTTGCCCCCAATCGGGGCCTCATTTGGGAAACTCTCGAACCCTTTGTCGGAGTGCAGATCTTCGGCGTCAAAAAATCGGCCCGCAGTGATGAAACCGGGCGCCTCACCGTCTCGGACAACGCCCCTTCGTCACACCTGATGGAGGAACTTTCGGGCGACAGGACGCTCAGTCAAAAGCGGCTTCTCGAGCGCTTTCACCTTTCCTGCTCCGTGCGGGGAGATAAAACCTCAGCCATTTTGTCGCCGCGTGACAATCTGCTCCAGACCTACCTTTCGGAAGCCTCGATTCGCGTCGGCCGCGTCATCGAAGAGGCTGTGCTCTATACACCCGACGGCAAACGCACCCGCATCGTCTTTTCCAAGCAACACGTCGATTCAACGCCGACCGTCCGGGAGCTGAAATACTTCGAGGCGGTGCAATGACGTCGGACAACCGATCCGCGCTGCTGCGCACGGCGTCGCTTGTCTGGGGAGTCATTCTTGCCGTCACTCTTGCTTTCGGTTTGATGCATCTCACCTCCGAGACGCTCGTCACCGACATGCGTGCTTTACTGCCCGAAAACGCCGCCCCTGCCGCAACAGAGCGCGCGCTCGAGCGTTTTGCAGCCTCTGCGGGCAAAGAGGTTTGGATTCTCGTGCGCCACGATGACCGACAAACCTCCCTTCGAGCGGCCGACGCTCTTAAAGCCGCGCTCGCCCGAAAAGGCATCTCTACCGTTTCGCCTCTGGGACAATGGAATCCGCGGCAGTGGGAAAAAGCACTGGCCCCCTACCGCTCCCTCTTTGTCACCGAGAAGGACAAAGACTGGCTCTCGCAGGCCACCGACGCGCAGCTGCTTGATCGCGCACTGCGCCGCCTCTACCGTCCCTTTGATGCTTCGTCCCAGCCCTTTTCCGACGATCCACTGGGCCTTTTTGAAAATGCGCTCGCTTCAGTCGGTGCGAGCGCTCGTTTTCAACTTGAAGGCCGACACCTGACAGTCAGAGACGCCGCGCACCCCGAACGAGTCTGGGTTGTGCTGAAAATCTCCGCTCAGGAAGCCGTCTCGGCCGACACCGACCATCTGCTGAACGAACCTCTGAGCGCCTGCCGAAACGAGGTTGTCGCCGCTTTTCCCGGCACCGACATACTCTACAGCGGCATCCCCGTCATGAGCGAGCTTGCCGCCGCCCAAGCCAAGCAGGAAGCCTCGCTCATCGGTGCGGTTTCAGCTCTGGGCATCTTCGCGCTCACGCTCGTCTTTTTCGGTCGCATTCGTCCCATGCTTCTGGCGGCAGCTACGCTCACGCTTTCCACGGCCTTTGCCTTTGCCGTCGTGTGTCTTGTCTGCGGCAGTGTGCACCTGATCACTCTCGTCTTCGGTGCCACGCTTTTGGGGATTTGCGTCGACTACGTTTTCCATTTTCTGTGCGGCTGCTCGGACGGTCTGAACGGTCTTCAGGTGCGGCGTCGCCTGCTGCGCCCCCTCACCGTGTCCCTGTGCTCAACCGTCGCAGGCTACGCCGTCATGAGTCTTTGCCCGATGCAGGGGCTTCAGCAGACGGCGCTCTTTTGCGTGAGCGGCCTCGTCTGCGCCTATGCAACGCTTTTTTTGTGGATGGCACCGTTACTTAAGGCGCAGCCTCCGACGCGCCTTGCCCTGCGCTTTGCCCGACTTCTTGATCATCTTCCCCGGCTGCAGCGCCCCGTCCACTGGGTTGGCGCCGTGGTCTGTCTTGTGTGCGCCGCAGGTGTTGCATGGCAGACGCTGACGCCTGAAAACGAACTTGCCCTGCTGCGTTCGGTTCCACCCCAGGCGCTTGAAGCCCATCAAAAACTCACCTACATTCTCAATCCGCAGAGCCCGGGACAGTTTCTGTGCATTGAGGGCGCCGATACTGCCGAAACAGTCGCACGTTTCGAACGCCTGCAAAGCGCTCTGGAGCGTCTTAAAACCGAAAAGCTTGTAACGGGCTGGGGCAACCCCATGCCGCTTTGGGGCGCTGCGCACGGCTCGCATACTGCCCTCACGGCCGAAGCCAATCGCAGAGCTCTCGAGCTCCTAACGAAAAAGCTCGGAGCTCAACTTCCAACACCGAGCAAAACCATCGACGCACCGAACTACAAAGATTGGCGCCGACAACTCCCCGAAGCCCTGCAGCGGCTCTGGCTGAACGACACCAACGTCATTGTTCCTCTTTCCGGCATCACTGCGGCCTCACTGCCCGCACTCGAGCGCCTGTCGGATACGCTGCCGGGAGTGAGCTTCATCAACACTACCGCAGACATCGCCCGCGCTCTTGAATCGTTGCGCGGCGAACTTCTCAGGGCACTTGGGGCCGCCATCCTTTTGGTGGCCGTACTGCTGCGTTTGACGCTCCGTCACGGCTGGTGGCGGCGGCTTGCACCCACTCTCGCGGCCATGACGCTCACGCTTGCCGTCGCGGGCGCCTCTGGGCTGCCTCTGTCGCTCTTTACGGTGCTGCCTCTCATTCTCGTCCTCGGTCTGGGGGTGGACTATGCCGTCGTGCTCTACAGCCGCCCCAAGAGTCCCTCGTCAGCCAACTCGGTCTTTTTGGCCGCCTCAAGTACGACTCTTGCCTTCGGGCTACTCGCCTTTTCCAGCATGCCCGCCCTGCACTTGTTCGGCTCAGTGCTTCTGACGGCAATCGGCCTGACCTTTGCCCTGACGGTTGTCATGCGTCCGTCCGATAAATAGCGGCCCGTCAAGAAAAAACGCCGCAGCCCGAATCGGGTGCGACGTTTTTTAGAGGTTTTGTGAAGCTCTGTCAGGCTTCGTCGTCATCGTCGTATTCAACAGGCTTTTTGCGTCCGAACAGACGCACGCAGATGAGCCCGGCCTCGTACAGAATCACCAACGGAACCGCCAAAAGAAGCTGCGAGAGCACATCGGGCGGAGTGAAGATAGCGGCAATGACGAAGGCGCCGACGATGACAAAGGGACGCGCCTTGGAGAGTTTGGCGTAGTCGGCGATGCCGACATAGTTGAGCACCATCACCAAAATGGGCACTTCAAACGTGATGCCGAAGGCAAAGAACATCGTCAGCACGAAGCTGAAGTAGCTGTCGATATCAGGCGCAAAATTGACCGAGTCGGGCGAGAAGCCGGCAATGAACTTAAAGACCATGCCGAACACGATGAAGTAGCAGTAGGCCATGCCCAGGCCGAACATCACCACGCTCGAAATGATCACGGGCAGTGCAAGGCGCTTTTCACGCCGATAAAGCGCAGGCGCCACATAGGCCCAAAGCTGGTAGAGCACGAAGGGAAGCGCGATCACAAACGCGACAAAGAGCGTCACCTTCAGAGGCACCATAAAGGGAGCCACCACCCCCGTAGCAAGGAGCTTGACACCCTGCGGCAACGCCACCATCAGCGGCTGCGACAGGTAGTCAAAGATCTGCTTCATGAACGGCGACAGGCACACGAAGACCGCGATGATGGCGATCGCCGCCCTCACCGTTCGGTTGCGCAGTTCAATCAGATGCGAGACGAGCGGCTGCTCATTGGCCGGATCTTCCGGGCCTTCGATCTTTTCAAGGTCTTGAGCCATGATTCAATCAGCGGTAAATGCGCGGGCGGTTGGTGCGGGCGCGCATGGCAAATTTACGGTTGTTGCCGCCAAACTGCGGGGTACGCTCCCCGAGCTGCGTCTTGAGGCGCTCGATTTCCTCGGCGAGTTCGTCGATCGACGGGCCGCTCTTGTAGCGCTTGTCGAACGTTTTGGGCTCGACATAGGCTTCGGCATCATCGCTTTGGCCGCTGTACCAGTCGTAGAAATCGTTGACATTGTCTCCGACTTCGGCGTCACTCTTGGCCACATCGACCGCACCCGTCGAGGCGTCGGCATCCTTGGCCTTGTCAAAGGCTCCGGCCATATCGTCGGCCGCCTGCGACGAGCCTCCAAGCTCGGAGAAGGCGCTTTTGGCACCTTCAAAGGAGTCGGTCATGTCCCTGGCAACGGCGTTGACCTCTTTTTGCACGGACTTGACTTCACCCTCGATGCTGTCCATCTGACCCTTTACGGTCTTGGTGAGATCGTCGGCAATGCTCTTGGCTTCTTCCTGAATCTTTTTGAGTTCGGAAAGTTCGGCCTCGCGCTCGATGTCGTTTTTAACCTGCTGCACCATGCGCTGGGCCTTGCCCAGAAACTGACCGGCGGTCCGAGCCACCACGGGCAACTTCTCAGGGCCCAGGACGACCAAGGCAACAGCGCCGATCAAAGTCAGCTCAGAAAATCCGAAATCGAACATTTTTCATCCCAAAAGGCAAACAGCCGCCGAGGCGCTCATGCGTGTCACGAGCGCCCTGAAGGAGCATTCCGCCCGAAAGTCTCTCGGACGGATGCATCGCAACGGTGCAAACGCCTGGGCGTGCGCACCGGATGCGTCATTAGGCCTGCGTCTTTTCGTTGGCCTTGACGTCCACGACTTCCTGCGTCTTTTCAGCAGCCACCTGCTTGGGAGCTTCGGCGGGCTTGGCGGCTTCTTCGCCTTCCTTGAGACCTTCCTTGAAGCCCTTGACGGCGCCGCCAAGGTCCTTACCCATGTTCTTGAGCTTGCTGGTACCGAAGACGAGCACAACGATCAGCAGAACGATCAGCCAGTGCCAAATCGAAAGAGAACCCATTTTTAGACTCCTGTGGGGCCCGGAAACGGGCCGTGAATTGGTACAAAATAAATTTAGTGCCAGGGCTGCGGACCGCCGAGCACATGAATGTGCAGGTGAGGCACTTCCTGTCCACCGTCGCGACCCGTGTTGATGACGGTTCTGAAACCGTTCTCACATCCTTCCTGCTTGGCCAGAACCGGCACAAGATTGATCATCTTACCCAAAAGTGCCGCTTCTTCGGGCACAACGTGCGCCAAAGAGGTGATGTGCTGCTTGGGGATAATCAGAAAATGGACGGGGGCCTTGGGATGAATGTCCCTGAAGGCAAGGACGTCGTCATCTTCGTAGACCTTGCTGCAGGGAATTTCGCCGCGCGCTATTTTACAAAAGATGCAATCATCAAGCTGCATGACTTCTCCTAAGGGGGGGGGTTAATTCTTTCGAGCCATTTTTTCGGCAATGCCGCTCAGACCTTCCCGGCGCTGCAGTTCGGCAAGAACATGCTCGGGGCGAAGCCCGTACTGCGCCAACATGACGAGCGAGTGAAACCACAGATCGGCCGTCTCGTAGATGATGTCCTTCTTGTTCTCATCCTTGGCCGCCATGACGCATTCAACGGCCTCTTCGCCGATCTTCTTCAAAACGCCGTCGGGCGCCTTGGAAAAAAGCTTGGCAACATAACTCGTGCTCGGATCGGCTCCGCGACGCGATTCAATGACGTCAGCCACCTGTGAGAGCACACCGGAGACATCCGCAGCGGGCATCGTCAGCGAAACCAGTTCATGATCTGCCATGAATCAAATTCCCAATAAAAAAGTGATTTTAAATTGTAGCCTGCAGATCGGAGTTCAAACTTCGGATGCGATAAAAAACACCCCTACGAACCGCTTCTGCCTTGTGAGGTTTTGCCATGAGTGATCTTCGTCACAACAGTCGTCTTGCCCGAGCTCTGCTTTTGGGCGCTGCCGTTGGAGACGCACTCGGCGTGCCTTTTGAATTTCGCGAGCGCGGCACCTTCCGCGTGAACGGCATGACGGGACACGGCACATATAACCGTCCCGCCGGTACCTGGTCGGATGACACCTCGCTCACGCTTGCGACGGCTGACGCAATCTGCGACGGTACGGTGAATCTCTCCAAGGCGGCGCAAAATTTTGAGGCCTGGCTGTTTGCGGGCCGCTGGACCGCCGACGGCGTGGTGTTTGACGTCGGCAACGGCACCCGCCGCGCCGTCGAGCGTCTGGCCGACGGATGTCCGCCGCAAAAGGCCGGCAACTCGGACGTCTGGTCGAACGGCAACGGAAGCCTCATGCGCATTGCGCCCCTTGTCGTGTGCCTGGAGCATTTGGAGCAATCCCGGCGCTTTGACTTGGTGCAGCAAGCCAGCAGCCTCACGCACCGTCATCCCATTTCGATTGTCGGCTGCATTCTGTGGTGTGAAATGCTGCTCTCCGTGGCCCGCGGAATGTCGCCCGCCCAAAGCTGTCGGGCCGCGCGTTCATTGGGACCTGCGCTTGCCGAGCGTTTGGGAAAGGAGGCGGTGCAAGCCTACGGCCGCATCCTTGAAGGAGATATCGGACAGCTTGCAATCGAGGACGTCCTTTCGGACGGCTATGTCGTCCATACGCTTGAAGCTGCGCTTTTCTGCATACTGACCACTCACAGCTATCAGGAAGCGGTCGAGACGGCGGTCAATCTGGGAAGTGATACCGACACCACAGCCTGCGTAACGGGCGCCATGGCGGCCCTGTGGTACGGCGAAGAAAACATTCCCACCGCCTGGCTTGCGACGCTTCGCGGCCGCGAACTCATCGAGTCGACCGCAGAGAAAATGACCGCGTGAAGCCGCAAAACGAAAAACCGGATGCACGCAAACACATGCATCCGGCCTGGAATTTGGTGGCGCATCACGGACTCGAACCGCGGACACAAGGATTATGATTCCTCTGCTCTAACCGACTGAGCTAATGCGCCGAATTGAGAACGGCATTATCTGCCAATTTTTCCCTCTTGTCAAGTTTTTTCTGAAAAAATCTCAGGAAGAACTCTCAACATAGGGCTCCACGAGCTCGAATGTCCCGTACAGGCGCATCAGCGCCAGCATTTTTTCGGGAGCGCCCTTGAGACAGGGCTGAAGCTCTTTTTTCTGCAGCACCCGCAACCAGGCCAAAACGATCGCCACGGCGGATGAATCCACCGCCTCGACGCTCGAAAAATCAAGCACCGCGTCGCCCGAGCGTGCCGCCGCCAACACCTGCGACTTGACGCCCGAAGCATTGATGCGCGTCACGCGCTCCTCGCTGATTCTCATAAAGCTCGCCCTACTTTGCAGCCGCCTGATTCTTCTGTTTGAGGGTTTCAATCAGACCTTCGATACCGGACTGATTGACGATGGGCGCAAACTGGGTGCGGTAGTTTTCCACCATCCAGATGCCTTCGACGTCAACGTCGATGATGCGCCACTCACCCTTGATCTTCTTCAATCGGTAGTTGATGGCCACTTCAGGCTTGCCGGGCGTCACGAGATGCGTGCGCACCAACGCATCCGTAGGAGTCGGCTTGACGCGGTTGGGCGCGAGTTTGAGCGTTTGGTCCTTGACCGTTGCAAGGGCCCCCGAATAGACGCGGGTCAGCTGCTCACGGAACTGATGCTGCAGCTCCTTGCGCTGCTCGGCCGTCGCGCCGCGCCACTTCGGCCCCACGGCCGTGCGCGTCATGCGCTCAAAATCAACGACAGGCATGACCATCTCGTCGACAAACTTCTGCACGCGCTTGGGATCGCCCGCAGCGAGATCCTTGTCGTTTTTGATGGCATTCAGAATGTTGCTGCTGATCTCCATCACCCACTGCTGCGGATCCCCTGTCGCATCGGCCGCAAAGGCAAACGGCACCGCCGAAAGACCGAACGCACAGGCGCCGGCCGCCAAGAATTCACGACGATTGAGCATTTGTACCCCCTTATTTGACATCCTTCTTTTCTTCGGTTGCTTCGTCCTCGTCTTCGAACTCATCCTTGGTAAATTCGAAGGGAACATCCCCGTCGTAGATCGCCTTTTGGCGTGTCGCCAAATAGGCCTGACGCGTCATCAGGTAGGGATCGACGGCATCTTTGACAAGGTCCGTCGCGGGAAGCATCTGATAGCGCAGGTCCACGACGTAGGCCCCCCAGATCGCCCAGGACGCCGTTTCATCCATCCA
This sequence comes from uncultured Sutterella sp., assembly GCA_945834535.1. Classification (GTDB taxonomy): domain Bacteria; phylum Pseudomonadota; class Gammaproteobacteria; order Burkholderiales; family Burkholderiaceae_F; genus Duodenibacillus. Next base: position 17,750 of record CAMAHM010000016.1, on the reverse strand, counting down.
GGTCGGAGGCTCCATAAAGTACTGCACGCCGAGCCCCGTAGCGTCGCGCACCGTCGAGGGCGGCATAAAGGGCAGCACCAGATAGGGGCCCGAAGGCACGCCCCACACGGCAAGCGTCTGACCGAAGTCTTCCTTGCGCACGGGCTGATTGCCGTAGGTCCCGGCCACATCAAAAATGCCGCCAAGCCCGATCGTGGAATTGATCATGAAGCGAAACAGGCTCACGAGAGCGCCTTCGCCCTTACCCTGCAACGCATTGTTGACAACATTGGCGGGCTCGCCAAGGTTGCCGAGCGCATTAGTGACGCCTTCACGCACGCCTTGCGGCACAACCTTCTCATAGGCCTTGGCCACGGGTCGGGCAACGTAGGTGTCCATCTGCTGATTGAACTCAAACGTGTGTCGGTTGATACGCTCCCACGGGTCGGACGGATCGCTCCCCGCCCCCTCGGGAATCTGCGCACAACCCGTGACGAGTGCCGTGCACCCGGCAAGAGCGGCAAGGCGCAGACGAGCTCTTTCGGAGCGTGTACTCATTTCTGATCTCCGCCCTTTTCCGCAAACTGATAGAGAAATTGGCTGATGAGGTTTTCGAGCACCACAGCCGACTGAGTCTGCTCGATGCGGCTGCCCTGAGCGAGGTCGGTATCGTCACCGCCCGCCGAGAGCCCGACGTATTGCTCGCCCAAAAGTCCCGAGGTGAGAATCTTGGCCGAGCTGTCGGCCGGGAACTTGAACTTCTGCTCGATGTCCATCACCACCTTGGCCTGAAAGGTTTCCTGATCAAAGGAAATACTCTTGACGCGACCGACGACCACGCCGGCGCTCTTGACAGGCGCACGCGGCTTGAGACCGCCGATGTTGTCAAAGTTGGCCGTGACTTCGTAGGCATGCGTGCCGAAGGAAAAATTCCCCAGATTGGCCGCCTGCATGGACACGAAAAACAGCGCTGTAAAGCCGAGCACTACGAAAATGCCCACCAAAAATTCGAGAGTCCTGCGTTCCATTGTTCTACCCTGATGCTCTTTAAATCGTTGAAAACATACTTGCGGTCATCATAAAGTCGAGCCCCAGCACCATCAGGGAGCTCACCACCACCGTGCGGGTCGTTGCGCGCGATACGCCTTCGGGCGTGGGACGCGCGTGATAGCCCTGAAACAGGGCAATCAGGCCGACGGCAAAGCCGAAAACGACCGACTTCAGGACTCCGTTGAGGATGTCCGAGTAAAAATCCACACCGTCCTGCATCTGCGACCAAAAGGCACCGTTATCGGTTCCGATCAGACCGACGCCGACCACCCAGGCGCCGATCACGCCGATCGCCGAAAAGATGATGGCCAAAATCGGCATCGAAATGACGCACCCCCAGTAGCGGGGAGCCACAATACGGCGCACCGGATCAACCCCCATCATCTCCATGGCGGCAAGCTGCTCACCGGCGCGCATCAGTCCGATTTCAGCCGTCAGCGACGTACCCGCGCGGCCGGCAAACAAAAGCGCCGTCACCACGGGCCCGAGTTCGCGCATCAGTGCGAGCGCTACCAAAACGCCCAACGCCTGCTCGCTGCCGTAGCGCACCAGAGTGTAGTACCCCTGAAGACCGAGAACGAAGCCCACAAAAAGCCCCGAGACGGAAATAATCACCAGCGAATAATTGCCGATGAAGTGAATCTGCTGCACGATCAGATAAAAGCGACCCAACGCTGCCGGCATCGCCCGCAGGATGGACACAAAGAAGATCCCCATGCGGCCGATGGCGCAGATCTGTTTGACGCTGTGCCGACCGATCGTGTAGATCAGAGAAGTCAACAACTGCAGCATTACTTGCTCCTCTGAACGCCGAAATCCTCCTGCATACTCGGTGCAGGATAGTGAAAACGCACCGGGCCGTCGGGTTGCGCGTCCAAAAACTGACGAATATAGGGATCCTGCGAGCCGGAGAGTTCTTCGGGCGTGCCCTGCGCCGAAATTCGTCCTGCGTTGAGCATGTAGACATAGTCGGCAATGGCAAAGGTTTCGGCCACGTCGTGCGTGACGATGATGGCAGTAGCGCCGAGTGCGTCGTTCAAACGCCGAATGAGCTGCGCCGTCACGCCCATCGAAATTGGATCGAGCCCCGCAAACGGTTCGTCGTACATGATGAGAGCCGGATCAAGAGCGATGGCGCGCGCAAGCGCCACACGTCGGGCCATACCGCCAGATATATCCGACGGCATCAGCTGTGCGGCACCGCGCAGTCCCACGGCATTGAGCTTCATAAGCACCAGATCGCGAATGCTCTCTTCGTCGAGATCGGTCTGCTCACGCAGCGGGAAGGCTACATTGTCAAACACCGACAGATCGGTAAAAAGCGCACCGAACTGAAACAGCATGCCCATACGGCGACGCATGGCGTAGAGCGACTTGCTGTCCGAAGCATGCATGGGCTTGCCGTCGAAAACAATCTGCCCCTTTTGCGGTGCAATCAGCCCGCCGATCAGCTTGAGGAGCGTCGTTTTGCCCATGCCGGAGCCGCCCATGATGGCCACGACCTGGCCTCGCCCAAAACTGAGCGTGACGTCGTCGAGGATGATGCGGCTGCCGTAGCTGAACGTCACATCCTTAATTTGTAAAAACGCATCGGTCAGTGCCATGAAATTTGCACTCTCAATTCCTGATTTTCCGAAGAACGGCTCTTTTCTGCCCGAATCCTGCGTCCTGAATATACATTCAGGCTGCGTAAAAAAATATTATGCCACCGAATTTCTCTGCGCTGACCGCTGTTTTCGACGGGTTGTCTTTCGTGTTGACCCTTATCCCAAAAGCTGCGGCGCGGGTGCAAAGCGCACAAATCGCGCGACACCCATCTCACGCAGTCGGCAATCGTCCTCGGCAACAAGCTCAAAAGCCTGCCGCAGGGTATCGGGCACTTCCACGGCGCGACGGGTTTTGAGATCCACATGCACCCATTCGGTCGCCGCCACGCAGCAGATTTTGGAGCCGTTTTTCATCACGTAGCGGCGCAGAGACGAAGCGCCCGCCACGCTCTGCACCCAGGTGTAGACCGTCACCGTGTCGCCCAACTGGCAGGGGCGCAGATATTCGACCCAATGTTCACGCGCCACCCAGGCGCCGGCACCTTCGGCGAAGTAGCGCTCGGCTGGCCAACCGTTTTGAGCCGAAGCAAACATGGCCGACTCTTCCATCCATCGAAGATAGACGCGGTTGTTGACGTGATTCATCTGATCGATGTCGTGCTCGGTGACATCAAACGTTTTCGTGACGATCGCGGGCATGTCTTTTCCTTGTATTCAGTCGTTCTCAGCCCTGTTTCTCGGCAACGGCAACCGGCGCAAGCGGATCGGCCACATTCAGGGCATCGGCCATGTCGGCGCTCACGAGGCGACAGAGCGTGTGCCGATCTTCGGCCTTGAGCGGCTTGAGAATTTTTGCCTCGATCGTCAGATCCGGAGCCGTGACCACCTTCCAAAGGCATTCAAACAGCCCGGTGTCGCCCACGTAGGAGGCAAGCGTCGTCCTGCTGCCGCCCGACTTGTACTCGAGTACCACGGGCAGAACGGGAGCGTCCGTGCGCACGGCCGATTCCATCAGATTGGCGTGCAATTTGAGAAGCTTGGTGCCGTCCGAGGTCGTTCCTTCGGGAAAGACAAGCAGCGAGCGTCCCTTTTGCAGGGCCTGCTGCATGTTGTTACCGATTCCCACAAGGGCGCGCTTGTTGCCGCGCTCAATAAAGATTGTGCCGGCTGCCTTGGCGATCATTCCGAAAACGGGCCATTTGGCAATCTCGGCCTTGGCCACAAATGCGCAGGGAATGACGGCGTTAAGTGCAAAGATGTCGATCGCCGAAATATGGTTGGAGACCACAAGGCGTCCAACCGCGTCGGGCGTGATGCCGCAGTCGTGTACCGCGTCGGCCTGCCGTCCGCCCTCAATGACAAGCTTCACTCCGAGCCAGCGCAGCAGGCGCGCCGACCACGAACGAATGATGCGCCCCCGAGCCTGCGGGCCGCTGAAGGGAAATACGCAGAAAATGATGAAGAGGCAGCACCAAACAAACACAAAGACGGCAGCAAAACGCGCCGCACCAATGAGGTTTCTCATTCCAACATCCCAAAAAATCAGTTTTTTGTCCGAATACCCTTGACCTCAGAGTTCCACCCAGTCCACCGGCGGGCGCTGCGGTTCGCCTTCGTTGAACCACTGCTGCAAAATGACCGCCGCCGCTTCATCGTCGATCGCACGCCCGTCGTGGGTGTCCACCTCGACCGAGGAATAGCGTTCATCCACCGTATGAACAAGCAAACCGCGACTGCGGAATCTCTCCTGGATCTGCCGCGCAAAACGCATGGCTTTGCAGGTCACCGCATGCGGCTTACCATCGGGATGGCAGGGAATACCGACCACAACGGCCCCCGGCTGCCACTCGTCGAGCAGTGCTTGAATCGAGGCCCACTTCACGCGGTTCGTCCGACCGTCAATGATTGCAAGGGGCGAGGCGCTCTTGGTAAGCGTATTGCCCTTGGCCACACCGATGCGGACCTCGCCGAAGTCAAACCCCAGTACCAAATCCTCTTGGATTGCCATTGGAAATACTTTTCAGACAAAAGGATCGAGATTGTAGTCCTGCCGCCGCTCACGCGTGACCGACCAGACCGCCCGCCACGGCACGCGACAGCAGTTCCATGTCCTCGCTGCGCACGCCGACCAAACTGAGTGCGGCGGTATAGCGCTCTTCCAGAGGCAAGGAAAGAATGATGTCCGGATCACACGGTGCCAAAAGCCAGGCGCCCGCCTTGAATTCATCCTCAAGCTGTTTCGGAGCCCACGCCGCACATCCGAGCACGATCATCATCCTGTCCGGACCGTTGCCCTGCACCACTTCGTGCAAAAGGTCGGGCGAGCAAGTGACCTCAAGGTCCTCACCGCGGTAAAGCGCAACATTCCACTCACGCCCCGACACGGGTGAGTGGAGAATGAACCCCTGCATGCGTTGCACGGGGCCGCCCCATCCCACGACCGTTTCGGCCATCCCCTCGGGCACTCTGCCTGCCTCAGGAACTCCGACCTGACGCAGAACCTCCGCCATATCGACGTCGCCCGGTTTATTGATCACCATCCCCAATGAGCCTTTTTCCTCGGAGTGTCCCACCACAAAGACCACGGTCTTTGCAAAGACGGAGTCCTTCATATCGGGGGAAGCCACGAGAAACATGCCGGAGGGGTCAAACTTTTGTTTTGCCATAGAAGCGATTGATGTCTGAGTTATTGGGCGAATTAGATCACAAAGCACGCGCTGATGCGCGGGCTCCTTCGTTGGCTTTGCCGCACTCCGCGCCCTGGGGCAGGTGCGGCGTACAATCGGCGAGGCCTACATTTGCCTCAAGGAGAAACCCCATGGTCGAGAACGTCTTGGAAAAGTTGTGTACCCTTTTCGATGAAGGCGGCGCGCGTTACCGCGTCGTGCATCATCCGGCCGGAGACCGTACCAGTGCGTCGGTGGCCGAACTGCGGGGCACGGAGCTCGGTCAGGGCGCCAAGGCTCTGGTGTGCATGGCCAAGGGCAACGGCGTCAAACAGTACGTTTTAGCCGTTCTGCCGGCCGACAAACAGGCGGACCTCAAAAAACTCGCACGCTCGCTCGGAGCCAACCGTGCCGGTCTGGCCAGTCCCGAAGAGGTGCTCGATCTGACTGGATGCATTTTGGGCGCCGTGCCTCCCGTGGCGCTGCACCCGTCTCTTTTGGCCGTTGCCGACCCTACGCTGTTTACGCGTTACGAAGAGCTCGCCTTCAACGCCGGCCACAGAGACGTCTCGATCATCATCAACACCGAAGACTTCCGCCGCATCGTGCATCCGCGTGAAATCGACTTTCTGCGCGAAGCAGAGGCCGCCTAAACAAATACGTCCGACGACGGCAAACACATGCAGTGCGCCGTCCTCGGACGGTTGGCCGAATGCACTCGAGAACATCTCAGACTCGAGTGCCTCCGAGGCAAAAATCAGGCCTGCGGCTCTTGAACAGCCGACTGCTCGGCCTGTTTTTCCTTCTTTTCCGCCAAAGCTTTTTCAGCGAGCTTTTCGCGATGCGCCCGATGGTAGGAATGCGAAAGCGCCTTTTTGAGCTTGCGGAACATGGGCTCGCTAGCCCTGAGATGCGTCATAAGCTGGCGCTTATTGCGGATGCCGGCAAGCTCGGGGAAGTCGACCACGAGCAGTTCGACAAGACCGGCTCCCGTGCGTCCCTCAAACATTTGCTGACACTCGAGCAGCTGCTCTTCACTCAGTCCGGGCGGCTTTGGGCGACGCCCGCGCTTTTTGGGTTCGGAAGGCTTTTTATCCGCATCCGACTTGACGAGACGCGGGCGGCCGACGGGCCTTTTCTCCGTAACCGGCTTGACGACACGCGGGCGACCAACGGGCCTTTTGACTTCAGTCTCCGCAGACTTCTTGGAAGACGCCCTGCGGGTAGACTTTTTCACCGCAGTGGGTTGAGGTACGTCCGGCAAAGGAAGTTCGGCCTGTGCGGGCTCACTCTCTGCAGCCGTTGCTTGGGCAGCGTTCTCTTTAGCCTTTGTTGTCTTTGCGCCCGTACGCCGAGTCGTCGTGCGCTTGGCTACAGTTTTCTTCTCCGTCGCGCTCGTCTCTTTGGCCGTCGAAGACACCTTGCGCGTCGTCTTTTTTGCAGCCGGCTTCTTTTCATTCTCAAAGAGCTCGTCAACATCGATCTGAATCGACGGCGTCAGCTCCTGTTCGGGGACATCAACGGGTTGTGGAGCGCGGGACTGAGGAGTGCCGGTCGCTTTGGCGGCGGCACGTGCAGCACCGCCAGGTTCCTGCGAGGCTTCTTCGCGCGGCGTTTCGGAACGATAGGTCGTCCACTTATAGTCGAGCGATCGCCGGCTCTTGGCCAACGCCTTTTGCCCCATCCATTCAAAGAAGGCTTTGAGTTTCGCAAAAATCATTCTCTCCCCTCTATCGGTTGGCAGACGCACCGCAATGCAGTCTCGCAAGCCGCAAGAATGCTGACACGGCCTCGATACAGTTTACCGCCCTAAAAGCTCAAGCTCAACAATTCACGCGCCAAGCATCTGAAGCTACTGCGTTTGTTGCACGAAAACGTCAAGCCAGTCCGTCCCCGTCTCGGGCGGAATGCGCACATCAACTTCAAGCCCGCGCACAGCCAGCTGGTAGGCCAGACCGTAGGCCGCCTTCTGACCGGCAAACTTGGCATCGTTGTCGGCAAAAATCACAATCTTTTCAACGCTATCAGGGAGATTCACAAATCCTTCGAGATTGACGCACCCCAGAGTTGCCCACACACTGATGCCGCACTTTTGATAACAGGCAAGTGCCGTTTCAATGCCTTCGGCGAGCCCGAGCACCCGCGTCGGAGCCGGACCAATATGCACTGCCGCTCCCTTAAAGGGCCCCGGCATGAGTTTTTTCACGGGATCAACAGGCGCTTTGCGTCCGTCTTCGGTCAGAAAGGTTCGGTGCAGATTCACAAACTGCCCGTCGGCGTCCCAGACGCGCGCCAGCATGGCGGGGAACATTGGACTTGTTGCATCTTTGCAAGAGTGCGGAACCCGATCGTGGCAGCGGATTTCATACCCAGCCAGTCCGGGATCAATGCCTCGTCCGGCCAGATACCGCCACACGGGATCGCCGGGCTCGATGGGGCGGGCCTGCGACCAAAGTTCGAGCACATCGCGCCGCTCGCGGCTGTACTTGTCCTGCTCGCATCGGGGGGCCTTAGGCTCAGTGCGGCGAGGCGTTTCAATGCCCAACATGCCTTCGAGGCATTCAAGCCCCTGCATAAATGTAAGTCCCCGAAAGGCGCACAGCAGATCGATCCCCGTAGCATGTCCGCAGTGTCGGCAAAACGAATCTCCACGGCCGAATTTGTCGTCAAAGACAAATCTGTCTCGTCCGCCGCAGATCGGACATGGACGAGGCTTGCCGTCAAGTAGGCGCGCGTCAATGCCGACATCGGTGAGAATGCGACGCCACTGCCCGCGTGCGGCGCTTACCACCGCATCAATCCGCCTGCTCGCCGATGTCTGTGCCATCCCCGCCTCCTGTTCGGATGCCTTCAGGGCATCCAGTCGTTGTCGCGGTCGCGCCAGGGATCGATGGTCACGTCCACCGAACGCACCACACCCTGCGTGTCAAACTGCGGCCAGACGGCCATATCAAATCCGCCCGGCGCCCGATAGCGGTACATCCAGGCGTGTTCGTTGGCAAGCCGAAATTCATATTTTTCAGCGCACTTGCCCCACATCGCCCAAACATCGGCCTCGGTCGACTGGCCGATTTTGATCATCTTGAAATACTTTTCCTGCAACCCGTTTTCACGCCCGACAACCTTGCCGTCGGCATCGAAAAAGAGCCACCAGACCTGCTGACCGAAAGGCTGCGATGAGTAGGTCCAGCGTACGGTGCCGTCAGGCATCGGCGTCTTGGCATTGGGCTCACCCAGCTCGGCCGTCACGAACTCTTCCGTCTGCCCCATGTCGATCAACTGAGGATGCGCACACCCGGCCAGCATGGCCGCCGCGCAGCATGCGCCGAGCAACGCCCGACTCAAACCCAGCATCTGCCGCTTCATAACGCCTCCTAAAAAGTTGTTTCTTCCCAAAAGTCTAGTCAAAAAAAACGGGAACACGCGCTGTGCTCCCGCTGATTGTCAGAGTCGTTGACTCTGACGCCTGTCATCAGTCCTCACACCTTGTCGAGGTGATGTTCAACGGCAAACACCGCAGCCTGCACGCGACTCTTGATGTTGAGCTTACGCAACACGCTCTGCACATGCACCTTGACGGTGGACTCGGCCAGATCCAGCGCACGGGCGATTTCTTTGTTCGACAGCCCGCGCGAAAGATACGCGAGTGTCTGACGCTCACGCGGCGTCAGAGAATCGATGTCGGGGTTGATGACGGGCGCCATCTGCACGCGGTCGTGCCGTAACTTCATCACGAGCTTGCTGGTCATCTCGGGAGAAATCACCGAGTCGCCGGCCACAGCACTGCGGATGCTCTGCAGCAGAAAATCGGCGTCGATCTTCTTGAGTAAATAGCCGCTTGCCCCGAGACGCATGCATTCGGCCAAATCATCCCCGTCCTCGCTTACGGTAAGCATCAGCACCGTCGGCGCCGGAGTGTTGCCCAAAATCTGGGCCAGAGCTTCGTGCCCATTCATCGTAGGCATATCCAGGTCGAGCAACACCAGATCGGGATGCACCTGTTCAACAAGTTTGACACCCTCAAGACCGTCGGCTGCTTCCCCCACGATTTCAAAATCGGCCTGACGCGATAGCAGCGCCTTGATGCCGCTGCGAAACAGCGTGTGATCATCGACCAGTGCAATGCGGATCTTCTTTTCGGTCTTGTTTTCGGTATGCATGTTGTCTCGCCTGCTGTGTTCAGTAGAGTTGAAGAACGCGTTCCCTTTGTAACGCGCACGACAAAGAAATCCGACAAAACACACCTTTGTCGAACCCAGCCCTATATGAGGGACTTTAGCGCATTTTTTCGGAGGTTCCTACCTTCGGCGGGAGGTACTGCAAACACCAAACGCGACAAAGCCCGCCTCGATGGGCGGGCTTTGGGCAGCCGGAAAATCGTCCGACCGCGCACAGCACCTTTATGCATCAAATGCTTAGGCGTGGGCTTCGCCTTCGGCGGCGGGCTGTTGCTGCTGAGCCTGTGCAAGACGCTGCTGGTAGAGAACTTCGAAGTTCACTTCGGGCAGGTGCACCGGCGGCAGGCCGGTACGGTTGATGAGGTCAGCCAGATTGGCGCGCAGATACGGGTAAAGGATGCTCGGGCACACGACGTTGGCGATGTGCTGGATGCCTTCGACGGGAATGTTGCGGATTTCGAAGATGCCGGCCTGCTTGCCTTCGACGAGGAACATCGTGCGATCCTTGAGCGAAGTCGTGATGGTGCCGCGCACAACCACTTCAAACGTGTCGGCCACGGGCAGGGGACGCTGCGAAACTTCAAACTGAATATCGACCTTGGGCTGGTCTTCGGGCGCCTGCATGAAGATTTCGGGAGCATTGGGCATCTCAAGGGAAGCATCCTTGAGGTAGCAGCGCACCAGCTGGAAGAAGGGATCGGTGTTTTGCTGCGCCTCGTTGGGCGTCTGGGCATTCTGGTTTTCGTCAGCCATGATTCTGTGTTCCGTCAGTAAAGGAAAGAAAAACTCTGAGGCGTGCCGCACCTCGTGCGGTCACGCTTAACTGCGTTCTTTAGCGGGAGAACGGCATGGAGGCGCGGCGCCAGGCGCGCAGACCGCCCTGAAGGATGTAGACCTCCTTAAAGCCCACGCCTCTCAGCAGGGGAGAAGCCATGCGGGCACGACGTCCGTCTTCGTCGACAAGCAACACGGGGCGCGTCTTGTCGAGACGTTCGGCGAACTCGTGATGAATGCGGTCAGCGGGAATGTTGATCGAACGGGCGATGCATTCCTTCTTGAAATCCTTCGGATCGCGCAGATCCACGATCTGTGCGTTCTTGTGATTGATGATGTCGGTGGCCGAGCTGCTGTCGACCTCCGGACCATAGCGCTTGGATGCGATATAGGGAGCGGACAACGTCACCACGCACACCAAAATGATGGCCAGCAACAAAATGTTGTCGATCAGAAATTGCGTCACGATGGGTTTCCAACAAAAAGATGAACGATCAACCCAACCACTCGGTGTGGTCGAGCCAATCCGTGCATTATAGAATGTCGCCATCGATTGCTGGGCCGTGTCGGATGCACTGAAAATGCCCGCAGCACGGCTTTCCGTCTCCCGCCTTTTTTGCGGCAGCCCCTTCTCCACTTTTTTTCTGTCGACGCCTTTGCGATGCTTGATACGCGTTTGAAATCTCTGTGCCTGGCCGCAGCGGCGATTTTTTCGCTTGCTGCGTCCGTGCCTGAAGGTTGGGCGGCCGCGGAGAAAAGCAAAACTCAGCGCACCGTTCAGAAGCCCTCCAAGGCGAGCAGTGCCAAAAGCACTGTTCAGCAGAAAAATACCCTGCAAAAACAGCAGCAGTCCCTTAAGGGACAGATCGTCGACATCCAAAAAGACATTACGCAGAAAGAGGCCCGCGTCGACGCAGCCAACGCCTCGCTCAGAGAGTCGGAAAAAGCTATTTCGAGCAGCAACCGCACCCTGCGCGAGCTTGCCGACAAAAAGCAGCAGGTCGAAAACCGACTTTCCGAACTTAAGCGCGAGCACTCCATCGTCAGTCTGCAGGCTGATCAGGCCGAAAACCTCATTTCGCAGATCAGTCAGGCGCAGTTCGTCAATTCGCGCCGTCATCCCTGGCAGGCGGCTATTTCGGGCAACAACCCCAATGACATTTCGCGCATGAGTGCCATCCTGCAGTACATGGCACGCGAGCAGGACCGCACCGTGGATCGTCTGGCGCATCGTCGCAAAAACATCGAACGCGTGACGGAAAAAACGAACGCGACGCAGATTGAACTTTCCCGCATCGAATCGGACGAACAAAACAACCGCCGCAAGCTCGAGCAGGAAAAGAGCAAACGCGAGACGGCGCTCAACGAACTCAAGCGTGAGCTCTCCTCGCAGCGCGCCCGCTATGAGCAACTCGTCAAAAACGACCGCCAGCTCACTGACCTCATCGCCGGAATTGACCGTCAGATTAAACTCGCCGAAGAGGCCGAAGCCAAACGGCGCGCTCAACTGGCTGCGCAACAGAAAAAAACAAAGCAAAACACGGCCAAGGCCGCCGGCAAATCCGCTTCTTCGTCGACCGCCCGCACGATCAGCGAACCGACCACAGGGAGCTTTGCGCGCATGCGCGGCAAGCTGTCGATGCCCACCCGCGGCACCATCGTGGCCCGGTTCGGACAAAAGCGCGAAGGCGCTGGCTCCGATCTGTCCTGGCGCGGTCTGCTCATTCAGGCCAAACAGGGACAAAATGTCGTCGCCACAGCCCGCGGCACCGTGGTCTTTTCCGACTGGATGCGCGGCTTCGGGAATCTCATGATTCTCGACCATGGCTCGAACTATCTGTCCGTCTACGCCAACAACGAAAGTCTTTATAAATCCGTCGGTGACACGGTCAAACAGGGCGAGACCATCGCCAGCGTCGGCAAGTCGGGGGGCGAAGACTCCCCGGGCTTATACTTCGAGCTCCGTTACAAGGGCAAACCGTTTGATCCGGCGCATTGGCTGGCCGGAAACTGACCCATTCAGCGCCTCCGGCGCTCTCCTAACGCACCATGATCATGAAATTTCTGCCCCGCACACTGGCCCTGATGGCCGCCAGCTTCTCGGCCGGACTGATTCTGTCCGTCAGCCTTGCCGCTCAGGCCGACAAAAAGGCCGAGCCGCTGCCGCTGGCCGACATCGAGCTTTTTGCCGACGTCTTCAGCTCGATCAAGAACTACTACGTCGATGAGGTTTCGGATCCCAAACTGCTTGAAAATGCTATCAAGGGCATGGTCGAGGGACTCGATCCGCACAGCTCGTACCTCGACTTCAAAGCCTTCCGCGACATGCAGGAGAGCACGTCGGGAGAATTCGGCGGTCTCGGTCTGGAAGTGTCCAAGGATGCTCAGGGCGTGCGCGTGATCACGCCGATCGACGACACGCCTGCCGCCCGCGCGGGGGTTCTTGCGGGCGATTTGATCATCAAGATCGACGGCAAGGCCACGGCCGATCTGAGTCTCAATGAAAATGTCAAAATGATGCGCGGCAAACCCAAGACCGCCATCGTGCTCACGATCGCACGCAAGGGCGTGGCCAAGCCCATCGTGATCCGCATCGTGCGCGACATCATCAAGGTGCATTCCGTTAAGAGCAAGCCGCTCACCGACGGCATCGGCTACATCCGCATCACCAACTTTCAGGAACGCACGGCCGAAGATGTTGTCAAGGCTCTTGCCGATCTCGACAAAAAGGGTGCGCTCAAGGGACTGGTACTTGACCTGCGCAACAACCCGGGCGGTCTTTTGAATGCCGCCATCGGCGTGTCGGCCGCCTTCCTGCCCAAGGACGAGCTGGTGGTCTCCACCCGCGGCCGCAATCCGCAGGACGAGCGCAAGTTCATCGCCAACAGCAAAGACTACAGCCTGAGCAAGTTCGGTCGCGACGCCCTGACCGGGCTGCCGGCCGCCGCCAAAACAACGCCCGTCGTCGTGCTAATCAACCCGGCTTCGGCCTCGGCCTCGGAAATCGTTGCCGGCGCCCTGCAGGATCACAAGCGCGCCGCCATCATGGGCACCCGTTCCTTCGGCAAGGGCAGCGTGCAGACCATCCTGCCGCTGCGCATGAAAAAAGACCAGACCACGGGCATCAAGATCACCACCGCTCGCTACTACACGCCGTCGGGACGCACAATTCAGGCCAAGGGTATTCGCCCCGACATCGAGGTCGACGACACGCCCGAGGGCAACTACCCCTCCTTTACCGTGCGTGAATCCGATTTGGCGCACCACATTGAAGTCACCGACGGCAAGAAGGGAGCTGACGGCAAACAACAGGCCGAAGACGACGCTGCGATGAGCGAAGAAGAATTCAAGACTCCGACGCTTCGCTACACGTTCGGCGATGACAAGGACTTCCCGCTGCAGCAGGCCAAGGCTCATCTGCTCGGCAAACCCGTTGTCACGCACGCTCAGACGCAGGCCAAACTGAAGGCCGAACGCAAAAAGAACGCCGCCAAAGCCGACTGACAAGTTGATTAAGTGATTGATCGGTGGGCCGATCTATGATTGATATGCAGAATCGCTACAGCCGCCAAATGCTTCTTCGAGAAATTGGCGAAAAGGGGCAGGAGCGCATTGGGAACACTCGCTGCCTTGTGGTCGGCGCGGGCGGCGTCGGCGGACCTGCGGCGCTCGGACTTGTCGAAGCCGGCGTGGGATCTCTCACGATCATTGACGCCGACACGGTCGACATCAGCAACCTGCCCCGCCAAATTCTTCACACGCCCGAACGCGTGGGCATGAACAAGGCTGAAAGCGCCCGCATTGCCCTCACAGCCGTCAATCCCTCGGTTCCTGTGCGGGCCGTTCAGTCCTGGGCCGATGATGCTCTGCTCACCGAACTGGCTTCGGATGCGGACATTATTGTCGACTGCTCAGACAATTTCCGTACGCGTCACGCCGCCAACCGTGTGGCCCGCGCCTGCCGTCGAACGCTCATTACGGCCGCGTCAGTGCGCTTTTCCCTGCAGGTGAGCATGTTTGATTTTTCCAATCCGGCCTCCCCCTGCTACGCTTGCAGCTTCCCCGAAGACGATCAGCAGGACGTCAAGGCGGCTGCCGTCGGCGTATTTTCTCCCGTGACGGCGCTTGCGGGCATGATCGCCGCCGGCGAGGCGCTCAAGTGGGCGGCGGGTATGCCCTCGCTCGTTGGCCAAATGCTCATGATCGACACCCTCACATGGGAAAGCAGCCGCATGCGGCTTGCCCGTGATCCCGGCTGCTCGGTCTGTGCACAGCACTGATCAGAAAAGACGTCCCCAGTAGAGCGTCACCGCGTCCGAATAGCCGAAAGTGCGTCCGAACACGAGATAAACGGGGCCGAACCACGTATCGCTTGCCGCGTAAAGGCTTGCCGCACGCTTCCAGTCGTCTTCGCCGCCCCAAAGCTGCGTGCCCGGAAGCTTATTCCATGCGCGCCCCGCTTCCAGACTAAAGCCCAGATAGAGCGGCATCTTCATTTCACGCATGACGCGACTTGCGTCGTGATAAAACAACACGCGCGCCAATTCAAGCCGATTACCGGTAAAGCGACCGTAGGGCGTGCCCGAGAGTCGGAATACGCCCCCGAGGTTAAAGGCGCTTGTCTGCGAGGCTTTGCCGAGCGTTGCAGCCAGAAGAAGCGTTGAGCGCTCGCCCAAAGGCACCGGCTTCATCACGTCCAGGGCATAAAGCATTTCGCTTTGTTCTTCAGCGCCGTCCACATTCGGCTCGATTGTCTGCATGACGGACGCTTTGAGTCCGAACCCTGCCCTGGGAAAACTCGGATTGTCGAGCGTATCAAACTGCACACCGACCCCGAGATACTTGGCCTTGGTCGTGATTTTGACGTCAAAGAGTCCGATCTCCTGCTTGGTGCGACTGTGGAACCACCCGGCCTGTCCCCAGACGCGGCCGAGCTTGCCGATTTCGTACCCCAGCATCAGATGCGTGTCGAACTGCTCGTTGCGAAACCGTGCAATCGGCTCTTCATAATCGGCGTACAGATTAAAGGGCGACCATTCGTAACTCACGCTCGGGCGCAGGAACCAGTTGCTCGACGGACCAAGAGGCTGATACCACTCGCTCGCGGCGCGTTTGACTTCGCCGCCCTGAATTTCGTTGCGCCACTCGCCGCCCCAACTGTTGAGCCATCCCCAAGAGTGGGCGAGCAGCACGTTGAATGTGTTCTCTCCGTCCAAATCGGACTGCAGATTGCCGCCAAACTTCAAAGACGAATAGCCCCAGTCCTTTTCAGTCGGCTCAAACACCACCACTTCGGTGCCGCGCGGCCCCGGTTCGAAGCGAAACGGCACCCCCTGGAAGTCACCCGTGCCCCAAACGTCGCGGGCGGCCTCGGCCACCTCTTCATTGGTCACAATCTGCCCCGGGCGAATACCGATGGAACCTCGCACGCGTTCGGGATTGACTGTTTTAAGGCCTACCACCTCCACGGACTCAACCACATGTTCGGGATTGAGAAGCACGCGCTCGGCACGGGCCGACAGCCATCTTTGATAGGTCTCGGGCGGTACCGCAAAGACCTGCAGACGACGCTTCATCTGCATCACGGCCTCATAGCCGACCTTCATGATTTCGGCGGCCTTGTTGAAATCGCTCGAGCTGTAACCGTCCAGACGGGGCTTGATGTAGATGTCTCGATCGGTCAGGCTGTCGATCGAGGTCTTCACATTCTGTTCGGTCAGCAGATTGACCACCTGTCCCATGATGGCCCCAACGCTCGTGAGTTCTTCGCGTCCCGACAAAGGAGTGCCGACATTGACAGCCACAACGACGTCTGCTCCCATGTTCCTGGCCTCTCCGACGGGCATGTTGTCCACAAGTCCGCCGTCAACCAAGAGCAGTCCCTGCCAGGGAACGGGGGCAAACGCCCCGGGAATCGACATCGAGGCCCGCATGGCCTGCGCCAGCGTCACGCGTCGGTTGAGCACCACGCGCTCACCGGTGACGAGATTGGTTGCCATGGCGGCAAAGGGAATGGCGAGCTGATTGAGGTCATTGATCGTATTAAAGGGTTGGGTGGCGCGTCCGAGAAAAATGCCAAGCTCATGCGAGGGGATCACTTCACTCGGAAAACGCAGACCGTTTTCATCGACACCGACTTCAAATAATCCCAGCCCCCGCCGATCGTCTTCCTTAGCCTGCCAGTTGAGCTTCTTGCGATCGGGCCGCGGCGCGAACATTTTCGTCCAATCAACATCGAGCGTAATTTTTCGGATGTCATCGGCGCTGTAGCCGGCCGCATAGGCGCCGCCCACCATGGCTCCCATGCTCGTGGCGGTAATGACATCAAACGGAATGCAGAGCTCTTCGAGCGCCTTGAGCGCACCGATGTGTGCAAAACCCCGCGCACCGCCGCCCGAAAGCACCAGACCAACTTTGGGCCGCAAACCGCTTTCCCCTACGGAAACAGGGGCGGCCGATAACGCTCCTATAGATAACGAGAGCACGAAAATCGTCAGCAGTGTTGCCGTAAAACGCAGGCTGGCTCGCATAATGAAGAAATTTCCAACGGTGAAAAACGAGTTTAGCCGCTTTGCTCTACAATGAGCGGCGAATCATGCTCCGTCTGCCCCTTAGGGGTTGTCGGACGGGCTTTGTTGTCCCTATTTTTGTGCGTCCCTCTCAAACGGAACGCCGCCAACTTTCAGCAAGGAATCAGACCCGCCATGGCGATGATCGAGATCAAGAACGTAAGCAAGTGGTACGGCTCCTTTCAGGTGCTCAAGAACTGCAGCACCACCGTGGAAAAGGGCGAAGTCGTCGTCGTCTGCGGCCCTTCGGGTTCGGGCAAGTCCACGCTCATCAAAACCGTGAATGCCCTCGAACCCTTCCAGCAGGGTGAAATCCTCGTCAACGGCGTCAACGTCGGTGATCCCAAGACCAATCTGCCCGAACTGCGTGCGCATGTCGGCATGGTCTTCCAGCACTTTGAGCTTTTCCCGCACCTGTCGATTACCGACAACCTGACGCTCGCGCAGATGAAGGTGCTCGGCCGCGGCCGTGAGGAAGCTGAAGCGCGCGGCCTCAAGCTCCTTGATCGCGTCGGACTTCTCAAGCACGCCGCCAAGTATCCCGGTCAGCTCTCAGGCGGCCAGCAGCAGCGTGTGGCGATCGCCCGTGCGCTTGCCATGGATCCGATCTGCATGCTCTTTGACGAACCGACTTCGGCGCTTGACCCTGAAATGATCAATGAAGTGCTCGACGTGATGGTGAGCCTTGCCAAGGAAGGCATGACCATGATGGTTGTGACGCACGAAATGGGCTTTGCCCGCAAGGTGGCCGACCGCGTCGTCTTCATGGAAGCCGGCGAAATTCTCGAAGACGCCCCCAAGGAAGAATTCTTCGGGTCGCCCCGCTCGCCCCGTGCTCAGCAGTTCCTGTCGAAGATTCTGTCGCACTGACGCGCTTGTCCGCACAAGCCGATTGCAGAACGACTCAATCGGCGCGGCGCCGACCCCATGAACCGTTGTGGGAAACCTACCAAACTTACCAATCCCCGGAGGTTCCCTTTTGCTCTC
>CAMAHM010000015.1 GCA_945834535.1 uncultured Sutterella sp. | reverse complement strand
GTGAAAATCCGCGCCGGCATTGAGCCTGCGCGGGTTTTATGCGGCCAAAACTCCGAAACTCGAGTGTCGGTCACGCCGAATGGCGGGCCTCATCAAAGCCGCCCGCGATCATCACGAGGTTGTCGCGATGCACGGCTTCGGGCTGATTTTCAAACCCGAGCACCTTTTGGATTTCCTCGGTGTGCAGCCCTTTGATGAGCTGCAGTTCGGACGAGGCGTAATTGACGAGCCCGCGGGCAATTTCCGTGCCGTCGGGCGCCACGATGCCGACCACGTCGCCGCGCAAGAATTCGCCCATCACAAACTTGATGCCGACGGGCAGAAGACTCGTCTTGTTTTCCAACAGCGCCCTTGCGGCTCCGGCGTCAAGATGCACCGTACCTTCGGGCCTGAGCTGATCGATGAGCCACTTCTGGCGTGCATGCAGGGGAGCGTGCACAGCGTTCAGCTGCGTGCCGATGGCTTCGCCCCCTGCAAGGCGCTCGAGCACGCGCTCTTCTCGGCCCGAGGCTATCACGGTGGCAGCTCCGCTTCGCTGCGCGCGCTTAGCGGCCAGGATCTTGGTGATCATGCCGCCCTTGGAAAGAGTGCTCGCTGCACCGCCCGCCATCGTCTCGAGCACGGGATCGCCGGCCGTAGCCTGCGACACGAACTGCGCCGTCGGATCCTTGCGGGGATCGGCCGTGTAGAGTCCTTTCTGGTCGGTGAGGATGATGAGCACGTCGGCTTCGATCAGGTTGGTCACCAGAGCGCCCAGCGTGTCGTTGTCGCCCACCTTGATTTCATCGTTGACGACCGTGTCGTTCTCATTGATGATCGGCACCACACCAAGATCGAGCAGCGTCAAAATCGTTTCACGGGCGTTGAGGTAGCGCTCCCGGTTGGAAAGGTCGGCATGCGTCAGAAGAATCTGCGCCGTGCGGATGCCGTGCTCGGAAAAATGCGTTTCATACGCCTGCACAAGGCCCATTTGGCCTACTGCAGCCGCCGCCTGCAGTTCGGCAAGCCGCGTCGGCCGACTGTTCCAGCCCAAACGCAGAATGCCTTCGGCAACGGCCCCCGAACTGACGAGCACAATCTGTCGACCCATCTTCTGAAGTGCCGCAATCTGCGCGGCCCATCGGGCGATGGCGGCCTCATCAAGCCCCCTCCCGTCGTTGGTCACCAAGGCACTGCCGACTTTCACGACGACCCTGCGGGCCGTTTTGACGATGCTTTCCATCCTTCACCTTCGTCAAAAACCCGCAGTCCCATCGACTGGGGCTGCGGGCTGAAAAAATGTGTCCGATTATTGAGCGCTCTCTTGCTGCGCGTCTTCCTCAATAAAGCGCACGTCTTCGCGCTCGTCCATGGCCTGATTCTGTTCCGCACGGTGGCGGTCCACTTCCTCGGCAACGGCATTGACGAGTTCACGAATGCCTTCGCGCGTGGCGGCACTCATCGTAAAGATGCGGCGCTCGGCCCCGAGTTCACTCGCGTAACGGGCCAGAAGTTCCTCACGCTGCTCTTCGGGCACAAGGTCCATTTTGTTGAGCACCACCCAGCGGGGCTTGGCGGCAAGCGCCGGATCGTACTTGGCAAGTTCCTCAACGAGCGCCTTGGCCTGCGCGATCGGATCGACCGACTCATCAAGGGGAGCGCAGTCGATGATGTGCAGCAGCAGACTCGTGCGCGAGAGGTGGCGCAAAAAGAGGTGTCCGAGACCGGCACCTTCGCTCGCGCCCTCAATCAAGCCGGGAACGTCGGCCACCACAAAGCTCTGTTCGGGACCGATGCGTACCACCCCGAGATGAGGGTGCAGCGTCGTAAAGGGGTAGTCGGCGATCTTGGGACGGGCATTGGAGACGGCCGTGATGAAGGTCGACTTGCCTGCATTGGGCATGCCAAGAAGCCCCACGTCGGCCAACACCTTGAGTTCCAAACGCAGTTCGCGGTACTGCCCGGGCTCGCCGGGGGTGCACTGACGCGGTGCGCGGTTGACGCTCGTCTTAAAGTGCAGATTGCCAAGGCCCCCCTTGCCGCCCTGAGCAAGCAGCTTCTTGTCGCCGTGATGCGTCAGATCAGCCACCACTTCGCCCGTGGTTTCATCGATGATGCTCGTGCCGACCGGCATGCGCAGCACGATGTCTTCGCCGCCCGCGCCGAAGCAGTCGGCACCGCGGCCGTTTTCACCGTTGGGAGCAAAAAACTTGCGGGTGTAGCGGTAGTCCACCAACGTGTTGATGTTGCGGTCGGCCTGCGCGAACACGCTGCCGCCGCGGCCGCCGTCACCGCCGTCCGGACCGCCCTTGGGAATGAACTTTTCACGGCGAAAGCTCGCGGCTCCGTTGCCGCCCTTGCCGCCCTGAACTTCAATGCGGGCTTCATCGACAAATTTCACGTTGACACCTTTTCGTCTGAGTTGTTGAGCAGCCCGCCAAACACCGGCTGCCTCCTCTGCTTTAGGCGCGCCGTAAATGAGCGCCCCTTGTCGGAAATGGATTTTGCACCATCTTGCCCGCAGTCGGGCGCGGTGCAGACACGCAAAAGCCCTGCACGGACAAACCGTCAGGGCTTTTATGCATCGTTTCACGGACGCTGCGCCTCATGCGGGGCGCAGCCGACGCCGCGAGCGATTAACCGGCAACCGGGATAACCTTCACAAACTGATGGTTTTCCGGGCCCTTCACTTCGAAGGCCACCGTGCCGTCGCACTTGGCAAAGAGCGTGTGATCACGGCCCATGCCGACGTTGTCACCGGCGTGGAACTTGGTGCCGCGCTGACGAACAATGATGCCGCCGGCGTTGATCATCGCATTGCCGAAAACCTTGACGCCCAGACGCTTGGCCTGAGAATCGCGACCGTTGCGGGTAGAGCCGCCACCTTTCTTGTGTGCCATTTCTGTTTCTTCCTAATAGCTGACGTTTCTCAATTAAGCCTGGATCTTGGTGATCTTGAGCTCGGTGAAGTTCTGACGATGGCCGCCGCTCTTCATGGAGTGCTTGCGACGACGGAACTTGAAGATGCGAACCTTGTCGCCGCGGCCGTGCTTGGTCACGGTGGCGGTCACGGTGGCGCCTTCCACGAGGGGGGTGCCGACCTTCAGGCCTTCTTCAGTGCTGACAGCGAGAACTTCGCCAAGAACCACTTCGGCGCCGACTTCGGCTTCGAGGGTTTCAACCTTAAGAAATTCACCTTCGGCAACGCGGTACTGCTTGCCGCCGGTCTTGATGATTGCGTACATGTAACTTAACCTCGCCGTTCCGCTCCCGGACTGAACCGGTTGACGAAACCTTTTTATATTGAACAAATGCCGTGCGCTCTTTGTTAAAACAAAAGGCACGCGCAACAGCATCTTTTCCTTGCGTGGAAAAGACGGTGATTATGTCACGCCGTTTTTCGCGTGTCAACTGAATTTTCAGGCTTTTTTCTCAAGCACGCGCGCCAACATTTCTTCGACCACGGGCATGAGCGCCTGCGTGCGGACCGCATCGAGCTGACCGAGCCGCAGACGGCGATGCAACACGTCTTGAGCGGTTCGCGCCCCCATGCGGGTGGCGGCAAGACGCACAAAGGCCAAAAGTCGGGCCCCCAACTGCTGATCGATCACGGGGCTCTTTAGCAAAGCCTGCTGCAGGGCCATCGCTTCTGCCCGATTTTCCATCACGAGCGGCAGACTGCGGGTGCGGCATCCGCTGCGCTGCAGCAGTTCAAGCTGCTGAGCTGTTGCCAGCGCCGACTCGGCCATGGCGCGGTAGCTCGTCCACTTGCCGCCCGCCACGGTGAGAAGATTCTTGAATTCAGGCACCACCGCATAGCCGCGCGAAAGCTTGGCGGTACCTTCGTTGAGCCCGGCCTTGCGTGCGGCAAAAAGCGGCCGCAGACCGGCAAAGCTCGCGCGCACATCACCGCGGCGGATGCGCCGCGTCAGGTAGCGGTTGGCGTTTTCGATCATGAAGTCGATCTCTTCGCTTGAAGGCTGCGGATCAAAGGGAGCCTGCCCCTGCTCGATGTCGGTCGTGCCGATGAGCGTGCGCCCCTGCCAGGGAATGCAAAAGAGCACGCGCCCGTCCGACGTTTTGGGCACCACCATGGCGTTTTCGGTCGGCAGGAAACTGCCGTCGACTACGACATGCGAGCCGCGCGAGACACGCACCAGATTGCCGACTTCAACATCCACCATACGGCGAATGGTATCGACCCAGACGCCGGCACAGTTGATGTAGGCGCGAGCGCGCACCGTGTATCGCTCGCCCGTTTCCGAATCGCGCGCCACGCACTCGGTCACCTTGCGTCCGTCGGTCAGCATCTCTTCGACGGGCATGTAGTTGAGCACCTTGGCACCGTACCCGACAGCCGTCTGATAAAGCGCCACGGCAAGGCCCGCGTCGTCAAACTGCGCGTCCGAGTAGCACAGCGCTCCCTTGAGTTTTTTGCGCTGCAGTCCGGGCAGCATCGCGACGGCTCCGAGAGCGTCGACATAGCGCACGGGCCCCATGCCGCGGCCCCCGCCCGAAAACATGCTGTAGAGCGACAGACCGGCACCGTACCAGAACGCTTTAAGACGACTGTAGCAGGGCACGACAAACTGTCGGGGCTGCACGAGTTCGGGGGCGTTCGTCAAAAGTGTGCGGCGCTCGACGAGCGCCTCGCGGATCAGTCCCCAGTTGCGCGGGTTGGCCAGATAGCGCACGCCACCGTGAATAAGTTTGGTCGACTTGCTCGAAGTGCCCGAGGCAAAGTCATTTTTTTCAAACAGCGCCACCCGCAGTCCGCGACTGGCGGCATCCACCGCCACCCCCAGACCGGTCGCCCCGCCGCCGATTACGACAACGTCAAATTCAGGCTCGGCGGACAATGCGTCAAGCATCTGTCGGCGAGTGGGGATGTTCGCTTTTGAAATCATGATGAACCTTGAGTAAACCTGTGCGGCGCATTCGGCCGGCACTTGCCAGAAAAGCGGACGGCTCTTTTGAGTGAAGCCTGCCGCCCGATTCTAGATTATCCTCGTGCAAGGTCGATGGGACAAGCCGAACTTTGTCCGATTCCCGCAAAGAGCGAAAAAAAAGCACCGCGGACTGTGCATCACACGGCGCTTGTACTTGCCCGAGAGGCCCGCGTCACCCCGACGCGGGCAAACTCGCGAAGTTACCCATACGGGGAGGGTGAAACATTATTCGACTTCAGGCGGCAGTCCCTTGGGATGCGCATGACGCTTTTCGTTTTCGTTCTTGACGATACGACGCACGGTATCAAACACCTTGTTGATGGCAGCCATTGCATCGGGATCGTTTTCCGAAGCCACCACAGAGCGGCCGCCCGTCACGACGATGTCGAGCTTGACGCTGAATTCACCGAGTCCCTGATGGCCGACCTTGGAAATGGTGGCTTTGCATTCGGACATCGTGTTATCGAAACGCTTAAGGGCCTCAAAACGCTCTTTGATATCGGCTTCGGCAGCGGCGGAACGATCAACACCATGGAAAATGACCTGCAGCATAGGAACCTCTCTTTTTGTTGTTGGCAGGAGTATCGGAAGGACTCTCCCGACGGCATCGAACAGGCGGAAGCGTCTCTTCTTGAGATGCAGTTTACCTGTCGGGACTGGAAAATAAACGCCCTCGGGAGACGGAAACGTTTCAAGCCTTGTTTTGCCGAAAAAAAAAGTGTCCGGTAAACCTTGCTCCGCCGCGCAGCTGTATCATGATGGGATTTTGGGATTCCAAAATCCCCTTTTTTGACTGGAAATGAGAGTGGATCATGGCTTTTGATCGTTTTAACGACAAGCCCGCGCGCCGATTCGGCGACCGCGGCAATCGCTTCGGCGAAGAACGCAGCAATCGCTTCAGCGAGGAGCGCGGCGAACGCTTCGGTGAGGCCCGTCGCGGGCGCTTCGGCGAAGAGCGCGGCGGTCGTTTTTCTGAAGATCGCGACAACCGCGACGGCCGCCGTTTTGAAGGCCGCAAAAAGTTCGGCGACAAACCCTTCGGCGATCGCCGCCGTCCTTCGTCCTTTGAAGGCAGCATGCCGTCGGGCCCGCGCGCCCGTGCCGTACAGGTGCGCAAGTACGTCGACAAGAATATTTACGCCAGCCGCCTGAGCGTGCGCCTCGATGCCGATGTGGCCAAGTACTTCAAGACGCCCGAAGACGTCAATGCTGCACTGCGTCAGGTGATCGAGCTCTCCAAGCTGGTGAAAGGCCTCGAAGAAGCTGCCGCGCCGCAGCAAGAGGCTCAGGCCCCGGCCGATGAAGAAGTGCAGACCGAAGACGAGGCTCAGGCCGACGTTCCTGCCGAAGAGAATCAGGAATAACTGCCGCCCAATCGGCAAAACGGCTCGGAAACCTGCATGGCCCGAGCCGTTTTTCTTGAGAAAATTTTTCGCACAAAGCAAAAAGCCCGCCGAAGACGTATCTTGGCGAGCTTTTTACGGTATTGGCGTCCCTAAGGGGATTCGAACCCCTGTACCAACCGTGAAAGGGTTGTGTCCTAGGCCTCTAGACGATAGGGACCTTGAAATCTGGTGGAGGTAAGCGGGATCGAACCGCTGACCTCTTGCATGCCATGCAAGCGCTCTCCCAGCTGAGCTATACCCCCAAATTTTTAGTGTCGCGGCATCAGAACCGCAGAACCCGAACTATACGCGACTTTTTCAGGCATTGCAAGTTTTTCTGTGTTTTTTTCTAAAGATTTTTTCGAAAAAATCCCCCGACAAAGCGCAACACATTGATATTAATTAAATAAAAGGGCTTTATTATGAGAAACCCTAATCCTCTTCTTTTCTGAGATTTTGCGTGCACAGCGCTCGGTATGATTGACTGAAACTGTTTTTTTTTCGGGAGTTTTCATGTCCGAACGCCTTCCCGCACCTGCTTTTGAGCAAAAAATTGTCTCCGTCGAGGCACTCGGCGAGCGTGCGGCTCGTCTTCCCAAGCCCGTTGTCATGACCAACGGCGTCTTCGACATCCTGCATCGGGGACACGTGACCTATCTTGCCCAGGCCCGTGCGCTGGGTGCAAGTCTCATTGTGGCGGTCAATTCCAACGCTTCGGTCAAAATGCTCGGCAAGGGTGACGATCGCCCCATCAACACCGAAGAAGACCGTGCTGCGGTGCTTGCGGCGCTCGAAAGTGTCGACCTTGTCGTCATCTTTCCGGACAAGGTGCCGCTCGACGTCATCGACCGAGCGCGCCCGGACATTTACGTCAAGGGCGGCGACTACCGCATTGAGGATCTGCCCGAAGCCAAACTGGTGGCCGGTTGGGGCGCCAAGACCGTCACTGTCACGTTTGAGCATCAGCGCAGCACCACGGCGCTTTTAGACAAGGTCCGCAAGAGCGGCAACTGACGCACAAAAAAATCTCCCGCCGCACGCCTCAACGGTGTCCGGCTCGGGAGATTGCGTTGTCCACGGGCGGGATTCCGAGTCCCGCCCATTTTTGTCGCGCTTAGAGGAAGTCGTAGCCCGCCAGACGCGCGTAGTGGGCCGTTGCATGCAAAAAGCCCTGCTTGCTGCCGCAGTCAAAGCGCTGTCCTTCAAAGCGGTGCGCCCAGGTGCGGCCTTCGGACACCATGGCGCTGATGGCGTCGGTGAGCTGAATTTCGCCGCCGACACCGCGCTCAACGCGTTCGAGCGCATCAAAGATTTCCGGCTCAAGAACGTAGCGCCCGATCACGGCCATATCGCTGGGTGCGTCCTCGGGGCGCGGTTTTTCCACAATCCCGTGCACGCACGAAGTCGTCTTGACTTCGTCGTCGACCGCGACAATGCCGTACTTATTTGTCTCTTCATGCCGCACGTTCTGCACGGCGAGCACGTTGCCGCCGCCCTGTCGGGCTCGGGCATCAATGAGTTGTCCCAAGGCCGAGCGCTGCGTCGTATAGATCAGGTCGTCGGCCAAAATGACGCCGAAAGGCTCGTCACCGACCACGGGACGGGCGCAGAGTACTGCGTGCCCCAGTCCCAGAGGTTCGGGCTGACGGATGTAGATGAAGTTCACGCCTGCGGGCGTAATGGAGTGCACAAGATCCAAAAGCTCAGTCTTACCCTTGCTTGCCAGATCATTTTCCAACTCGGGGCTCTTGTCGAAATGGTCTTCAATGGCACGCTTGTAGCGTCCCGTGATGAAGATCATGTCTGTCACACCGGCCGCTGCAGCTTCTTCGACTGCGTACTGAATCAGCGGCTTGTCGACCACCGGCAGCATTTCCTTGGGCATTGCCTTGGTGGCGGGCAAAAAACGGGTTCCGAGTCCGGCGACCGGAAAAACAACCTTGCGTACGGGCTTCATAGCTTGCGTCCCCGTCCTGCGGACCTGCCGAGCAGCGCCGCCGGAGAGGCTCCTCCTTATTGAGTCGATTCCATCATCCGAGAACTATCGAACAACACCGCTCCGGCCTATCGGGCGATGCAGCCGCAGCGCCGCGGCAACTACAATAGTCCTTGCGTTCGTCTTCCCCATGCGAAAGACGATTAAATGTTTATCTTAACCATTCTGCGCTTTTTAGAGCGCACTAGCCCCTCGTAAATGGCCTCCGACAAACAAAACAACACCGACACGACCTGCACCGACGCCGCTTCGGTGCTGCCCTGCCTCAATACCGTCTACGCCGTCGGCGATATTCAGGGGTGTCTCGACAGTCTGGACGAGCTGCTCGATCAGCTTCCGAAAGAGGCACGCCTCATCTTTCTGGGAGACATCATCAACCGCGGCCCGCGTTCTCTGGACAGTCTGCGCCGCGTGAGAAACCTCATCGACTCGGGCAAATCGCTGGGCATGGTGCTCGGCAACCACGATCTGCATCTTCTGGCCGTGGCCGCAGGTGCGGGCAAACTCCACCGCAAGGACACGATCGGTGAAATTCTTACTGCCCCCGACCGGGACGAGCTCATTGACTGGCTGCGCCGGCAGCCTCTGCTTCTGGAAGTGCCGCAGGCGCCCGACTTTGTTTTCGTACACGCCGGCATCCCGCCGCAGTGGTCCATGAAGGAAGCCCGCAGCCGCGCCCGAGAAATCGAAACCATGCTTCGCTCGGACGACTGGGCCCGACATCTGGCAGGCATGTACGGCAACGACACCGATCCCGAGACGGCCGACTCGGCCGCCCGCATGCGCGCCATTCTGAACAACCTGACGCGCATGCGCTATCTCACCCGCGACGGCGAGCAGGACTTTGGCCCCAAGATGAATCCCAAACAGGCACCCAAGGGCGTGCAGCCTTGGTTTGACTTCAAGCGCCGCGTCAAAAAGACCATCGTCTTCGGACATTGGTCGACGCTCGGGCTGGTGATGCGCAAAAACGTCATCGCCCTCGACACGGGCTGTCTGTGGGGCGGCGAACTCACGGCCGTCCGACTTTCCGACAAGCGCATCTACACGCAGCAGTGCCCGCAGTGGTCGGCCCCTGCCTGCTGACCGCCTGCCTTTTAAGAGCGTATCGAATCGACTTTTTCCATGGCCGTCAAACACTCCATTACTTCGGATAAGCAGCCCATCCGCATACGGGGCGCCGCGCAAAACAATCTGCGCCACATCGATCTCGACATTGCGCCGGGCACGATTACCGTGGTTTCCGGTCCTTCGGGATCGGGGAAAAGCTCTTTGGCGTTCGACACGCTCTACGCCGAAGGGCAGAGGCGCTACGTTGAAACCTTCAGCCCCTACGCGCGCCAGTTTCTCGATCGGTGCGATCGCCCCAAAGTCGATCTGATCGACGCCGTGCCGCCCGCCATCGCCATCGAACAAAGTAACGCAGTGCGCACCTCCCGTTCGACGGTCGGCACCATGACCGAACTCAACGATCACCTCAAGCTCCTGTTTGCCCGTCAGGCCGATTTGTACTGCGGCACCTGCGGCGAGCACGTGCGCTCGATGAGTCCGTCGGACATGTTCGAGGATCTTTCGGCGTGGGCAGCCGACTGGCCCGAGGCTCGCATCTTCGTGGCCTTCTTTGTGACCGCGCCCTCGACGCTGTCGCTCGACTTCGTGCGTCAGACGCTTGACGCGCAGGGTTTTACCCACATTTTGGACACCGCCCCCGGCAACGGCGCGACCGACCATCTTCTCACCGTAGCGTCCGACCGCTTCAAGCTCAGTCGCGTCTCCCGCTCGCGCGGCATTGAAGCCTTTGAAAAGGCGCTGCAGCACACCAAGACGAACCGCGTGCGGGCCGTCGTCATCGATACCGACGGCAACGAACATCAGCGCAACTATGTCACCGGCCTCACCTGCCCGAACTGCAGCATCCGCTACAGCGCCCCGAGCCCCTCGCGCTTTTCCTTTAATTCGGCCGTCGGTGCCTGCGACACCTGCCGCGGCTTCGGGCGCGTCATCGGCATCGACCTCGGGCTCATCATTCCCGATCCCTCCCTGACGCTCGCAGAAGGAGCCGTCAAGCCCTGGCAGGGGCAGGGCTTTTCTCGCTACTGTCAGGACGACATGATGCGCTGCGCCAAACGGGCCGGCATTCGCACGAACGTTCCCTACGAAGAGCTCTCGGAGGCGGAAAAAACCTGGCTGATCGAAGGCGGCGACGATTGGAACGGCAACTGGGACCGCACCTGGTACGGCATCAGGCGTTTTTTTGCCTTCCTTGAAACGAAGGCCTACAAGATGCACGTGCGCGTCATGCTGTCGCGCTACCGCAGTTACACCGAGTGTCCGGTCTGCAAGGGCGCCCGACTCAAATCCGAAGGGCTTTTCTGGCGTGTGGGCGATCTTGCTTCGGCCCAAGCAGCGCTCTCGGACGAATCGGGGCGAGGGCGCTACCGGCGCTTTTGTCCCGCAGGCATGGGAGCTCAGGCCCGCAGCCGCATCGACTCCACCCCGGGCCTGACCGTCCACGATCTGATGGAACTCCCCGTCAAGCGGCTGCTTCCCTTTTTCCGTACGCTGCGCACGCAAAGTAAAGACGAAGCCTGCACGCTCGTCATCGACGAAATTCTCACCCGTCTTTCCTACCTCATAGACGTGGGGCTCGGGTATCTCACACTCGGCCGACAGAGCCGCACGCTCTCGGGCGGTGAAGTGCAGCGCGTCAATCTCACGACCGCGCTCGGCACGCGTCTTGTCGACACGCTCTTTGTGCTCGACGAGCCGTCCGTGGGGCTGCATCCGCGCGACATGGACCGCGTCAACGCCATTCTTGCCAGGCTCAAAAACGCCGGCAACACGCTCGTTGTCGTCGAACACGATCCGCAGGTCATGCTGTGCGGCGACCGACTGATTGAAATGGGCCCCGGCGCGGGAGAGGCGGGCGGCACCGTCGTCTACGACGGAACGCCGCAGGATGTTAAAAGCGCTGACTCTCTGACCGGTCTCTATCTGTCGGGCAAACGAAGCGCCGACGGCAGAGCGCGGCACGTGCGCCCCGAAGAATTCAAGGGCTGGCTCGGTATCGAGGGCGCCTGCTCGCACAATCTGCAGAACGTGGACGTTGCCTTCCCGCTCGGCGCCATGACGGCCGTCACGGGTGTTTCGGGCTCGGGCAAGTCGAGCCTGATCGGCGATGTTCTCGTACCGGCACTTGAGCGCTTTTTCGGCCGCAGCGCCGCCGAACCGGCCTGCCGCGCCCTTAAGGGCGCCATGGAGATCGATGACGTTCGCTACGTCGACCAGTCCCCCATCGGCAAAAGCTCGCGCTCCAACCCCGTTGTCTATGTCGGCGCCTTTTCGCCGATCCGCAACCTTTTTGCCCGCACGCAGGCAGCCCGAGAACGCGGCTACGAAGCAGGCACCTTCAGCTTCAACACCGGCACCGGTCGCTGTCCGACCTGTCAGGGCGCGGGCTTTGAGCGCGTGGAAATGCAGTTTTTGTCGGACGTCTATCTGCGCTGCCCGGACTGCGACGGACGCCGCTACCGCCCCGAAGTGCTGGAGGTGACAATCAATCTGCACGGGCAGGGAGAAAAAAGCATTGCCGACGTGCTCGACATGACCGTCACGCAGGCTCTTGCCTACTTTGCCGGCTTTCGCGAGATTACCGATCCGTTGCAGCCGCTTGCCGACGTCGGTCTCGGATACATCCGTCTCGGTCAGGCGGTCTCTACCCTTTCGGGGGGCGAAGCGCAACGCCTGAAGCTGGCAGAAATGCTCGGCCGCTCGCGGCGGGAACGCCACAAGCGCGTGCTGTACGTCTTTGACGAACCGACCACGGGACTGCATTTTTCGGACATCGAAAAACTGCTCAAAGCCATGGGACGCCTCATCGAAGAGGGCAACGGCACCGTCATTGTGATCGAGCACAATCTGGACGTCATCAACGCGAGCGACTGGATCGTCGACCTCGGCCCCGACGGCGGCGACGAAGGAGGCCGCATCGTGGCGCAGTGCACGCCCGACGAACTCATTACCAAACACCCCGAAAGTCTGACGGGTCGGGCTCTGGAGGCCTGGCGCGACATGCTCGTCGGTAAACGCCGTGACATGACGGGACTTTTTGCTGCTCCGACGGCGCTGCCCGCCGCCGCGGGCCGCAGTCTGCAGAGCGTCTGGCGGCGCGCCCGCCAGGGCGACATGGGCATTTTCGGAGCCCGTGAGCACAACCTCAAAAACCTCGACGCCGTCATTCCCAAAAACGAACTGACCGTGGTGACGGGGGTGTCGGGTTCGGGCAAGTCGACCCTTGCCTTTGGCATCGTCTTTTCCGAGGGACAGAGACGCTACCTTGAAAGCCTCAACGCGTACGCCCGCTCGATTGCGCAGCCCGCGCCCCGTGCCGACGTCGAATCGGTTGTCGGCATTGCGCCCACTGTGGCCATCGAGCAGCGCACGAGCCGCGGAGGACGCAAGTCGACGGTCTCCACGCTCACCGAAATACAGCACTTCCTGCGCCTTTTGTACGTCAAACTCGGCGATCAGCACTGCCCCAAATGCGGCATCAGCGTCACGAGCCGCACACGGGAGGCCATTGTGGCCGACATCATGCGCCTGTACCGCGGCCGCACGATTACGGTCGCCGCACCGCTCGTCGTCGCCCGCAAGGGCATTTACACGGATTTGGCGCAGTGGGCACAAAAGACCATGCAGATCGACACGCTGCGCGTGGACGGCAAATGGGTGCCCGTGGCGCCCTTCCCGTCGCTTGCCCGCTATAAGGAACACACCATCGAAATGCCGACCGCCACGCTGGCGGTGGTTCCCGAACATGAATCGGCACTGATCGAGGCCGTCGACAAGGCGCTTTTTCACGGTCACGGCGTCATCACCGTACTCTCGGACGGCGCCCAACAGTCGGCGCCGCCCCCGTCGGGCGCGACCGGTCAAAGCGTTACTTATTCCACCAAACGGGCCTGTCCGCGCTGCCAAACCAGCTTCCCCGATCCCGATCCGCGTCTTTTTTCCTTCAACAGCAAGATCGGCTGGTGCCCGGCGTGCTTCGGCACCGGACTCAAGCTCTCGGGCTTTGATGCGGAACAGACGGGGGAAGAAGCCGTCTGGAACGAGTTGACGGGCGCCCCCGTCTGCCCCGAATGCGGCGGAGCCCGTTTGAATGCCGTTGCCCGTTCGGTCTACTTTGCCGGACGCTCGATTGCGCAGACCACGGCGCTGTCGGTCGACGACTGCCTCAAAGCACTCGAAGCCGTGCATCTTGAAGGCCGTGAAAAAGCGATCGGCGAAGATGCGGTCAAGGAAATCGTCTCGCGTCTGCGCTTTTTGCAGAAGGTCGGGCTGGGCTACCTCAGCCTCGACCGTGACGCGCCGAGTCTGTCGGGCGGCGAAGCCCAGCGCATTCGTCTTGCCTCGCAGCTGGGCAGCACGCTGCAGGGCGTGTGCTACGTGCTCGACGAACCGACCATCGGTCTGCATGCCCGCGACAATGCGCTTTTGATCGACGCACTCACCGGTCTTCGGGACAAGGGCAACACGGTCGTCGTGGTCGAGCACGACGAAGAAATGATTCGCCGCGCCGACCACGTCATCGACATCGGTCCGGGCGCGGGAACTCGAGGCGGTACCTGCGTTGCCATGGGATCGGTGGCGGATATCATGGCCGCCGAGGGAAGCGTCACCGGCCGCTATCTGCGCTCGCCCCTGATGCACGACGGCCGGTCCGCGCGCCCGCTTGAGGATTGTGCCCGTCTGCGCCTGGCCCGGGTCACCTGCCACAATATTCGCGATCTGTCGATCGACATTCCCCTCGGGCGTCTCGTGGTACTCACGGGCGTCTCGGGCTCGGGCAAGTCGACGCTCGCGCGCGACGTACTGCTGCCCAATTTGTCGGCAGCCGTACAAAATAAGGGCGTAGCACCGTCGCTTGAGGGGTGCGGCAGTCTGCAAGGAGCCGAGCAGATCGATCGTGTACTCGAAGTTGACCAAACTCCGATCGGCAAAAATCCGCGCTCGTGCCCGGCCACCTATGTGGGCTTTTTCAACAAAATCCGCGACCTTTTTGCCGCCACGCCCGAAGCTCAGGCCCGAGGCTACGAAGCCACACGCTTTTCCTTCAATACGGCTGTAGGGCGCTGCCCCGTGTGCGAGGGCAACGGGGAAGTCACCGTCGCCATGAGTTTTCTGCCCGACGTCAAGGTTGCCTGCGAAGCCTGCGGCGGCATGCGTTTTGACGAAGAAACGCTGAGTGTGCGATGGCGCGACAGGAGCATCGGTCAGATTTTGAACATGCCCGTCGACGAGGCAGTCGAATTCTTTGCTTCGAGCCCCTCTATTGCCCGGCCTTTGGAACTGCTTCAGGCCGTGGGGTTGGGCTATCTTCGCCTCGGTCAGCCCTCGAGCACGCTGTCGGGGGGCGAAGCGCAGCGCATCAAACTCGTCACTGAACTTGCCAAAGCTTCGACGAGCGCCGTGCGCAGCACTCGACATCGAGCGCACACCTTCTACATTCTCGACGAGCCGACCGTGGGACTGCACATGTCCGACGTCGAAAAACTGATCGCCGTCCTGCAGCGCCTCGTGGACGCGGGCAACACGGTTCTTGTGATCGAACATAATCTGGATGTTGTTGCCGAAGCCGACTGCGTGATTGATCTCGGTCCCGAAGGGGGCCCGGCGGGCGGACGGATAGTCGCACAGGGCGCACCCTCTCAGGTTGCCCGATGCGACACGCCCACGGGGCGGGCACTGCGAGCGTTTTTGTCAGAACATCAAACGAAAAATTCAACCCCATAGGAATCGGCATGCAGATCTACAGGGTGGGCGGATGCGTCCGTGATGCACTTTTACGTCAGGCAGGATTCGACATCCCCGAAGGCGACAGAGACTGGGTGGTGGTCGGTGCCACGCCCGAGATGATGCGCGAGCGCGGTTTTTTGCCCGTGGGCGCCGATTTTCCGGTCTTCCTGCACCCCAAGACGCACGAGGAATACGCCCTGGCCCGTACCGAGCGAAAAACGGCGCGCGGCTACCACGGCTTTAGTTTTTACGCCGCACCGGACGTCACGCTTGAAGACGATCTGCGTCGGCGCGATCTCACCGTCAACGCCATGGCCATGGACGAGCAGGGGCAAATCATTGATCCCTACGGCGGCCGACGGGATCTGGCGGCGGGCGTATTGCGCCACGTCAGCGAGGCTTTTGGCGAAGATCCCGTGCGCATCCTGCGTCTGGCGCGCTTTGCCGCCACCTTCCCCGCGTTTTCAGTGGCGCCGGAAACAATGGCGCTGTGCCGTCAGATGGTGGCTTCGGGAGAAGCCGACGCGCTTGTTGCCGAACGCGTTTGGAAGGAGATGTCGCGCGGCTTTGCGCGCACCGCTCCCGTACGCATGATCGAGGTACTCTGTGAGTGCGGTTGGTGGGAGCGCCGTTTCGGCGCACTGTCGCCTGAAACGCTCCCGGCGATCGAGCGTGCTTCCAACCCCGACACGGTGCCTGAAGCCGAGCGCAGTTCGGTGGTGGCGGCGCTCGTTTTTGCCGACGCCTTTGCAGGCAAAAACGTGCTTCGGGAACTTCAGACCCTGCGGCTTGATGCGCAGACCGCATCGCTGTGTGATCTTCTGGTGCGCATGCGTCGGCCGACTCTGGAGGCGCGCTCGGCTGCGGACTGGACGCAGATTTTGCAGCAGTGCGACGTTCTGCGCCGTCCCGAGAGGTTTGAGGCCTTCGTTCACGCGCTCTTTTGTCTGGCGCCGCACTCCCTCGATCTCAGTCGCGTCGAGCGTCTTCGTCGGGCTTTCATCGGCGTGGATGCGGGCGCCGTTGCGCGCGCTCAGGTGCGGCCCGCCGACATTCCCGCGGCACTGCAGAAAACACGACTTGAAGCCTGTCTTGCGGTCTGGGATGAACAGAGGCGCTAAATCAGACGCCCGATCAGATACGAGCCGAGCAC
Organism: uncultured Sutterella sp.; assembly: GCA_945834535.1. Taxonomy (GTDB): domain Bacteria; phylum Pseudomonadota; class Gammaproteobacteria; order Burkholderiales; family Burkholderiaceae_F; genus Duodenibacillus. Next base: position 11,235 of record CAMAHM010000015.1, on the reverse strand, counting down.
GATCAGAATCGTGCTTGCGACTGGAATGCGCACATGTTTGCCAAAGACCGTGAAGTTCAGGTCGCCGGGCAGCCGCCCGAGACCGATTTTTTCCAAACTCGGCACGAGCGTCATCAGTACCATCAGTGCGATCAGTATCGTGAGCAGCCAGCGCATGGTGTTCCGTTGTTGCAAAATGCCCGCGCGTCGAATCGGCGGAATCTGTGCGCATTGTAGGCGGAGCGGGCAAACAAATGCCCGTCGAGCCGATTGCGACCTTCGTGCTTTGTGGTACGCTCACGCACGCATTCCTGATCTGGAATTTTTCCAACGTTCTTCTGATGCAGCTTTTACAAACCTTGCGCAAGTGCACGCTCCTTGACTACCGGGTCGACATGGCCATCGGCTGTCTTGATGAAGAGCACGGTCGCACGCAGCCCGTCCTTTTTACCGTCGACGTCTACACGCCGCTCGAGCCTCTGGGCACGCCGCTCACAATTGACTCGGTCTACGACTATTCGGCCGTCGCCCGAGCCATCGATCGGGTGGCCGCACGGGGACACATTGAGCTGCAGGAGAGCGTGCACGACGCCCTTTTTATCGAACTGTTCCGTGATCCGCGCGTGCGGGCCGCCTGCATTCGCACGGCCAAGACCGCGGCCTACGCCAATGCTGCGGCCGCCTGCGTGGAAACCTTCCGCACCAATCCCGATGTCTGACACAGTCCAAGAAAGCTATGCGGATGCCGAACGCATCCGCGTCAAACCCGGCAAGATGCCCAAAAGCCGCGTGACGCACACCAAGCTCATCGAGGTCGCGCCGGGCGAACATGTGCCTGCCACGGTGGCCATGCGCAAGCTCGAAAAGCGCATCGTCCGCCTCGTGGCCAAAGCCATCATCGACTTCAAGATGCTCGCCGACGGCGACAAGGTGATGGTCTGCATGAGCGGCGGCAAGGACAGCTACGTGCTGCTCGATGCCCTTTTGCGCCTGCAAAAGCGTGCGCCGATCCGCTTTTCCGTCGTGGCCGTTCACATCGCCCAGGGCATTCCGGGCGCCCCCACGGAAAAACTCGAAGAGTGGCTCAAGATGAAGGGGGCCGACTATCACATCGAGTATCAGGACACCTACTCGGTCGTGCAAAAGCTCATTCCGGACGGACGAAATGTCTGTTCGCTCTGCGCCCGTCTTCGTCGCGGCATCATCTACACCGTTGCCGCCCGTCTCGGATGCACCAAGATCGCCTTGGGCCATCAGATGGACGACGTAGTATCCACGCTGCTTTTGAATATGTTCTTCGGCAGCGGCATCAAGGCCATGCCGCCCGTGCTGCGCAGCGACGACAAAAAGAACGTCGTCATCCGGCCTCTCATCTACCTGCGCGAGCATGAACTGCGCCGTTGGGCGCAGATCTGCAACTACCCGCTCTTTCCGAAGGATCTGTGCGGCGCCGGCGAAAACCTGCAGCGCAAAGAGATCAAAGCCATGCTGCGCGAGTGGGATCGTCAGTACGACAGCCGCGTCTACAACCTCTTCATGTCCACGATGCGTGTGTCGCCCTCGCAGTTGGCTGACAAAACGCTGTACGATTTTGAAAACTTCCGCCGCATCGGTCAGGCACCCGACAAAGCCGACGCCGCGGCCGACTCGCCCGAACCCCCGCAGGAAAAGGAGGATTTCTGATGCGCATCGTCTGTCCCGCTTTTGCCGACGGCACCCCGATGGACACCCGCTTCACGCAGGAAGGCAGCGACCTGTCGCCCGAACTCGTGTTTGAAGATGTCCCGACCGGCGCCCAAAGTCTGGTGCTGTTGTCCGATGATCCGGACGCTCCGGATCCGAAGGCGCCCAAATTGATCTGGCTGCACTGGCTTGTCGTCAATCTGCCGCCTGACTGCCGCGGCCTTGCCGAAGGTGAGAAGTCGCTTCCCGCGGGCGCCGCAGCCGCCGTCAACGATTCGGGCTGCCGCGGTTGGTCCGGGCCGCTTCCGCCCATCGGCGTGCACCGCTACTACTTCAAGCTCTACGCTCTCGACTGTCGACTCGATCTGCCCGAGGATTTCACGCGTGCGCAGGCCGAGCAGGCCATGCAAGGACACATCCTTGCGCAAGCGCAGACCATGGGCACCTACATCTGCCTCAAAAACAGAAGCTGAAAGAGGCTTTTTTCTTCCTGATTTCCCGCGCTTGCACTCTGCGGGGTTGGCGCGCGGCGCGCTTTTGGGTCAAAATTACCCCCCAAAAGCGTGCCGTTCGTTCTGCGCGCCGTTCCGCACCGTCATGCGGACTTGGCAGACGCGCCGAGTTGCCGAAAGACAACGCTTTCATTCCCAACGCTTTTGCAAGAGACTCGGAGATCAGTCATGTCCCTCAAGCACATTCTCCTTGCGGCCGCCGCCTGCACGACGCTTGCCGTGAGCAGTGCCGCCGTCGCAGCCCCCGTTGAATACACTGTCGGCACGGGTGCCACGTACCGCCCCTTTGAATTCCAAACCCCCAGCAAGGAGATCGTCGGCTTCGACATCGATCTCATGAAGGCCATTGCCGAGGCTCAGGGCTTCAAGGTGCAGTTCATCAATACGCTCTGGGGCGTGATCTTTGAGTCTGTTAAGAACGGCGACCGCGACATCATCATGAGCGGCATCACGATTACCGACAAGCGCAAGGAAGTGGTGGACTTTTCGCTGCCCTACTTCGCCGCCCATCAGCTGATCCTCACGCAGAAGAACGTCAAGATCAACTCGCTTGCCGATCTGCGCGGCCGCAACGTAGCCGTGGTGGCTAATTCGGCCGGCGACATCGCCTGCAGTGAAGCCTTCGGCAAGGCTTCGCGCAACATCAAGCGCTTTGACAATACCCCGCTCGCTCTTGAAGAGCTCTCCGCGGGCGGCGTGGACGCTGCCGTCGGTGACGTCGGCGTGTTTGCCTACTACGCTCTGCAGAACCCTGACAAGGCCTTCAACCAGGCCCGCGATCCGTCCTTCAAGGATCAGTACTTCGGCATTGCCGTGCGTCAGGGCAACAAGGCCGTTCTCGATCAGATCAATGACGGTCTGCGCAAGGTCTACAAGAACGGCACCTACGCCAAGATCTACGCCAAGTGGTTCGGTGCGAACACCCCCGTTCCGAAGCTGCCGATCGACTAACCGCTCTTGAGACACCGTCATGCGTTTGACGGTGTCGTTCACCTTTGGATCGGCCTGCCGCCACAAGCTGCGGGCCGTCCGTTTTACAGCCCCTGCGGGGCGGCGTCGGCAGAGCGCAGGCCTGCCGCGTCCCGACGAGGAATCCGTTTAAATGTTTGGTTTTCGCTTTGACGTTCTGGCCGAATACTGGCCCCTGTTTGTAGAAGGCGTCACGATGACGGTTGAGCTCACCGTCGGCTGCGTGCTCTGCGGCGTCGTGTTGGGCATGATTTTGGGCATGGCCCGCACCGCCTCGGCCCGCCATGAGCCCTGGAAGGACATTCTGTACTACGGCGTTCGCTGGCCCGTGACGATCTGGGTGAGCTTTTTCCGCGGCACCCCGCTTTTCGTGCAGATTTTTCTGATGTACTTCGCGGTGCTGCCGATTTTCATTCATCCGGTGGACGGTCTGATCATTTCGGGTCCCCTTGCCCGCGAACTGCGCAGCAACTACGGTGCCTTCATGGCCGGCTTTCTGGCCATCAGTCTTAATGCCGGCGCCTATATGTCCGAAGTATTCCGTGCCGGTATTCAGTCGATCGACAAGGGGCAGAGCGAAGCCGCTCGCTCTGTGGGCATGACCTACTGGCAGTGCATGCGCCACATCATCCTGCCGCAGGCCTTCCGCCGCATGCTGCCCGCTCTGGGCAACAACGCCATCGCTATTTTGAAGGACTCCTCGCTCGTGTCGGCCATCGGCCTCACGGAACTTGCATACGCGGCCCGTACCGTGGCCGGTGCAAGCGCCCGCTACTGGGAACCCTATCTGACCATTTCTTTGATGTACTGGGTCATGACGCTCGGTCTGGCCTATCTGATTCGAGTGCTTGAACAGCGCCTCGGCAAGGGGGACGACAAATGACGACGCCCGAAAAGGATGTGATGATCAGCATCCGCAATCTGCACAAGCACTTTGGGGATCTGATGGTTCTCAAAGGAATCGATCTCGACGTGCACCGCGGTGAAAAGGTTGTTGTTCTCGGCCCCTCGGGCTCGGGCAAGTCGACCATGCTGCGCTGCATCAACGCTCTTGAAGACGCCGATAACGGCTCGATCACGGTCGACGGCGTCGAAGTGACTGACCGCAAAACCAACATCAACCGTCTGCGCGAGCATCTGGGTATGGTGTTTCAGCGCTTTAATCTTTGGCCCCACAAGACGGTGCTCGAGAATGTGATGCTCGGTCAGATGGTCGTCTCCGGCCGTCCCCAGGAAGAAGCGCGCGAGCGCGCCCTCAAGGCGCTCGAACGCGTCGGTCTGGCAGCCAAGGTCAACGACTACCCGGTGCGTCTGTCGGGCGGTCAGCAGCAGCGCGTCGGCATTGCCCGCGCTCTGGCGATGGAACCCAAGGCGATTTTGTTCGACGAACCGACTTCGGCCCTTGATCCGGAACTTGTCGGTGAAGTGCTCGGCGTCATGAAGAGCCTTGCCGACGAAGGCATGACCATGGTGGTGGTCACGCACGAAATCGGCTTTGCCCGTGAAGTGGCCGATCATGTCGTCTTCATGGACGGCGGCGTCATTGTCGAGCAGGGCCGCCCCGAAGACGTGCTCGTCAATCCTCAGGAAGAACGTACCCGTTCGTTCCTGCGCCGCGTTCTGTAGCTCCCGGCGCGCGACATCCCGGCAGGGGCCCCGCACCGCGCAAATGCAACGTATTGTTTTCGCGCGGATTTAAGGGGCTTCGCCTGTATAATTGCGCACCGTTTGATTTTCGTGTCCCTGAACGGCCCCGACGGGCCGTTCATTGTTTTGGCTTTGCTTGCGCTGTGACTGTAGAAAAAACAAAATCCGCCGCCCGCCGCCCCGCACGTCGCATCCGTTGGTCGCGTGTGTTCGCATGGGCCTTTGGTCTGGGCGTTGCCGGCTTTCTGTCGGCCGTCAGCATCGGTCTGATCGCCTTTTCGGTGATCTACTCCCAGCTGCCTTCGATCGACTCGCTCACCGACTACAAGCCCAAGGTTCCGCTGCGCGTGTATACGGCCGATGGCACTCTGATCGGCGAATTCGGCGAAGAACGCCGCGATTTTGTGCGCCTTCACGAAATTCCGGGCTTTGTGAAGTACGCCATTCTGGCAGCCGAAGACAACGGCTTTTACGAGCACAGCGGCATTGAACTTGCCGGCATTGCCCGTGCCGCGATTTCCAACGTGCTCACCGGCCGCCGCGGCCAGGGCGGCTCGACCATCACCATGCAGGTCGCACGCAACTTCTTTCTGAGCACCGAGCGTACCTACACGCGCAAAATCTATGAAATCGCGATGGCCTACAAGATCGAGCGCCATCTCACCAAGGACCAGATTCTTGAGGTCTACCTCAATCAGATCTATCTCGGCCAGCGCGCCTACGGCTTTGCCTCGGCTGCCCAGACCTACTTCGGCAAGCAGCTCTCCGAACTCACCATCGGCGAAGCGGCCACGCTTGCGGGCCTGCCCGTGGCGCCGTCGGCCTACAACCCGATCGTCAATCCGCGCCGCGCCACCATGCGCAAAAACTACGTGCTGCGCCGCATGTACGACCTCGGCTACATCGACGAGCAGAGCTACAAGGAAGAGCAACAGGCCCCGCTCATGCCGGTGCAGACCGGGGGCGAGCAGACGGTGCGCAACGACAAGGGCGTGCACGCCGAGTATGTTGCCGAAATGGTCCGCATGCTCATGTACGACATCTTCAAGGATGAGACCTACACGCGGGGCCTGAACGTCTACACGACGATTCGCGACAACGATCAGCAGGCCGCCTGGCAGAGCGTGCGCTCGCGCCTGATTGCGTACGATCGCAAATACCGCTACCGCGGCCCGTCGGGTTTTGTGGATCTGTCCGGAGAAGGGCGCGACGCGCAGATCCGTGCAACGCTGCGCAAAGCAGCCTCCTCACCCAATCTCGAGCCGGCCGTTCTGACGCAGATCACCCCGACCGGACTCAAGGCGGTCATGCTTTCGGGCAAGGATCTTGTGGAAGTCGAGCTTGATGCCGAAAGCCGCAAATTCGCGGGGCACTGGCTCACCCCCAAGACCAAGGACAAGAATGCGCTGGCCAACCCCCTGAAGGTCGGCTCCGTAATCCGCGTCTCGCAGACCGACAAGGGCTGGACGCTGTCGCAGATTCCCGAAGTTCAGGCAGGTTTTGTGAGCGTGGAATTCGACACCGGCGCCGTGCGCTCGCTCGTAGGCGGTTTTGACTTCTACCTGAACATGTTCAACCACGTCACGCAGGCGCTGCGTCAGCCGGGCTCGACTTTTAAGCCCTTCATCTATTCGGCGGCGCTTGACAAGGGGTTCAACGCGGGCACCATCATCAACGACGCCCCCATCTTCATCGACCCTCGACTGACGGGGGGCGAACTGTGGGAACCGCGCAACTACGACAACCGTTTTGATGGTCCCATGACGCTTGCGCGCGGCCTGCAGAAGTCCAAAAACCTGATTTCGATCCGCATCATGCAGTCGATCGGCGGCCGCTATGCGCAGGAATACGCCGCCAAATTCGGCTTTCCGCCCTCGCGCACACCCGCGCAGCTCACCACCGCGCTCGGCGCCGGTTCGACAACGCCCTGGGAAATGTCGGGGGCCTTCTCGGTATTTGCCAACGGGGGCTTTCGCGTGCTGCCCTACGTCATCGACCGTGTCACCGACGCTGACGGCCGCGTACTGATGCAGACCCGCAACCCGCATGCGGGAGACGAGCGCATCCGCGCTATCGATGAACGCAACGCCTACATCATGCATACGCTATTGAACGGCGTCGCCTCGGCCCCCGGCGCCACGGCCGCTCGCGTGTACCGCGAACTCAAGCGCCCCGACATCGGCGGCAAAACAGGTACGAGCAACAACTCGCACGATGCGTGGTTCTCGGGCTACGCCGGCCGACTCGTGGCGATCGGCTGGATGGGGTACGATCAGATGCGTCCGCTCGGCAGCAACGAAACCGGCGGCGGCCTTGTCCTGCCGATTTGGCTTGACTACATGAAGACCGTGCTCAAGGACGAACCCATCTACCGACGTCGTCAACCCTCGAGCGTCGTACTGATCAACGGCGTCTACTACTACGCCGACAGCGTGGATCAGGCGGTGCGCGATGTGCCTTTGTCGGGCAAGGTCGAAGACCGGAACCGCCATCAGGACATTCTGCGCGATCAGATCTTCTGACGTGTGCTCAGCTTCAAAAAACGGGACCGAGCGGTTTGTTCGATCCCGTTTTTTGCCGAAGGCTCCCTCGACCTATTGATGCAGTCGGACGTCCTCTTCGAGAAGCGCTGAGAGAGTCGCCTGCAGGCTACCCCAAAAGTCCTCTCCGCCGCGCGTGTTGACCCAGCGCTCTCCCTCGAGGGAGAAGTGCAGACCGCCTCTGCGACTTGCAAGCCACATCTGCTGCGTCGGCGTATGTCGGTTGATGACGATCTGCTCGCCGTCGTCCGTCTCAAGCGTCAATACGTTGCCGGCACGCTCAGTATCGATGTCAAGCTCTGCCACCGCATCTTCGACGGCATCCATCAGCGCATCGGAAGCCTCAATAAATTCAGTTTCAGTCATAATTCACACCTGTACCCGATTCTTTTTCAGGAAATTTGTCCGCCATGTTACGCAAAGTTTTTACGGCCGTGTGTCTTGTCGCCCTTGCGGGAGCTCTTTCGGCCTGCGGCCAGAAGGGGCCGCTTGTTCTGCCCGACACCGCCCGCGCGGGTGATATGACTCCGATTGCGTCGCTGCAGGAAGCCCCTGCCGTCGCTTCCAAGACCGTCTCCTGACGTCAGACACTCTTTCCTGCCGTTCCCCTCACAGCTCATAAAAACAAAATGTCCGTCACCATTGAAACGCTCGGCGGCCTGTCGCGCCGCAACGGCGAACTTTTTTGCGAAAACGTTTCCTTCCGTTCGCTCGCCGAAAGATTCGCCACGCCCCTGTATGTCTACTCGCGCAGCGCGCTTCAGGCGCGCATCGACGACTGGAGTCGGGGTGTGGCCGGCACGTCCGATCGCGTGTTCTACGCCATGAAGGCCAACAACAATCTGGCCGTTCTGGATCTTTTTCTGCGCGCAGGCTTCGGTTTTGACATCGTCAGCCGCGGAGAGCTTGAGCGAGCTCTGGCGGTCGGTGCCAAAGGCTCGGACATCGTCTATTCGGGCGTAGGCAAAACCGAAGAAGACCTTCGTGCGGCACTCAAAGCAGATGTGCTGTGCTTTAACGTTGAGAGCATTCCCGAACTCGAACGCCTCAACGCTACGGCTGCAGCCATGGGCCGCAAAGCGCGCATCTCGTTACGCGTCAATCCCAATGTCGATGCCAAAACGCATCCCTACATTTCGACGGGGCTTAAAAACAACAAGTTCGGCATCGCCTACGACCGTGCTCTTGAGACGTATCAGGCCGCTGCAAGCATGTCCAATCTGATCGTCACGGGCATCGACTGCCACATCGGCAGCCAGATCACTGAGCTTGAACCCTTCGTGCATGCGGCTGACAAAGTGCTCGACCTCATCGAGGAGCTCCATCAGGCAGGCATTCGACTCGACCATATCGACTTCGGGGGCGGTCTGGGCGTGCGTTACGCCGATGAAACGCCTCCCGCGGCCGCTGAAATGCTGGCGGCCGTCCGCAGTCGCGTCGCCGCGCGTCCCGCGGCAGCCCACCTGCCGCTCTTTTTTGAGCCGGGGCGCTCGCTCGTTGCCAATTGCGGCTCGCTTTTGATGCGCGTCGAATACCTTAAGCCGACGACCGCCAAGAATTTCTGCATTGTTGACGCAGCCATGAACGACATGATGCGCCCGACGCTGTATCAGGCCGAAATGCCCATTCTGCCCGTCGTTGAACGCGAAGGGGCCGAAGTCTGGGACATCGTGGGACCTGTGTGCGAGAGCGGCGACTTTCTAGCCAAGGAACGCACATTTGCTGCGCATCAGGGTGACCTTCTTGTCATGGCCGCCGCAGGCGCCTACGGCATGTCTATGGCCTCCAACTACAACGCCCGCCCCCGTGCGGCTGAGGTTCTTGTTGACGGCGAACACGTGTACCTTGTTCGCCGTCGGGAAACCACTGCCGACATGCTGGCGCTCGAAAGCCGCATTCCGCAGCTCTAAGACGCAAATCCGTCTGCAAAAAGGCTAAACTGAGACAACGCTGGGTTTGAACTTCGAACCCGGCGTTTTTCGTGTCTGCGGGCGCATAAAACGCGCCCCGCTTCTTTCGCCGGAGGTCTCATGCACATCGAAACCGACGTCAAACTCGATTTCAAAGACGTTCTCATCCGCCCGAAGCGCTCCACTCTCACAAGCCGCAGTGAAGTGGACATCACGCGGGAAATCAAATTCCGATGGTCTTCGGAAGTCTTTAACTCCGTCCCCGTCATTGCTGCCAACATGGACACGACCGGGACCTTTGAGATGGCTCGGGCGCTGGACGCCCACGGCATGATGACCGCTCTGCACAAGCACTACGGGGCCGACGAGTATCTCAACTTCTTTTCTTCGCTCGAGCGCAAATCGGCAGCCTTCTATTCGCTGGGTATCGGGCAGCGCGAGTGGGATCAGTTCGAGTCGGTGATGCAGCGCGCCAACGGGAGCATTCGCTACGTGTGCATCGATGTGGCCAACGGCTACACCGAGGCCTTCGTGCGCTTTATTGAGAAAATGCGCGCCGCCTACCCCGACATCGTGATCATGGCAGGCAATGTCGTCACGGGCGACATGACCGAAGAACTGGTTCTTGCGGGCGCGGACATCGTCAAGGTCGGCATCGGTCCGGGATCGGTTTGCACAACGCGCAAGATGACGGGCGTAGGTTATCCGCAGCTCTCGGCCATCATCGAGTGCGCCGATGCGGCGCACGGCCTGCGCGGGCGCATCTGCGCCGACGGCGGCTGCACGCGCCCCGGAGACGTGGCCAAGGCCTTCGGTGCCGGAGCCGATTTTGTGATGTTGGGCGGCATGTTTGCCGGCCACAATGAGTGCGGCGGCGAAGTCATCGAACGCGACGGCATCAAGATGCGTGCGTTCTACGGCATGAGCTCCAAGGCCGCCATGGATAAGTATTCGGGGGGCGTAGCCCGCTACCGCGCCGCAGAAGGCAAGATCGTGTATCTGCCCGACCGCGGCCCGGTGGATCAGACGTGCCTTGATATTCTCGGGGGCGTGCGCAGTGCCTGCACTTATGTGGGAGCCAAGCGCCTGAAGGAGCTCACCATGCGCACGACCTTCATTCGCGTCACGCAGCAGCTTAACGAAGTCTTCGGCAAGTCTTAGCCTGTGCTCTCGCATCAGCGCCCGATAACAGCAACCATGCCTCAGGCCGTTCGGTTCCGCCGAACGGCCTTTCTGTCAGCGCCCCAGACGAGCAAAAAAGGCACCGGCCGTTGCCCAGCCTTCGGTGGGCAGGGTCTTGTAGCCGCTGCGTGAAAACCTGCGCCAGCGCCCTTCCACAAAGCTCATCATCAGATTGGCATGCATGGAGAAGTTGGTGTCGGCAGGGATTTCCCGTTCGATGGCGGCAAGTTTGAGCGACTGACGAATACTGGTTTCAGCCTTGGCAAGAATGCGGCCGACCTGCTCGGCAAGGTCGTTGTCTTCGTAAATAAGGGCCTCGCCGTCAAGAATGCGCGTCAGACCCGGATTGGTCTCGGCAAAGCGCAGCAGGGTCTGCACCTTGAGCAGAGCGCGCTGCAGCATGGTAACGCCCGGCTGCGCATCAATATCGGCACACATCTGGCGGATTGAGACGTCGCAGAAGGCGATGATGCCCTCAAGGATCTGCGTTTTGCTCGTGAAGTGACGATAGAGTCCTGCCTCGGAAACATCGGCGCGAGCGGCAATTTCCTTGATGGTGAACTTCTCGGGATAACGGGCCGACAGAATCTCAACCACCGCTTCCATGATCTGCTGCTTGCGGTCGGCCGAACGCATGGTACGCCGATGCTCAAGGTCATCAGCGCTCGGCGGGACAAGCTCGAAATCAGGGACGGACTGCGGATCGGTCATCGTGAGAAGAATCCTGAAAGTAAGGCTTCGTATGATACAACGGAGCGCAGATAGACAAAACCCCCGCCTCGGTGAGGAGACGGGGGTTCTGAATGGATTAGC